>QQUG01000014.1 GCA_008501705.1 Flavobacterium sp.
TATAGTTGAAGTAGTGAGGTCTCGAACTCTGTTTTTATCGTTAGCGATTCCCACAAGAATCATCTCTGGCGTAAAACCACCACTATAATACTTTTGAACATCATTTACAGTTGGTAGAAAGGTTTCTCCATCTAAAATGAATGCTACAGGGTATTTTTGATCTTTCTCAGCATTATAGCCGTCGGGTACTTGTATATAAACCTTTCTCGTCTCATTAAGTATGTCGGAGAAGAGACTATCTAAAACACCGATTTTTTGTAAATACTGTTGATTTTGATTTCCCTGAGCTTTTACTAATTGATGAGAGCAAATAATTAAAGCTAGTATGAATAAATTTCTGAATCCATTGGTCATTATATTATCCTTTATCATTCTTGTTTTTGTTTTTAATTGAGGCTATCGTTTCTGTACAATGCTAGTGGTGGATGGCGTTTGTGATTCGGAGTGAAGTATCCCAACCCAAGTCTGGAGTAGATAGCCACGTAGAAGCCCCAGGCACTTCAAGATGTGCGAATAAAAAATCAGGCAGGATCGCAAGGTTATTTTGTTTCGTTAAAGATATCAATTTTAAGCAAATCGTCCAGCTTGTTTTAAACACAGCCAATAACGGTATGTGTTGTTGCGCAACAACTGTTAGCCTTTATTTTTTAATCAATTTTTTTAAATGAATTTCTCCACTTATTGTTATTATTTTTAGAATATACACTCCACTTTTTAGATTGGAAAGATCAATAGAAGGATCACTTTTGGGTAGTTGGATATTATGGGTGATCGTTCCATTGAAATCATACAATGTAATCGATTGTAATTGGATTCTTTCTTTAGCTGAAATGTTGATCATATCAGTAGCGGGAATAGGATAAACCGTAAAATCAACTGGTGTAGGTATATTTATTGAAAGCAACTCAGTATTGTAAATAGCCATATCACCTACATTATTGTTGATAATTAGTGTTTTACTTCCATTTGTTTCATTGATAATATCATATTGAAACGGATCATCTATGTGGTCAATAAAGAAGTAATATGCATAAAGCTCCTCAAAATCTGCGTTAACTGTCATTTCACATTCCAAAAGTGTGATACCCCATGTTAGGAAGGTGAACTCATTACTACTATAATTTAAGGTCCCGATTAAACCATTGCAAACTGCTGTATCAAATTGATCAAGCTCATCAAAATAGGCTTTTACATATAGAACTTCACTGTTAACCGGAGGTGTATAATTTTCCCCATTAATTGACAATGTGTGTAAGTACCAGTCGACATTTAAAAGTGCTGGATCTTGCGCTTTGGAGACTGAAAAGCATCCAAAAACTAAAAAAAATAGTATGATTCTCTTTTTTTGCATAACGCTCCTGTTTAGCGCTAGTGGGTAGCGTTTTCAATTATTCCATTCTAATTGAATATTTGCTACACTTTCATGTACCATTTCTGAAAGTAATTTAGCTAGTGCAGAATCATCTAATGGTTCGTTATTTGTTTTTAGAACATTCCAAAGATTTTCAAATGTTTGGCCTTGTATATTTGAGATAAAAAGCAAAAAGCTTAAACATAGAATTATTGTTTTTCCCATGTTTTTAATTGTTTTCATTTTTCTTACTCTATTGATTCGTGTTTTTTAGCCTGCCACTAATGCTTATCTATTAAAAATGCTTTACGCAGTTGCCTTTTTACATAGAGAAAACGAACTACTCCAATAATAATAATTACAAAAGAAGTTATTAGGAAGAAATAACCCAGTCCCATAAGGTTTTCTAGGATCTCAATTTTAATTATGGCCAATCCTGAACTTAAAAGGACTGCGAAAGTCCGAAAATAAGCTAAGAATGTTCGCTCATTCGCTAATTTGGTTCTTTGTAATGCGAGAAAATCAGTTCCGCGAACATTATTCTTCATTTAAGTAGCATTTTAGTCGTTTAGTTAGTTCAAATATTATTTATACAATTATATACTTGTTTTTCAAATATTGGCTACAACGGTTGGTATTTCGTTGGTTGCAGATAGCGGCTGTGATCCGGAGTGAAGGATCCCAACGAAAGTCGGGAGTGGGTTGCCCCGTAGTAGGCTTAGGCCCTTCAGCGTGAACCAAACAGACGTCAGGCAAAGCCGCCAGGTTGCTTTATTTAGTTAAAGATATAAATTTTATACGTTCAAAGCGTCCAACCGGCTACAAGCAAAGCGATTAACAGAATGTGTTGTTATGTAATTGTTTTATTTCTTTATTAATTTTTCAATCCGAAGCACATCAAATTCACTCTCAATAAGGACTAAGTACACGCCACTTGACAATACTGAAATATCAATTTTGTTGCTGTTACGATTAGACAACATAAGCCTGAAGTTTATATCGTAAATCTGTATTTGTTTAATTGAGTTATCAGATTTTATGCTGATAATTGCATTTGCCGGGTTAGGTGTTATAGCGAATTGATCAAGTAAATTATCCTTGACTCCCAGAACCCCTCCATACTCATACCAAGCTACCCGATCGTCGATAGTTGACGCTGAAATTATATCTAGATTTCCATCAGCATTAATATCACCTGCATGAACCGAAGAGGCGCTATCAGCATACGAAAAAATTACATGTTTTAGTGAAAAGTCACCGACCCCATCAATATTTTCATACCATGCGATAGTATCATCTCCCCTGGATGCCGATAGTACATCCATATCTCCATCGTTATCCAGATCTTCAGCAAATACATCCCAAGCCAGAACAGCATCCGTAGTTATCACACGTTCAGGACCAAAATCGCCAAATCCATCCAGGTTTTCGTACCAGGCGATTTTATCGTCGGTGCTTGATGCCGAAAGAACATCAGGGTCGCCATCACCATCAATATCCGCTATGTACACGGCTTTTGCTGTAGCTGCGCTGGATGTAATTATAATTGGCGCAGAGAAGCTACCCAAGCCATCTTGGTTTTCATACCATGCTATTGTATTGTCATCCGAGGAAGCCGTAATTAAGTCATTATCTCCGTCGTCGTCTAAATCGGATAAAAATACATCCGTTAAGAGTTGCACATTTGTACTTATGCTTATGGGTGGGCCAAAATTACCTAATCCGTCCAAATTATCGAACCAAACTAGATTACTTACACTGTTACCTACTACTAAATCTGTATCTCCATCACTATCTACATCACCGCCATAAGCAGAATTCACAACTGGATCGGGAAAATCATAAACCAATTGAAATGCTCCAAAGTTGCCTTGTCCATCAATATTTTCATTCCATGCAATCGAATTATGCCAAGCCGTCCAAATAATGTCTAGATCTCCATCACTATCAATATCCACAGCTTGAACAGATGTGAGATTTAGACCCTCGGTGGCTATGATTTGCTGTGGGCCAAATGAACCTAACCCATCCATATTTTCGTACCACGCGACTTTGTTGTCTCCTGAAGAAATAGAGATGGCATCCAGATGTCCGTCCCCATTCAGATCGGCTAATCTGGCAGCTTGAGGTTCATCAGCTTGAGTTGTGATCCAAATAGGTGAGCCGTACTGCGCATAGAAATTAATTGTGCCAAGAGCACAAACAACAAGTAAAAAAATAGTTCTAATGGTCATAATTGATTTTGAATAATTGCCAAACTCCACGGCTATTATTTTGGTCATTGCCTCTCGCCCCGGAACTTGATTTGTTTAAAGATAAGAAGATTATGGGGATACTATTCAGTGTGAGGCCGACACGAGCGCAGCAAACTGGCGGCAGCCATAATAGCCAATGTTGTACCTGCCTGTCCACCCAAGGCGGGGAGACCGGGAGGCGGGCTTTCGTTATTTGTTTAATTCATCTTTGATGAGTTTAAGAACTCTCTGATTCTCCTTTATGAATTCGCTTTCTATCTCAATTAGGGTATTCCTTCCTTCCATATACGCCCTCATCCAACCCAAGTAGTAATCGTCCTGATAAAGTTTATCCATATTAATTGGAACTAAGCTCTCATTTTTATAGATGAATAACGGCACATGATGATCAATAAACGGCACATACGGAGCATTTATCATGGTATAATCGGTAAACCAGGTCGGTAATGTGGATTCATAAAAATCGACGATCTCCTTACTTGTGGGTTTGTCTATAATAATGCCGTAACCTATGTTCTTATATTGCTCATACCCGGATTGAGACAAGCTCAAATTCGTCTTTGGTAATCGCGCCCAGTGAAAGTGTTTTGCCAGACTATCATCATAGGGTTGTTGATTATCCAAAACATTAAGAACAATTCGAGATGACGTATTAAACTTAATAAGGCGTTCTATATCAGATTCAAGGGCTTCTATATTGAGTTCAAAATTTTCAGCGAGGTTTACCATAATCTCCTTTTCTTTCACTCGATCCTTTCTCCACTCATTCCAATTGTTAATCTGCAACGCAATTAAAATTCCAATAACAACGAGTAAAATTTCTCCAACTGCGTATAAAAGATACTTGCTGAACTTATTTTCAGCCAATAATTTTTTACGAATTTTTCGGAAGAATTTAATCATTAGAGGCTAGTTTCTATAAAGGTATGATTTTTAAGTAATTGAGCCTTTAAATAATGAAGCACAACGTTCCTGTATAACGCTAGTGGCGGATGGTGGCTGCGATTCGGAGTGATTTATTTTGTGTAGCAAAAGCGGGACACCCCATAATGTCCCTAAGGCATTACAGGGTGTTCCAATGAGCCGCATGGGTAGTCCCCTATTCGTTTATTTGGTATTTATTAATTTTGAGAATATTATTTCATTTTCTCCCCGAGTAATTGCGGTTATTCATCGTTTCACCATTTGTGTTGATTTTATAAACACTTTTCTTATTGGCTCTGTTCTTACACGCCATACATTATTTTTTCCTGGTTCCCGGTTTGGTCAATCCTAAACTGAGTACTATTGCCAAAACAACAATGGCCAGGGTGCGAATCAAGCTCAAATTTATCCATAGGCCGCCTCTTTTTACTAACGATTCATCCACAGTATTAGACATTTCCGTTCCTGTAAGTTCAATAAGTTCAGGAACAAAATAGAGGTTGGTAATAATTAGAATTATAAAATAAGAAATAAAGACTATCAAAAGATTTTTTCTGCGGTCCGACTTCCAAAATAGAATAAGATTGACCACAAACAGCAACAAAGTTATGGGATGGATCTTTATCCAAAAATTTGCAGCATTGAGGCCATATTCGCCTTGAAACATAGTGAGGGATTTCGGAATAGCTACATAGGCACGAGGCCATACGGATAAATGTTCAAATACAGCGGCTCCAACCACAATAGAAAAGGAAAGGCACACCAAAGCATATACAATGTCTTTGTAATTATTCATTTCTTCGAAATTTAGTTTGGTTAATATGAAGTAAAGCTACAAAGACGGGTGTGCCGAAAATTGTAAAAAACAGACATTCAGAAATTTAGCGGATGACCAAAAAAATTGTCCTTTGCATTTTTCTGGTACTCCAAAGGTGTTGTTTTGGTAAAGTTCTTAAACTCACGTATGAAATGTGATTGGTCAAAATATCCTGCGTCAAAAGCAATATGGGATAAAGAAACCTGTTGCTGTTTCATTCGTGTGATCGCATAATAAAAACGTTCCAATCTGGAGTACAGCTTTGGTGAGATTCCTGTAGTTTCTATAAAATTCCTGTTGAACTGTTTTTCACTCAAATTCACGTTCGTGGCAATATCATAGATTTTTTCCATACCAACCGAATTTCTGATAATATTACAAGCGTACTTCACTCTTTGATCAATCGTTACATTTTTTAATATGGAAAGTAAGAACGACTCAACAGCCATAATTCGTTCTGCGTCATTATTGGCATGATATAGTTTTTCCTCCAACTGTTCTGTTTTTAAGGGGTATATATCTTTTAAAACGATACGTTGACCTGATGCTTCTTTTACATGGAAACAGATGAAATCGTGTATTGCCCAGGGTTTGAAGCTGACCACAATGATGCCGAAATTATCTTTTCCTATAAACTTACGTTTGTTTAATACATAAGTGTCTATAGCAAAGTCTGAATTTGGTTTTTTGTTCTGACCATTATCGACATATTCCTGAATGTTCTTATTTCCAAAAGAAAACACCATTGAGGGACTAGGCGAGGGAAAAACGTCGACCGTACCAGACGAGTTGTCGGTATTTTCAAAGATGAAATAATAATCTACATAGTTTTTTAAAAGGTTCGATGGTGCTGTAAAAACTTGTCTCATTAGCCTTTTTACCTATTATCGAATTGCACATAACGTTTTTGTGCATGGCCCGTTGCCGGAAAATCAGTGAATTGATCTGCCGAAAACCAATTAAAGATAGGGAAAGTGAGTGAATTTTGGCCATTGCCCACCAAAACCTTCGAAGGCGAGGTAAAATTCCGGGCATTGGGCTATAGATGATGTTGTGACTGCCTGTCCACCCAATACGTTGAGCCCGGTAGGCAGGCTTTCGTAATTATTTTCTAGAATCAATCTCTATTTCAATATCTTCTATCAACGATTGCATACCAAGCATTACATCGCTAAAAAACACTTGCCCCCTTTTCCGTTGTCTGATAATCATACTTAATATATTTTGAAATTCATCATTTCTCTTTAAAGATTCAAAATCATTTGGCCTTGCATCATTCAGGGATCTTTTATGCAACCGCTTAATATGTTTTGAGAAAAATGGAGTAACTGTTTCACTGATCTTCCATTCACTTCTATCATAGTCTTCAACTAATGACTTTAGTTCAACTTCATACAAATAGGCTATATCTTGTCTTAATCGTTCATTTTTTATTAGGTCAAGACCTTTTGTTTGAAGTGTATTATAAGCAGTAGTTGTTATATAAGGTGTGCTCCAGAACGTAAGTACTCCGAAAGCGCTATCAAGTTCGATATTATATTTTAAGTCCTTTTCGATATAATATTCAATTTTCTCATATCTCAAAATATCACGTTGATTCAATATACTGTCATTTTTAAATGTGTTATAAGTTGATAATAGGTTTGTTTTAATATCGCTCAACAGATTAAGTTCTTCACTTTTCAATTTTCTGTTTTCATTCCAATTATTAATTGACAATGCAATTAGAATTCCAATTACAACAAGCACAATTTCTCCAATAGCATACTTAAGGTATTTTCCCGTTTTGTTTTTATCCATAAGGTCAAATCTGATTCTTCTAAAGAACTTAATCATAGTTTCTAATTATGTTTAGAGGACGTCCGCAAGCGGCTATCTCAACCAAAGGTCTACCAGACCTTTGATTTTGTTTTGCAAAATTATGCTTCGATAATCTAAAGAATTTTGTCATTGGTTATTGGTTTCTCAAAATAAAGAACAACATTTCTAGCTACAGGTATTAGTTATTCAGTAAGTAAAAATTGCCATGATATGCCAAATTTGTCCTGACACCATCCGAATTTCTTGCCAAATCCGTAATCCCCGTCACCTTCGTAATTGTCCAAAGGAACCATCACTTGACCACCATCTGAAGAAAGCTTTTCGAAAAACGTTTGTATCAATTCATCAGAATTGTCACTAATGAAAATTGATACCGCATGTGTAAATGTCCAATCATGATTAAAATTACTTTCAGAGACCATATAGTCAGTACCATTTAAATTAAATACTCCATATTTAATAAGTTCAGGCGTACCTCCTGCTTCTCCTTCTGAGTAATTTATTATGCTTTTTATTTCCGAATTCGGAAAGATGGAAGTGTAAAATTTTATTGCTTCCCCGGCTTTTCCGCATTGGTCACCTACGAATGTTAGAAATGTCGTTGTTGTCATTTTTTTACTTTTCAATAACGTTAATTATCGTTTTGTCTAAATACTGCCAATGGATTTGGCAAAATATGTTTTAATGCTATTTATCTTCGGGTGGCGGTAGTTTAAACGGTCCCGGCTTCATTTCACTAAAACAATCCATATCTAGTTGGTCTTCTATTCCATCGAAATAGGCAAGCACATAGCGATCGTAACAATCAATATTAGAAAGATTCCCTAACATATGAGCCATATATGGAATGATAATGTGTTGACCATTTGCAAGATTCTTTACAATATCCTTACCTGTTTCCGGCGGAAGAGCCGGATCGAAATGACCGGAAATCAGCAGGGTTGGAATCTCAGAAACAACGGCAGTAAGATCTGATGTATCTGCCGGTTGCACAGGCCAGTGGTCACAGGCATATTTCCTGGTTGCATATACATAATCTCCTAAAAATGACTCCGTTTCACTTTGGTCGTAATTTTCTGTCGCAACTGGTAGATCCTCTGCACAAATGTTTGCGAACCACAACCCATCAGCATAAAAAAAGTCGGTTTCGGTATTTGTAATATTCATCGCTTCGAGTATAGGATTATAATTTTCCAAATATGCTTCATGAACCAAATAGGGTATTTCAATATATTGATCATCACTATACAGCATATTGGCAAATTTTGCCGCTATTGGAGGCCATCGCAATTCTATTTCCTGATCGATTCCATTTGCTTCTATTTTTTGCTTTATTATACTATCTTGAAGCCTTTTCATTACCCCTTTAAATTCATTTCTCAGGTTGGGATAATTAGACGAGCACAGACTGTCACTATCACATAATTTAAAGAGTTCGTCTAAAGCTCTTTGACTATATCTGCCTCGTTTCGAAACATATTCTATATGCGGGGCATCAGGAGCGTGCAGAACAACCCGGTTAATGGAATTAGGGTAGCGATCCATAAACATCAATGAAACTTTCCCTCCAAAAGAAATAGCCATTAAATTAATCTTGTTATATCCAAGCCATTTACGTACCTCTTCTAAATCATCAACCATATATTTTGATTGATAGAAATTAAAATCTACAGAATCTCGGTATCTCTTAATGCACGCTTCAAGTTCATTAACTGGAAACGGATGTTCGAAATATTCTTGAGGAGAAGATTTTGTTTGTATTTCGGGACAATGGAGTGGGTTAGACCTTCCCGTTCCCCGAACATCCACATAAACGATATCGTGATAACGTCTGTAACTTTGGTCAATTTCTGTGTAAAAATAGGATTGATTGCTGGCAGCCACGCCAGGACCACCATCCACAATAAAAATTGGTTCCAACAAACTATCTCTTTTCGTCGCCGGAGTTACAGCTACATATAAGTTGATCTTCTTCCCGTTTGGTGCGTTTCTATCTTCCAACACAGGAAGAGTTCCAACGAGTAGTGAGTCCTTAAATCCTTCCGGTTGATAGTACGATAGTAGATCAAAGATTTTTGGTTCCTGTTCCGTCTTAATACAACTATAGCAGCAAACCAATAAGAGAAAATATATATGGAGTACTTTTGCTTTCATCGTTCCGATATTGCTGCCTACGGTCTCGGATAAATGCAGTGCCCCAAAGGGCATTGTCTGTAGGTATTGTGCTTAGTGCTTTTTATTTTTTAATTACTATCATTCGATAATTAGTTACTGATATTTGTCCGCTTTCGCTTTCGCAGTCTTCAAATGTGTACTTGAAGTTTTTGCTGTAGGTTACTGTCATTAGTGTTTTTCACATTAAGTACAACGCCCCTGTCTAACGCTATTGGCGGTTGGTGGCCGTCATTCAGAGCGGATCATTTTGTGTAGCAAAGGTGAGACCTCCCTGCCCACTCAAGGCGGGGAACCAGTTAGAGCCACAATGTTATAATGTTTAGTTAAAGATATCAATTTTATGAATGCAAATCGTCCATCTGCCTATTAACAAATCCATTTGCGTTATGCGTTATCCTGGTAACCTGGTAACGTGCTAAGGTTTTTAATCAGTTTTGTTTCTGTTTTTTAAGATGAGTAATGTAATAATATAAATCAAAACGATTGCTAATGGAATAGCTGTAAACCTATATTCGGGTAAGAGATACCAAAGTGTGAGAACTGTAATTATTCTGATCAATGTATGAAAAATTCCAACCCAATGCTTTATAATCCACGAAAATGGCAGCCACATTAAACCAGTCAGAATTCCCACAGTCAACGGAAGTGAAGTATAGTCAACTAAGAAAAATGGGATTGCAATTGAATATACCAGAATCGCTTGTACAACGGTAAAAAGAAAAAGTGAATCGAATTCGTTTTTCGGTTTACTTTTATCCAGGAAATTTTCACCTGTAAATTTTGAGAGAAAGAGACCTATATATACAATACTTCCCGTTCCAATAAATATGGACCAAACCGCAATAATGTCCGAGAAAAAGATTCCTATAAATCCTATTATAGTCCAAATAATCAATCCAGCTAATGGTGTCGCAAGAAATTTTCGATTGATAAATTCGATCCGCTGTTGGTCAAGTGTTCTGTTGTTCATTGGTTAATTAGGTAAATTTTTCTAATGGGTTATTATTTTTTGTAAATCACTATGTTTTCATGAATGTTTTTAAATGCAAATCGTCTAACTAGCCATAAATAAAGGCCTTCGCGTTTTGTACTGTAGTAGTACGCAAACGATTAATTTTAATTGTTCTTCCAACTAATAAATACGAGAAAATTACTAATTCCAATATACAATTGTTGCAATACACCAATCACAAGCAATAGTTCGAGCCATGGAATGTAACCAAACGCCGCTACAAAATGTAAAATTATGAGGGCAGGACCAATTATTGTGTCCAATATATCTTTGAACCCTTTAAATTCTGGCTTAATTTTATATTTAACCGCTGTATAAATAATCGAACTAAAGTTTGCTAGATGCATTAATCCAATGCCCAAATTAGCTAACCTCCAGGTTAAAGAACTATCCTCAGAGCCAATAGCAATTATCTGTGGCAATAAGGAACCAACCAGAGCTGTCAAAGTTGTTGTGACTAAAGCTTGAAAGCGTATTTTATCATAGTTATCCCAGTCATCCGAACTGTGTTTTAAAGCGACAACAACTCCCGTAAAACCTAAGGTTCCTAAAGCTATTTGGGCAAGAGTATTTAATAAGTCAGAATGTTCCATTGCTTAATTTAGTTTATACCCTACAACGTTCATGTATAACGCTTGTGGCGATCTGCGACTGAAATTCGAAGTGATTCATCCCAACGAAAATCGAGAGTGGGGTACTCCCCGTTAGCCTAAGGCACAGCAGGGTGAACGAATCGGGAACCAGGCGGTACCGCTAGGTGGTTTTGTTTAGTTAAAGATATCAATTTTATATATGTAAATCGTCTAACTCGCTCTAAACACATCCAGTAACGATAGGTGTGATTTTGTGCCTGCATACCCATCCAAGGCGGAGAGCCCGTTAGGCAGGTGTTCGTTTTTTAATCTATTAAATAGCCGAAGCTTTATCAAACCCAACAGTGTCCCTGTAAAGTTGAGGTGAAACATCAGCATTCTTTTTGAAAAATCTACTGAAGTAATATTCGTCTTTATAACCTAATTCATAGGCGATTTCCTTTACTGTTTTATTGGTTAAATACAATTCCCGTTTAGCTTCGATAATGATGCGTTCCGAGATTAAATCGGATAACGTTTTATTAAAATGAGCTTTGGTTAGTCTTGTTAAAGCTTTTGGAGTAATGGCCAACATATTGGCATATTCACTCGCAGAATGTTTTGTTTTGTAATGCGTTTCTATATAGTTTTTTAAATTCTGTAGAATGAAAGGTTCTTCCTTAGTTGTCGTTACTTTCTGTGTATCATTATGTTGTTCCGCCTTTAATCTCGATGCTGTTATTAAAAATATCTTCAAATAGGAGATCAATAATTCATATTGTGCTAAATCCGACTTCTTTATTTCGTCCTTGAGCTGCTCTATTATCATTTCAAAATTTAACGTAGCCTTTTCTTCTACTTGAACCATTGGTGGGCTGTAAATATTATTGAATAACACACCATGACAAGCAACTTCCTTGTGATGTTTATGAATACAGAAAAAATCCGGATGAAAATGAATCACAACACCACTTATGTCTGTTTTAGTACAAACCATAAATGGTTGGTATGGAGAAAAAGACAACAACATATTCTCCTTAAAATCGTATTCAGAAAAATCCGCTTTTAGGGTTCCTTTCCCTTTTTTGATCCAAATCAGTGAGTAATAATTAAGTCTTTGTATGTGGTCGAACGGATTATCTTTTTCTAAATGATATATTTTAAATGCCAAATTACCCGTTTGCGGATTAATAAGCGTAAAGTTGTTGTTTTGTATTATCATTTGAAATTTTATGTTAGTTTTCTCTCTTGCTCTTCAATTTTTAAATCGTTTATACTAGCGTAACGTTTTTGCATGAGTCCGTTTTCATTAAATTCCCAAAGCTCATTGCCATAGGCTCTGTACCATTGGTCGTTTTGATCTTGAAATTCATACTCAAATCTTACAGCCATTCTGTTTCCTCGAAAGCCCCAAAGTTCTTTCTTTAGTTTATAGTTTCGTTCTTTGTTCCATTTTTCCTTTAAAAAGTTAACAATTTCTTCCCTTCCGTTAATAAACTGTGTTCTGTTTCTCCATTGAGAATCAATAGTATAAGCTTTAGACACCTCAATAGGATCCTTCGTATTCCACGCATCTTCTGCCTTTTGTACTTTTTCAATAGCTGTTTCCAAAGTAAAAGGAGGAAGCGGATATTTTTTTTCTTCCATAATTGTAATATTTATAGGTTTTTAATAGAGATGATAGGCCGCACAAAACCAATGTCGAAATTGTACGGCCTATAGATTAATTTAAGATTTACTAACCATGGCCCAATTTTTATGGGCAGCTTTCATCAATCTTGACTTATCTTCATTCCATGGTATCGATGTGTTAAATATTTTTCCATCAAATGGCCCATTGAAAAAGAGGTATAACTTCCCATCTACTATATCAAAAGTCTCTGGATTGATTGGAAATTTCGTTTCCTTTTCTGCCACACCCCATGCACAAAATCCATCAAATTGAGGAAGATATTTTTCTGGTGCCTTTTTGAAGGTATTCCTATTTGTTTTGTTAACAAAATAATAAGTAGCTCCATTATGTGTTGCAGCGTAATTCTTAACACCTTTCTGTGCCTTCCCGGAAAAATATGATACTACGTCATATCCACCAATGGCCAGGCCATTATTGTCTACAGGTGCAATCTGTGCAATAGAATTAGACGTAATTGTAAAGGCGATTACTAAAAGTATATATTTAATTGTTTTCATTTTAAATTATTTTTAAGTGATTAAGTGCGAAACCTGATAATTTAGGTTTAACACCTTAAATTATTTTTAATTACAAACTTTCGGCAATTGGAAAATCTACAGGAACTTTTGTTAGGTTATGTAAATAGTTCATTGCAGTTTTATCACTTATTTGAAGGATCAGATCAACAAGTGTTTCCTTAGTGTATCCTTGCGCAAAAAAGTCGCCCAGGTTAAGTTCACCAACATTACCTTTGTTTTTGGTAATATCTGCTGCCAATTTCACTAAGGCGTTTAGTTTAGCATTTTCACTTTTGCCTTTACGAATATCCAATAATTGTTCATCGTTAAAACCATTCATTTTGCCTAGCACTATATGAGCGCTTTGGCAATAGATACAGCCGTTCACCTGACTAACAATTAAATTTACAGCTTCTTTCTCTTTGTTGGACAATGAAGTTTTAGAATTTTGAAAGTCTAAATAGCGCTTCAAACCATTGTCCGAATATGCGATTGTAGCATATAGGTTGGGAACAAAACCCAATGCATTGTTTAAACTGTCAAAAATCTCTTGATTGGTTTGAGATACTTCATCTCTTGTTGGAACTTTAAATTCCGTTACGGTTACATTTTCCATAGTCTTTATTAATTAAAATTGATTGTCACTATTGACACTACAAAATTGACTAAGAATGTTTTAGCATAAAATGGACAATTTTCGTTAATGAATGGATGATTTTCTAGAAGATGGGTAATCGATGCAAAGTCCTATGTCAAAATCAAACGAATTAGTTTCGTGAAGTAGATGTAGGCGGCAACGGTCTATGTTATATTAGACTGGTGAGTTATTAATTTTTCTGAATTTCAGAAAATATGTCTTCATCACCTCTCCCCTGCTGAGAATAAGACATTACTTTATTGGTCGAATGTACCGCCAATTTCCTTTCCACTTACTAAAACCTTAGGAATGCATTAAAGTGATGGAAGGTTCTGCATTTGAAATTTTTATTGGAATTTTTGGAATTATCACGAAATTTTCCCCACCATAAATAGTTGTAATAAACATTCCTTTCTAATAGATTATTATAATACCCTTCGGGTCAGTCTTGTGGTTGGGTTGCCTTTTCTGTCCAACTTTTTGGTATAAACTGAATGTCTCTAAATTTGCCTTCATTTAAATAAAGTAAGGCAAATCGCGCAAAATCGTAAGCACTGCAATTAATACCACTTTCCATTTTTTCGAATCCAAATTCGTCCAGGCTCCAACTCGTATCGCTACCTCCCGTTTTTTTCCAAAGTTTTACTTCTGCATATTCCGAAACAGACATATTAGTTGTTCGTTCGAGGATCATTCCTAACAATAAAGGATGGTAGTTATTGTAAAGCCAATGTCTTCCCAATTGTTCCGAAACCTGTACATTTTCAATAGAGGACAATGCAATAAAGCCGATGTTATAATGAGTTAATTAGCTGAGACCGTTGATCACATTCTTTAGTTTCTGCTGAATTTCAGCCGCGAGGCTACCCAATTCCTTATTTTCAACTGCACTCATCGAGGCAATAGGATCAACAATAGAAACTTCAACATCACCGTTCTCGTGTTCTTCAACGACCACATTACAAGGAAGTAGCAGGCCAATTTTATCTTCACTTTGAAGTGCTTTGTGTGCAAAATGTGGATGGCACGCTCCTAATATTTTGTATTTTTTGAAATCCACATCGATCTTCTTCTTCAAGGTTTCCTTAATATCTATTTCATTTAGAATTCCAAAGCCTTCCTTCTTAAGCTCAGCCCCTGCTTTTTCTATTGCTTCGTCAAAGCTGGTGCCAATCAATACTTTATTAAAATAATAACTCATAGTGTTGTTCATTAATGTATAATAAGGGTTATAGATAAGTGTCACCGGGGAGAAACGTGGGTGAGCTTACCAATGTCATAACAAATTTAGTAAAAGGTGTTCGATCTATTGTAACTGAAACCGCTGTAATTACCCTTGTGTTTTATTGAACATTTTTATTTTATTAGTTCATTTTGGATCAAGTTCTTGATTTGCTAATCTTACCTTGCGGTTGTCGGAATTTCGTTATTTACAAGAGGATTAGATACTTTATTTAATTCAGCAATAAATACTTCAATGATATCTTTCACTTTCTGAAGGATTGATGTCGTCGCCTGAATCGACAGCTAGGAAATAGAATTTTTCCGTTCTGTTTTTCAAACAAATTCTATCACAAGCAGTTAGTTTATAATAAGGCATAAATCTTTCTTATTCAGAATTCAGAAAAAAACTTTGAATTGTTGCCCCGGTAATGACAAATGTCATTACGCATAAAGGCTTCCAAATGTAATTTTATTCACTATTACATATTAGTTTAATTTAAAAATAAAACAAATGTGGAAGTATATACTGGCCTGGTTTCCCATGATCTTTATCGCCATCGCCAACGGTTTATTTCGGGAGAAGTTTTTAGTCGGCCGTTTTAGTGAGCTGCATGCACACCAGCTGTCTACGGCGAGTATGATCGTATTATTTGGTGTTTATGTCTGGATATTATTCAGAATATGGCCACCAACCAATACTAATCAGACTTTATATATTGGTTTACTATGGCTTTTATTTACCGTGATCTTCGAATTTCTATTCGGCCATTATATTGCCGGGCATTCCTGGAGCAAGCTTTTACACGATTACAATATAGTAGTGGGACGGGTCTGGATCCTGGTCCTGATATGGATATCCATAGCACCGTACGTGATATATCGATTACAACAGGGGTAACCTTTTACCTTCATTAATCTCCTGCGCCTTGTGGTTATATTAGCTCACGGGCTAATACATAGGTCCATGAGGAGCTGCCACTGATTTGTTTGACGGAGATCTGTTATCCTGTTTTTTATAGTTGGCATGAATTCAATTCATGTAAGCTCCTTGAATAAACAATAGGTTGTATGTCCCTTCGGAAAATCCGGTAATTCTCCATAAACCGTGTATCCTAATTTTTCGTAGAACGGGCGGGCTTGAAAGCTTACGGTTTCTGTTCGTATGTAATTAAATCCCTTAAGGGCCGCAAATTCTTCGAACGCCTCTACCAGCTTACTACCAACTCCTGATCTTCTGGTTTTTTCTGAAAGCCATAGTAGTTCGAGTAAACAATAATTCCAGTATCCACATGCTCTTATACCCCCTAAAACAGTACCGTTATCATCTTTAGCGAATACCGCGAATTTTGTGTCTTCTTCAAAAACCACCTGATCCGGAAGGTATTCTTGGTTATAGCGTTTTATACCATCACTGAGCACTTTAAGATCTTCCTCTTTCGGATTAGATGTTATTTCTATGTTCATTTTTGTTTCATTCAGCTGTTCAAATTTACAAAGCCTTTTTATGGAATGTTTAAAAGAACCTTCTGTCTACTCATTTTGAATATGGTCTGTTTGAGTATACACTAATAACTTCTACATGCACACTCATGATGCTCATTGAGATAGGCGATCGTTTCCTCGGCAAGTCCTTTTAATACTGGAATATTTATATCGGTAAGTTTCTTCATATAAATACAAGCTTTCCCCATCTTGAATTTACCCAGATCCTCTAAAAGTTCATCACTTCTTTTGGTTTTCGAATACACATATAAAGAAAATTGTGCTTTACGCGGAGAGAATCCTAATATCGGAGCGTCGCCTTCATGACCGCTGGCATATTTGTAGTGATAGCTCCCAAATCCTATAATGGTTGGTCCCCACATTTTTGGTTCGAAACCGGTCCATTCACTCATCAATTCAATTAACTTTAGGCTATCTTCTTTCTTTTGCTCACTGTCCACATACGAATCTATAAATTCGAATACATCCACTTTTGTTTCATTTGTTTTATTCTTTGCCATGTCAAAATGTATTTTAAAACTATTGATTCAGGCACTTTGGTAAATTATTCTCGCTCCCACCTTTACAACCAGATAACTCTCCTGAAGTTTGAGACCTGGAGTGACGTGCAAAAAAGATGAGTTCCAGCTCTCCCCGATCTTATTTGCTCGGTAAGCTGTTAATTTTGTGTAAGTTAGAAAATAATCTCGTATTACCCCTCCCCCGCAAACTTATTGCCGATCTTGAGTTTGGTTATTCGTCGATTTGAGTATGTATATCAACCACCTTCAATTCTTTATGATAAGCTTCAATTCTCGCGTGGGCAGTTCCATCAACTAATAGAATAACGATCAACATCGCAATTGTTGTAATGCTAATTGCTCTCCAGGTTGGAGTATTTATAAAAAGAATGAGTAAGGCTGCTACGATAATTAGAATTGGAATTACTTTAAAAACAACGGTGTATTCCTTTATAGTGCTTTCCGATCGTTCTATCTCCGACTGATAAAAGGCAGCTGCGTCTGCATTGAACGAAGTTTCAAACTGGCTAACCCTGGATTTATTGGTGAAAAATAATCCGAGGCCTATCGTCATTAACAAAACACCCGCTACTAAGGTGGGAATGATGTATGCCCTGGCTAAATCCGTTTTCCCTAATTGCCAAAAACCGATACTGGCAAGTACGAACAATACCGCAAAATAAATGAAGAAACGTGTCGAGAAGACTTCTGCTTTAGCCCATTCAGTGGCGAGTTTTAATAGTTCCATTGTTTAATTTAGTTTATATTTTTCTCTGTATTCAGACGGACTTATCCCTTCTTTCTTTTTAAATAATCTTGAAAAATAAGGCGGATATTCAAACCCTAGATCATAGGCTACTTCCGAAATACTTTTATTGGGTTCCAACAAGATATTCTTTGCCTCATCAATCAAATGTAGGTGCAAATGTTCGGTCGTGGTTTTACCTGTTTCTTTTTTCAGTGTATCACTTAAGTAGCGTTGCGAAACCGATAATTTAGCTGCAATTTGTTCTATACTTGGAATACCTTTTTCCTGCAATTGTCCCGATTCAAAATACTCGGTTAAATGCCGATTAAAATGCTCTAACAGATCGTTAGATATTTCTTTCCTGTTTAAAAATTGCCTTTCGTAGAATCTATTCGCATATTTCAACAAAGTATCTAACTGTGAGATAATAATTTCTTTGCTAAACTCATCCTGATTGTTTTGGTATTCTATTTCAATGTTTGCTACAATGGATTCTATTTGTTTTTCTTCTTTTGGGGAAAGGTGTAGAGCTTCATTCGCTGAATACGAAAAGAAACCATACTTTTTAATCTGATGCGCCAATTCGGTTCCCTTCAGAAAATCTTCATGGAAATTAATTGAAAAACCTTTCTGCTCGTAAACCACACTACTATCCCATTGTAAAACCTGTCTGGGAGCTATAAAAATTAACGCCCCATTTGTAAAATCGTATGTTGTTCGTCCATAGTTTAAATCACCTTTTACGATCTTCTTTAAACTAATGGAATAACAATCTGTTGTAATTGGAGGTGAACTTTCCTTAGGGCAAGGTAAATACCCTTCTCCTGTTGCAGAAAACACACTCAACATAGGGTGCTCCGGGCGCGGAAGTTCTATGTAGTCTAAATAGGAGGATAATGTTTTGAAATGTTTCATCTTACTAATTTAGATATTCCATTTTACACCGGTTTCTTTTTCAGAAAGTTTCCATAACCTTGTAGCTACACTCTTGTCTTTTGCATGTGGCTCCAATGCACATTCTCCAACAGGGCCTGTCCAGTAATTTCTTCCGGTAGGGCCATAAAAACCTTTTTGATCAAGATTTGGCTCCGTTGCACACATCAATTGCGGATAAGCCCCTTTTTCGGCCGATTGTACCAATGGAGATAATTTCATAAGCTGCCAAATGAAACGAGTTGTTAAACTACCACTGGTTTTAATAAGGGAAGTGGATGAAGCTCCTGGATGACAAGCATATACTTTAACATCTGTTTTTCCGGAATTGATCAATCTGTCTTGCAATTCGTAAGCCAACATGATCTGTGCTAATTTGCTCTGACTATAGGCATCATTTCCGGTATAGTCGTTATCCCAGTTTAAATCGTCAAACTTGATGGTTTTAAGCCCCATTTTATAGCCTTCACTGCCTACTACAACAATTCGGCCTTTAGACTTTTCAATTAGAGGAAAGAGTAAGCCTTGAAGGGTAAAATGGCCGTAGTGGTTTACGCCCATCTGACTTTCAAAACCATCGACCGTGAGTTTCTGTTTAGGAACCTGTGCAATAGCAGCGTTGCAGATAAGCGCATCGATATGTGATACGGTTTCAAGCACTTCTTTTGCAGCTTTACGCACCGAAGCCTGTACAGCGAGGTCCATCAGGATAGTACTCACTTCTATAGTAGTACCGTATTCTTTTTTGAAGGTCCCAATGACGTCTTCCGATTTTTTAGCATTGCGGTTTAACATCACTACTTTTGCTCCTTTGGACAGGAGCAAACGCGCTGCCTCAAACCCTGTACCACTGGTAGTACCGGTTATGAGGTAGGTCTTGCCTTTTAAGCTATCTATTCTCTCAGGAGTCCATCCTTTTTTGCCAAACTGATTCTGTTTCATTATCGTTTATTTTTCAGTACATTTTATTGAGTCAAAGGTAGATATGAAGCAAGCTTACCTTCTTATACAGATTTTCGAATGTTGTATACATTTTGGTGTGTACCAACTCTTATAAGGATTTATACCTCATTTGATTCCTGTCGCCTGTTATGAGTGGTGAAGTATTTTCAGTATAGATAGGGAAACTGTGGATCTAAGTTGATAGAAAGGATCGGGTTATAATGAGTAGCATCGGAAAAGCCAGGTGAACTATATTAAATCGAACAACGAATCTTAGCTTACTATGAACACTGCCCTTAGTGTTATGCGTTGCGGTAGTTGATTTTTAATCTTCAAGGATTTTCGTTTCAAAGCCATCGATACTTAAGGTATTCTTATTTTTCCAATATGCTTCAATTTTATCCTTCCCTTGTTTTTCTGCCCAGGTGTTCAATGTTGTTCGTTCTTCTTTAAATTCCATATACGGAACCCCGAAACCACAAGATGTTTGAACTAAGTTCACCTCCATCTCTATTAGTTGCCTGGTGCCAACATTCTCGGGAAATAAACTTAAATAGTCATAAAAATCACGATCTCTTTTATGGTAAATTCTGGCTTCTCCGTAAAGCCTTAGGATCATTGGCTTTCCTTCAAACGCACAAAACATAATGGTCATTCTGTTATTCTTTAATAAATGCGCTGCCGTTTCATTACCACTTCCTGTTAAGTTCAGCCAAACAATCTTGTTTTTTCCTATAACCCTAAATGAGTCCGTTCCTTTAGGAGATACGTTAACCCTTCCTTCGTGTGACGCAGTGCCTACGAAGAATATCTTTTGTTTTTCAATGAATTCTTTTAGTTCGGCGGTAATATGTTCGAATTGTTTTGCCATAATTTTAATTAGCTATAGGTTGGCTTTAAAGCGTTAGTATCCTTTTGGTCGCTATTGGTTAAAGGATTTGTTAAGTGATCTTTTTTGTTACTGAATATAATTTTGCCAATTGGTTGTCTTCAATAATGTCATTTTCATATTCGAAATTAAGCTTTTCAAGAACACGAATTGAATCTAAATTTTGAGGGAGTACCATCGCAATTATTTTGTTTAGTCCCAGGGTTTCAAATCCAAGATCTAAACAAGCGCTACCAGATTCGGTAGCAATCCCTTTTCCCCAATATTCTTTCATAAATCTATACCCAAGGTCTACTTCCTTTAAATCTTCCAGATACTTCAATCCTGTAAATCCAATAAATTTACGCTCGCTCTTCAATTCAACTGCCAGTCTTCCATATCCATGTTTTTTGTAATCTCCAAGCACATCTTCAACAATTCTTCGTTCAATTTCTTTTTTCGAAACAACTCCTCCATCCCCGGTATACCTGCTAACTTCTTTATCTAAATTCATGGTGTAGCAAGGCGCTATATCTTCCATTTTAAAAGGTCGAATTAATAATCGTTCTGTTTCTATGAATAAATTATAACCAGGCATGAATTTGTATTTTAATTGTGCTTACGCCCCCATCTTTAAGCTTGGTGGGAGTTAGGAAGTCCTATAGTAGCCTCAGGCAACACAAGACGTGCGAATCGGAAGCTCGGCAGAGGCGCCAGGTTGTTATTCGGCTTAAAGATATCAATTTTATAACTTCGAAATGTCAATTCATTTACCAACTAGAGAATTCACGATATGCGCTGCTAGCCCCAGCTATTATTCAGGATTATCCAATGGTTTAAGGAAATTATCATTTGCATATTCGCCAATTTTATTTCCCAATTTATGGCCTTCTTCGGAGTCGTACCTGAAATGGATGCCTAAATAGACCCTCGACATGGCCGCTTCCAACCCGGCTTCCGAAAAGCTGTTGAAGGAACGAATTGGCGGAGACATCTTTATTTTTTCTGAAAATGGACCTGCTTTATCCACTTCTTCGGTCGTCATTTTAAAATGGTAAGCGTTTCCTGTTCCCAGTGTATTAGAAAGCACCGTCATTGCAGCACTACTTGCAGTTCCATGAGCAGATGGATATGACGGGAACGCATAGGTATGCTTATGTAGGTTGTTCCAGGTGGCTTCTAGCTCGGTGTCTGGATTACCATCGTTATCGGCCCATCTAATTGCAGTATAAGGCCTCCAGTGGTTATAGTAAAACTTATTGTCGAATACATTGACATACGCATCATAAATGGCCATATTCATCAGGGCAAAAGTCCGCGACGCGTCCCATATATCGAGATTTTCAACGACTACCAGGTCTCTTGCCAGACGGTTATGGGAATTTTCAACAAAATCTTTCCACCACATGGCCAGGTGTGCCTGGTCTTTTGTTCTTGTCTCACTTTCAAAGCGCCCAACTTCCTTTACCTCATTAAATGCTTTGGTGTACGTTTCACTATTGATCTCTGGAGGAGGTGGAGATCTAAAATAATCCTGTGTTGGTATTAGGAAAGGCTGTGCGTTTGCCCAACCCGCACCAAATATAAAGCCTTCCGGTGTACCACTATGTTCGTTGAACTCTGCGTATACTCCCGGAGCCATTGGATGAAAAGTGTATTCTGCTTCTCCATCCCATTTGTCATTTAAACGTTTACTGATGATCGATGATGCAACTTCTTTTCCTAATGTTTCTGCAACATCTTTGCTTTTATCGTCCATTAGATCTTTTACCCATTTATTGAGTTCTTTATCCAGAACTTCCTTTTTGTCCGGATATTGACTGATCGCTATTTCATATGCTGCATAAGCGACGGAAGCAACAGGATTTGCCTCTACTTTTTGCCCCTTATAAGCATATCGGGAATACTTGGGGACAATACTGTTAAGCGCATCGTGCATTGCCGTATGCATCATAGCCAAAGTCCTTACTCCTTTCAAGGTAAGAAGGTTATCTTCCGCTAAAGCCAGCTCCAATATTTTTTGATTCCAGGAGGAAACCACCTCTACGTCGTAATCGTGAAGATCTACTTTATTATCTGAACAGCTTTGAAGTAAAGAAAAACTGAACAAGACAATTAAGAAGCTCATTTTTGAGGTTTTTGATAGAGTTTTCATCGGTTTTATCTTTTAAATAATATTAGAATAATATGCTTGTGCCCAACGGCTGTGTATACAATGCAGTACTACTGAAAGCGAGATTCGTTCGAACAAAATTTGAGGAGAGAAAGTGGACAGTCCTGTAATAGTCCCAGGCACTAAAATGCGCACCGATCGGAAGCCTTAGTGCGCCGGATGTTATAATATACAGTTATCTAAATTAGTAATTTTTACGGGAAGATTTTAAATAATCTTCTCCAGCACTGAATTAAAAGCGTATTGACGGTTCCTTTTTTGTTCCTAAATACTCTGCCCGAATGTCAACAGATTATTGTCCGGGTCGAGTACCGAAAATTCCTTTTGCCCCCAAGGTTTAATTTCAAGCGGACCATTTGGGTGTATTTGAGTTTTGTTATCTAATAGTGATGTGTATAATTCATCGATATTGTTCGTTCTAATATATACTTGACCATAATTTTCTTTCGGGTTTAGTTCTTTAAATTCAAAGAAGTGAATTTGAATTCGATCTTTTTCCATCATTAAATAACCTTCAAAATCACCACTTCCATACTGTTTAAATCCCAACTTTTTAGAATAAAACTCTCGTGTGGCATTCTTGTCGCGCATTGGTAATTTAGGGTGAATTTCGGTTAGCATAATTTCTTGATCTAATGGCGAGTATTAAATATACGCCAACGTCCGTGTTTAACTAGAGTGGCCTGTAAGAATATCAACAATCCTTATCGATCCGGTAAGGCATCAAATTCCTCTCGCTTAGTTTGCATCCAATTTTTCATGGCTTCAGAATCCGAACTTTCCATTAAGACCCGCATGTTATTCATGGCTTCAAGATGAGCTGCATCTTTCTTTCTAAACATCTCCATGCCATGTGCCTTACTTTGTTCAGATATTTCTTCAAATGTATTGGCATGAAATTCCATATCGCACGCTCCTCCCAGCTGTCTGCATGTCATTGTTTTCATAATATTCTATTTAACTGTCTGCCTACTTACATTTCCGAAGAAAATATTTTAAAAATTTCCTTCATAATGAATAGAAAAATCACCTCCTTTTCTATCGGTCACCGGGGTATATTGTACCTCCAGTTCTATGTTCATCCCGTTCTTGATGGCAAGCTGGATCTCTTTGGCTACCTTCTTTAAGTTCTTATCGAAATAATGTAAGGTAGGCGTCTTAGAAAAGGCTCTGGGCCGATTCTTTGGTGTTTTAACGGCAACGGCATTGTAGCCGTGATATTTCAAAAAGTTCTTGATCAGGCTCTTTGCCTCCTCATCGTTCTCCCGCCAGGAATTAACTCGAACGGTGTATTGGGAGTTTACTTTTAATTTTTTGGGATCCTGATAATCGTACCCAATTTCCAGGGCTTCGTCTTTCCACTTATATCCCATATAAAAGGGCAGCACCTTTTCTATCTTCACCCCCTTAGACCTTAATTTCTTCAAAACCTCATCCTTGCGTTCGGGCTTTACCTTATTGCCATAATACAAGGTATTAGACCGGGCATTGAGATTGGTGGTAGGTTCTTTTATATTCAGCTTATATCCCTTCGGATTTAACTCGCGTATGGCTTTTTCAATAGCATCCCCATCTGCTTTACGCTTGTAATACCGCACTATGGTGCTGTCTGAAGAAAATCCGTCTATGGCTATCATCTTATTCTCCAGGTCCTTGATTATCCTCAATACCTCCTTATCGCTGGTGGTAGATTTAAGCGTATCCAGTAAATTTCTAATTTGCACTGTTTCTACATTGATCTCTCGCTTTTTAATACTGTCTGTCTTTTTTATCGAATCCAGCTTGTTAACCACCATATCCTTCTTTACAACTTCCTGCCGGGTGTCGGCCACCACCTTGGTTTCCCTGCTATAGGCCCAGTATATCAAAGCAAAGATGAGCAATGTGAGCCCAAGGGCGATCACATAGTAGATTTTCGACCTCCGATCCTTGGTTTCTATATCTTCTATTTTTTTCTGAAATTCACTCATAGTACCCTATATCGTTATTATTCGTTCAAATTCGTCATTCAGATTGTCGATATCGCCATCGGTGATGGAAGCCAGCGCCCGAAGAAACCGCTTTCGCTTCAGCTTGAACAATGTTAGCAATTCGATCCTTTTTTTATTCTTTTCGATCTCCTTAAAGGGTAAGGCGATCAGTCCCGTAGGAAGCAGTCCCCCCAGGGCTGTTAAAGTTTCTTTACTTATAAAATAGGTTCCTACCGAAATACCAATAGCCACCACCGCGCAAATCACTATAAGTCGCTTGTAGAAACGCACCTTATCGGCCCGCTGTTTTTGCACGAGGTCGATCTCTTCCTGGCTCACAAGCTTCTCTTCTATGCCTCCGCTACTTACTACATCCGGGCTCATTATAACCGGTTCCACAGGGGTAACCTTTCCCGAATTATCCAAAAATCTTGGGATCAGTTCATCATCGAAATCCCGCAGCGAGATCATATCCAGCGCCACCTTAAAGGAGTCTTTTATCGACTTCCCGTTAAAGAACGCACTGTAAAAACTGGTGGAAAAAAGTATGGCCGTATCGTTTGGGATCTCCTCCCGCATGCCAATAACGTAGGGAATATCGTCACTAATTTCTTCAATATGAGCCAGGCTATGACACGAATTCAGGAAAAGACATTCTATATGGTTCTGGAAGTTTGCCAGTAAGTTGGATAGCTTGCCGATGGAGATCTCTTCTTTATAACCGTCTTCCCCCTCTATAAATAGTTTCTCATCACTGCTTCCATGGCCGGAGATATGTAAGATATTCGGACTTAACGAAAGTAAATAATTTAACAGGGCTTTGGTAGTAACCGCTCCACGGGTTTCGAAAACAAAGTTGTTCCTGTGTTCACATCGTTCCAGCACCTCCCTAATACTGTTCTCCTCATTCTCCAGCCGCAGGTCTGCCGTATCGATGGGATTCGCCTTTATAAACAATATCTTCTTCACGTTTTATTGGTTTACAGTTTTATATTTATGCTGTTTGGTACTGATTCTATCTCTCCATCCGAACGTACATTCACATCCTTGAGGATTAAACGCTCCGGACGCTCATCTGTGTAGGCTTCTTCCGCCGGAGTAAATACCAGCTCGCCAAGTTTTTCGATCAATCCCACACTTACCTGGTAGGTTTCTGCGTCTTTAAAATTGAGAAAGGCATCTTTCTGTACTCCCTCAGGCCCTCCTCGTACCGTGGGTTTTACAATACGTCGCTTTTTCAAAAGTCCTAACTGACTCGTTAAAAAAGCTGTCCTGTGTAGAACGCCATCCTTTAAGTAATATACCACTTTCCAAAACAAATAGGGTAATTGGATAGTGCTTCCCTTTACCTCAGTGACGAACTCCGGATCGTGATCCTGGAAAACAGGCCCGGTAAACAGGATGATCTTCCTGTGGCCTTCCACCACTTCCTGGTGCAGTATATAATCTTCGATCTTTCGCCATATCCCCCGGTTTAATCGATCCACCTGAGGCATGGCATTGGTAAAATAAAAGGTAGATTCGGCAGCATCTTTGGCCTTCTTGTCTGTATCTCCCCATTGCACGTCCTCCCGCTTAGTAAGATGTCCCTTGTCGAAATCACTTTTTTTAGCCGAATACAATTCGCTGCCTAACTGAAACTCTCCGGGAATTCGTTTGTCTTTTTTCCAGGCATCTCCACCCCCACCAAATAATTCCTTCCTGCTGATCTTTTTAAACAGGTTACCATCAATGTTAGCGGCCGTATAATAGGGAAAGAAACGTAAAGGATTGTGTAAAAGGCTGTAATTTGTATAATCCAGGAAATAATCATCTACCTGTAGTCCTGCTTCGCAAAAGCCTTCCTGCTCCCGTTCAGAAATGGAGGGTGGTGCTACTTCAGCAACTTCCAAAAAATGAGTAACGTACGACATTCGGTTGTTAAATGATCCGTCAATAATGGGGGAAGCGCTATCTCAGCCTTTATAAAGATATGTTATTTTTTTATATCCGTATGAAAATGTGAAGGTTAGTTAGTTCATCGGGAGATCTTGATAACGCCCGGCCCTTTTTGAAATAGATTATTACAAAGAGGTTTTGCGGGTTCGATCCCCAATCACAGATTGTTGTAGTGTCTTGCCAACTGTAAAAGGTCTTTTTCTCTTGTGTGTTTAAGTTGGTTGGCGTTCATGTATGCTTTTACGGCTTCTTCCTTGCCTTCAAACAGGGCGTAGAATAATTTTTTTTTCTTCGGAACCTCATAGAGTTTGTCTCCCAATTTCAGAAAATAGGTGTCCCGAAGACGTTTAAAACTGGCGGCTGTGGCAGTTACGAAACTACTCTTGGGCTTTTCGGCTTTCACAAACACTACCTTCTCCTTTTTTAAGAGCGTACAAGCCTGTGTATCGTCTTCCGAAAGGATAACAAAAAAGGACGACACCTCCTGATATTGGAAGGCACGATACTTTTTATCCTTCAGCACCACATAGAGGAAATCGGGTTGTTTCTTTAATAGATAATAATCCACGCCATCCTCTAATAAAGACACTTCCATATCATCGGTGTAGGCATTGTATCGCACCAGGGCCGTTGTGATATAGGTCATATCGGCTGTGTAGAGTTTCCCCAGGGGTAGATTGTTATCGGCGCCGGAGAAATTATCTATATAGGGCGTTCCCTCTATCTCTTCGTAAGTAAGCGTCCCTCGTTTTGCATAATTGATATCCAATAATTGCAGCTGGTCTAGCACATTGTTATTAGAACCTGTAGATACACCTATGGGATTGCCATTACCCGTCTGCGCCAAAGCGGGTACGTATAAAGACCAAAACACAATAATGATAAGAATTCTCTCCATAAAGGGCTGCTGAACAAGATAATAACCTTTAAATGTACAGAAAATTAAAAATTCTCATGAAAAGCAATCTGTTAAAATAGATCGGCTTTCCTAATAGTGGCAATTGATCTGTATTAGGTAAAAAGATGCTGAAAGTACCGGGGTAATTCGTAACTACTTACTTCAGTGATCGCACCAACTGGTCTATGTCTACCTGCTGTTGCTCCCCGCTCTTCATATTCTTAAGTGTATAGGTCCCGGATTCCATCTCGCTTATTCCGGTAAGCACCACAAAAGGGATCCCGCGCTTGTCTGCATAACTCATTTGCTTCCCCATTTTTGCAGCATCGGGGTACAGGTCTACAGCGATTCCTTCGTCCCGCAAGGCACTAACGGCCCGCATAGCATACCTGGCTTCGGCTTCGCCGAAATTCACAAACAGGGCCCTGGTTCCTTCCAATACGGTTTTGGGAAACAGCCCTAATTCCTCCATCACG
Source organism: Flavobacterium sp. (assembly GCA_008501705.1). Taxonomy (GTDB): domain Bacteria; phylum Bacteroidota; class Bacteroidia; order Flavobacteriales; family Flavobacteriaceae; genus Pukyongia. The sequence goes on from QQUG01000014.1 coordinate 27,928, forward strand.
AGATAGATGCGGTCCAAGCC
>QQUG01000123.1 GCA_008501705.1 Flavobacterium sp.
GGTAACATGTATAAACACATCGGCGGCCTCGGCGTGTTTGTTGATCTGCTTTAGGCGTGGCAGGAACTGTATGTCGGCCCGGCAGGGTTTCCCCTGGAAACGGGAGCCTTCATACAGTATAAGTGGTGAGCCGCTGCCCGGCAGGTTTTGCGCGGCCAGGTCGCTCCAGCTGTTGCCGTAGAACACATTGATGTCTTTCAGCATAATATCTATAAGGGGGCGAGTGAGCCAGTCGCCATCGGAGATCACCCCGTTATCGGCAGCGTATTTCACCAGGGCCCTGCGGGTGCTGTCCCCATAGAGGCCGTCGGCACCAAATCTGGCGAAGTTAAGTTGCTGTCCGTAGCCCAGCGTATTCAGCAATACCTGTACGGCCGAGATACTGGTACGGGTTCCTTTGGAGATGAATTTACGCGTACGCAGGTCGCTTTCGCTAATATCCCAAAGTACATACATCTCAGGCAGGAAATCGTGACGCTGTAGCATGACCTTAGCCAGGGCATCGTCCACCTTATTGCCGTTGGTCTGTATACCGTTCTTACGGGCGAAGGAGGACACCGCATTGGCCGTGGCCTTTCCGTAGTCGCCATCGGCATTATAGCTGTCCCATTTCAGTTCCCGCCGGAAACCCAGTTCGAAAAGTACCCGCTGCAGGTCGGTCACCAACTCCTTTTCGGGAGAGCCCTTAAAGAGTTTATTCCCTATGTTTCCCTGCTTGAGGGCGGCTTCCATAATGTTTGAACATTCCATGATCGTATGTATTGGTTAGTAGGGCAGGGACGGGCCCGATCGCATAAAAAAACCCCATAGCATACTGGAATTCAGTAAGCTATAGGGGAGATTACGTTATAAAGATACTGAATTTTTTATTCAGTGGGATTGTTATTGTAAAAGGCCTTGCAGCCTAATTCAACAGGACATTAAAACCGGGAGTTAACGGCCTGGTGTTCGCTACTGCTTTCCAAATTGGCATTCACGTTATAGCCGGTGTTTTCGGCGTTTTCGGTGGAATTATCTGTACTGCACAGCGACGGCAGGGATGGGATTCGTTTATAATAGAACACATCGTAGCCCACGGTCACGGTAAGCGTATCGTTCTTTACTTTAAAGGCGCCTTCAAAATCGGTTAGCATACCCGAATCCGTAGGAGAGCAGATGCTATCCGCATGCTCGTAATAGGTGTAGTGATCCTTTTCGATCTGGAAAATGCGTCCATAGCCCAGGGATTGCCATAGTCCTTCGGCAGATTCGATACGGCTGTTATTCGTGTTGCATGAGAACATGAATAGGGAAGCCGTAGCCAGTGTGAGGAGATAAAGGAGGTGCTTCATGCTCGATGAGTTATTAGTATGTTATAAAGAGTGCGTTTTTTTTAAAATGTTACAGATTTGTTAATTTTTTCTGAAAATTATTTGCTGTGCCTCAGCAAGGCTGTTCGCACATCTATTAGTGACTGTGGTAGTGGATTAGGGTGATCCGTACTTTCCAATATTTGTTCGGTAAAGGTTTCCTGGGCGCTGGCAGTTAAAGAATATAGTAAGAGAAAAATTACGACTTGGAAGGACTTCATTTGAGGTTTTTGTAAGGTTATGTTATATAACGCTGGAAATGTGGAATTTGTATGTGTACGATGTTTTTTGGTCTTTCCAGGAAGAACGGGGGTGAAATTTCAAAAGACGAAAAACGAATGACAAATAAATCTCAATTGTCAAGTACCAAAATTCAAATAAATCTCAAATATCAATAACCAAATAAACAAATCAACGCATAAACAAATCCACAACCGCTTTATGTGGATCTGTTGATTTGTTAATATGGTAAGTCGATAAATTTAACTTCTAACCACTAACCACTAACAACCCACAACCGAAATAATAGAAAATCGTACTTTAGTATCATGCCTGTGTGGTTACATACGCTTATCTGGATATTGGGGATCTATATTGCAATTAGTGTAGCACTGTACTATTTGCAGGATTACTTTTTGTTCAAGCCGGAGAAGCTTCCGAAGGAATTTCAGTTCTATTACGAGAATCAGGAGGTGGAGGAGTACAATCTGGAGACCCGCGACGGAGCTATACTGAACGGCCTGCATTTCAAGACTGAAAACCCAAGAGGGATCGTGCTTTATCTTAAGGGGAACTCCAAGAGCATAAAAGGCTGGGGGAAGTTTGCGGTCGATTTCACCCGTCATGGTTTTGATGTGTTTATGGTAGATTACCGCGGCTTCGGAAAAAGCATAGGGAAGCGTTCCCAGAAGGCGATCAAACACGACCTTCAGTTGGTATATAACAAAATGCGGGAACAGGTACCGGAGCAATACATCATTGTTTACGGCCGCTCCCTGGGTTCGGGTTTTGCCACCAAGCTGGCCTCTATGAACAATCCGCGTATGCTCATCCTGGATGCGCCTTATTACAGCCTGGCCAAGGTCACTGGTCGCTATATGCCCTTTATGCCCTTGTCGATTATCTTAAAATATCCCATGCCTACCTATAAGTGGATAAAGTATGTAAACTGTCCCATTCATATTATACATGGTACCAACGACAAGCTCATACCTCTTAAGTCCAGCGTAAAGCTCTCTAAGATCAACCCCCAACGCACTCGATTATATCCGGTAATAGGGGGTGGTCATAAAAATCTGAATAATTTCGAATCCTATCATAAAATGTTGGGAGAGATTATTAATTTTGTCGATCGAGAAATCGACCTCGAAACAACGAGCATTGGAGTTAAACATTCAGTGAAAAAATAAGATGAAAACGCTAAAGAGAGTATTTTTATTCATACTGGCTGCGGGTGTTATAGTGATTATGGGAGCCTATTTACTTCAGGAAAAATTTATATTCTTACCATCAAAATTGCCACAGGAATACGTGTACGAATTCGATCACGATTTCGAGGAGTTGTTTATAGAGACCGAGGATGGCGCCCGACTCAATGCCTTACATTTTAAGCAGGAAAACCCAAGAGGGATCATAGTGTATTATCACGGTAATGCCGGCGACCTGTCCCGTTGGGGAAAGGTAACTTCTTATTTCCTGCAGTACAATTACGAGGTCCTGGTAATGGACTACCGCACTTATGGAAAGAGTACCGGGAAATTATCGGAAAAAGCCCTTTATAGCGACGCCCAGCTTTTTTACAACAAGGCTAAAGAATTATTTCCCGAAGGCAATATAATTGTGTACGGAAGGTCTCTGGGAACAGCAATGGCAGCCTATGTGGCGTCCAAGAACAAGCCGAAGAAGCTCATCCTGGAAACTCCCTTTTACGATTTCAGGAAATTGGTACAGGAGAAGGTGCCATACCTTCCAATAAAATTATTGAAATACGATTTCCCGGTAGCTTATTTTACCGATGATGTAAAATGCAGAATTGTGATCATTCACGGCACAGATGATGGGGTGGTGCCCTTCGAGTTTGGGGAAACCCTCTACAAGACCCTGCCGGTGGAACAGCGCAGTTTTGTTACAGTTGATGGGGGAAAACACAACGACCTGATCAATCACCAGGCGTATCGTCTTACTATTTACAAGGAGTTGCTTTAGTTTCCTTTTTTCTTTTTGCTAAGCTTCCCAACGCCTTTGCCGCGTTTTTCCAGTTGCTTTCTGTTCTCCTCGACAGCTTTGAGTCGGGCGGCTTCTTTTTCTTCCAACATTTTACGCTGAGCAGCAGCCTTAGCCTTGGCTTCTTCGATAGATCGCTTTAATTCCTCTTCCTGGGCTTTTTTTCTAGCCGCGATCATCGCCTCGTTGGTTTCGTCCAGAGCGGTTTCGTCTACAACCACCTTTTCCTTGTCTTCCACCGCACTTTTTTCGCTGAACACCTGGTTCTCCTCTTCGTTATCAGCCACGATGACCGCGCCTTTTTCGGAGGTGGTAGCCTCCACTTCCTGGACGATGACAGTGCTGCCTTCTTTCTTAACAACGCGTTTTACCGTAGTTTCTTCTTTAATGGTCTTGTTTTCCTGCGCATGCCCCAAGCTAAAGCACAAGGTGAATAGCATGCCTAATAGCGTAATTTTTTTCATCTTCTGAAGTTTGAAAGCTTATAGCTATAAAGTTACTACAATCCATTCAATTCTGAATAAAATAAGTTATAAAACCCAACGCAGAACTTTGCTTCTTTTTCGCTTATGAAAATGTATATTTGCAACCGCTATAAAAGCCATATATGAAAGCAGGAATTGTAGGATTACCGAACGTAGGAAAATCGACCTTGTTCAATTGTTTATCGAATGCCAAGGCACAAAGTGCCAATTTCCCATTTTGTACCATCGAACCCAATATAGGGGTAGTGAACGTGCCCGATCCCAGGCTGGTAAAGCTGGAGGAGTTGGTGAACCCGGAAAGGGTATTGCCGGCTACCGTAGAGATCGTGGATATTGCCGGCCTTGTAAAAGGTGCCAGTAAAGGAGAAGGGCTGGGGAACCAGTTCCTGGGTAATATCAGGGAGACAGATGCCATCCTGCATGTGCTGAGATGTTTCGATAACGACAATGTGGTGCATGTAGACGGGAGCGTGGATCCGGTGCGGGACAAGGAGACCATCGATATCGAACTTCAGTTAAAGGACCTGGATACCGTTGAAAAACGAATGGATAAGGTAGCACGTGCTGCCAAGACCGGTGATAAAGAGGCGCAGAAGGAAGTTGCGGCGCTTACCAAAGTGAAACAAGGCCTTGAAGCCGGGATCTCCGTACGAGGGATCGAGCTTACCGAAGCCGAACGCGAAGAGTATATAGACCGTATGCAACTTATCACCGATAAGCCGGTGATGTATGTTTGTAATGTGGACGAAGGATCTGCCGCCGGTGGGAACGCCTATGTGGATGCAGTGAAGGCTGCGGTATCCAATGAAAAAGCCGAAGTACTGGTACTCGCTGTAGGGACCGAAGCAGATATCACCGAACTGGACACATTCGAGGAAAGACAGATGTTCCTGGAAGATCTGGGGCTGGAAGAACCCGGATCGGCTAAGCTCATTCGTGGCGCCTACTCCCTGCTCAATCTGCAAACCTATTTCACTGCCGGAAAAAAAGAAGTTCGTGCCTGGACCATCCCTGTAGGTGCCACAGCACCACAGGCAGCTGGTGTGATCCATTCCGACTTCGAGAAGGGATTTATCCGTGCTGAAGTGATCAAATACGATGATTACGTGGCTTACGGAAGCGAAGCCAAGGTGAAGGAAGCCGGGAAAATGGGAGTAGAAGGCAAGGAGTATGTAGTGCAGGACGGGGATGTGATTCATTTCAGGCATAACGTATAAGGCTCATTTTTCGGGTGTCGAACTGCCTGCATTTCAGTAAATTGAACCGGGTGGGCCAGCAGCGGTTATTTCTTGACGGCCGGCCGGCGATTTATTGCAAATTTCTTCAGAAAAATTACTAACAATAAGCCCGTATAATTGTTAATTACTTTCCCTCTAATCGGTTCGCATTTTCTCTGTGAAACCCTATATTTAGGGCTTATTCAGTAAAAAAAATGTCTCAAACCCAATATACCGAAGAGAATATCCGATCGTTGGATTGGAAGGAGCATATTAGAATGCGTCCGGGGATGTATATCGGGAAACTTGGCGATGGTTCTTCCCCCGATGATGGTATTTATATTCTTCTGAAAGAGGTGATCGATAACTGCATCGACGAATTTGTTATGGGTGCCGGAAAAACCATCGAGATACGTATCAAGGACAAGGAAGTAAAGGTGCGTGACTACGGAAGGGGCATCCCACTTGGGAAAGTGGTGGATGTGGTTTCCAAGATGAACACAGGAGGTAAATATGATACCAGGGCCTTTAAGAAATCTGTTGGTCTCAATGGAGTAGGTACCAAGGCCGTGAACGCTTTATCTGCTTATTTCAGGGTAGAATCTGTAAGGGACGGTAAGTTGAAGACAGCCGAATTCGAACTGGGGGAGCTCAAGAAGGATTCGGATCTGGAAGATACCTCCAAACGCAAGGGAACCAAGGTGATCTTTATCCCGGATGAGGGCATCTTCAAGCATTATAAGTACCGCACCGAATATGTGGCAAAGATGCTTCGGAACTATGTGTATCTCAATCCGGGCCTAACCATAGATTTCAACGGAGAAAAATTCTATTCAGAAAATGGCCTCAAGGATCTGCTGGAAGATAATATGTCTGTTGAAGACATGTTGTACCCGGTCATCCACCTGAGAGGAGACGATATCGAAGTGGCTCTAACCCACCACAAAACCCAGTATAGCGAAGAGTATCACAGTTTTGTGAACGGACAGAACACCACCCAGGGTGGAACGCACCAGGCGGCATTTCGGGAGAGTATCGTGAAGACCATACGTGAATTTTACGGTAAGAATTACGACGCCAGCGATGTACGCAAATCTATAGTGGCTGCCATTAGTATAAAAGTGATGGAGCCGGTATTTGAGAGTCAGACAAAAACCAAACTGGGCTCTACAGAAATGGGAGGCGATCTTCCTACGGTACGTAGCTATATCAACGATTTTGTGAAGACCCAGCTGGATAATTACCTGCATAAGAACCCCGCAGTAGCCGAAAAAATCCAGCGGAAGATCATGATGGCCGAAAAAGAACGCAAAGAACTTAGCGGGATTAGGAAACTGGCGCGCGAACGAGCCAAGAAAGCCAGTTTGCACAATAAGAAATTACGGGATTGTAGGGTGCACCTGGGGGATATGAAAAAAGATCAGCGCCTGGAAACCACGCTTTTCATCACCGAGGGAGACTCGGCCAGTGGAAGTATCACCAAAAGCAGGAATGTGAACACCCAGGCAGTGTTTTCGCTACGAGGGAAGCCGCTCAACAGCTACGGCATGTCTAAGAAGGTGGTATATGAGAATGAGGAATTCAATTTACTTCAGGCGGCACTTAACATAGAAGAATCTATAGAAGACCTTCGATATAACAATATTGTGATCGCTACCGATGCCGATGTAGATGGTATGCATATCCGTTTACTGCTCATTACCTTCTTCCTGCAATTCTTCCCGGAACTTATCAAGGAAGGACATTTGTACATCTTGCAAACACCTTTGTTCCGGGTGCGGAATAAAAAGGAGACCATCTATTGTTATTCGGAGCAGGAACGTATAGACGCGATCGAGAAATTAAAGCCAAAGCCCGAGATCACCCGATTTAAAGGGCTTGGAGAGATATCACCAGATGAATTCCAGCATTTTATCGGAGATGATATGAGGTTAGATCCTGTAATGCTGGACAAGTCGATGAGCATAGAGGAACTGTTGCGCTTTTATATGGGTAAGAACACGCCGGACCGACAGGAATTTATCATTAACAATTTGAAGGTAGAACTGGACAAAGTGGAAGATTAAGAGATGAGCGAAGACCCAACCAACGAAGAAGAACTTAAGGACGAGCCAGGACACCCAATGGATATGCCCGATGGAGACACGGGCGAGACCATAACGCGTGTAACCGGGATGTACCGGGACTGGTTTCTGGATTACGCTTCCTATGTGATCCTGGAAAGGGCCGTGCCGGCCATTGAGGACGGATTTAAGCCGGTTCAGCGCAGGATCATGCATTCCATGAAGGATCTTGACGACGGCCGCTACAACAAGGTGGCAAATATCGTGGGGCATACCATGCAGTATCACCCGCACGGGGACGCCAGTATAGCCGATGCCATGGTGCAGATCGGTCAGAAAGACCTGCTTATCGATACCCAGGGAAACTGGGGAAACATCCTTACGGGCGACAGAGCCGCTGCGTCCAGGTATATAGAAGCCCGGCTGTCTAAGTTTGCCCTGGATGTGGTTTATAACCCTAAGATCACCGAATGGCAGGCCTCTTACGACGGCAGGCGAAAAGAACCCATCAATCTACCGGTGATGTTCCCCATGCTTTTGGCCCAGGGAGCAGAAGGGATAGCCGTAGGGCTCTCCACAAAGATATTACCACACAACTTCATCGAATTGATCGACGCCTCTGTAAAACACCTTCAGGGGAAGCGATTTCAACTGGTACCCGATTTCCCAACCGGGGGGATCATGGATGCTACCAATTATAACGATGGCCTGAGAGGCGGAAAGATAAGAAGCAGGGCCAGGATCAACCAGGAGGATAAGAATACCCTGGTGATCACCGAGATACCCTATGGCACTACCACTTCCTCCCTTATAGATTCTATTTTGAAGGCCAACGACAAGGGGAAGATCAAGATCAAGAAGATAGAAGACAATACCGCTGCCGAGGTGGAGATCCTTATACATATTCCCAGTGGTATATCACCCGATAAGACCATAGATGCGCTGTACGCCTTTACCAGTTGTGAGACATCTATTTCTCCGTTAGGATGCGTTATAGAAAACAACAAACCCCTGTTCATTGGGGTTACGGAGATGCTGAAGCGGTCCACAGACCGTACGGTGGAACTGCTGAAAAGTGAACTGGAGATAAAACTTTCTGAACTGGAGGAGCAGTGGCATTTTGCTTCCCTGGAGCGGATCTTTATAGAAAACCGCATATACCGCGATATAGAAGAAGAAGAAACCTGGGAAGGAGTTATTGCGGCTATCGATAAAGGATTAAAGCCACATACAAAACATTTAAAGCGGGCCATAACCGAAGAAGACATCGTGAGGCTAACCGAGATCCGCATTAAGCGTATTTCAAAGTTCGATATAGACAAGGCGCAGCAAAAGATTGATGCGTTGGAGGATAGCATAGCTGAAGTAAAGAATCACTTGAACAACCTTATCGCGTATGCCATCGACTATTTTAAGCGGTTGAAAAAGGAATACGGAGCAGGAAAGGAGCGTAAGACCGAGATCCGAATCTTCGACGATATAGAAGCCACCAAGGTGGTGATTCGAAACACGAAATTATATGTGAACAGGGAGGAAGGGTTTATAGGAACCAGCTTACGTCGTGATGAATATGTGACCGATTGCAGCGATATAGACGACATTATTGTTTTTACCCGTGACGGGACGATGATGGTCACTAAAGTGGATTCCAAGACCTTTGTAGGGAAAGGGATCATCCATGTGGCGGTATTTAAAAAGAAGGACAGCCGTACCATTTACAATATGATCTACAAGGATGGTGCAAGAGGGGCCACCTATGTGAAACGATTTGCTGTTACTTCGATCACCCGTGACAAGGAATACAACCTAACCGCAGGAAGTAAAGGCTCTAAGGTGCTTTATTTCACGGCTAATCCTAATGGGGAAGCCGAAGTTGTCACTATCTTACTACGTCAATCAGGTAGTATTAAAAAACTAAAATGGGATCTCGATTTTGCCGATATACTGGTAAAAGGCCGGGCCTCCAAAGGAAATATAGTTACCAAATACACAGTGAAACGCGTAGAGCTGAAAGAGAAAGGTCTGTCTACGCTAAAACCGCGAAAGATCTGGTTCGATGAGACCATACAGCGATTAAATGTGGACGGTCGGGGAGAGCTGCTGGGAGAATTCACCAAGGAAGACAGGCTATTGATCGTACGGCAGAACGGAACGGTAAAAACGGCCATTCCAGAGGTTACCATGCATTTTGATGACGACATGATCATCCTTGAGAAATGGGAGCCTAAAAAGCCGCTTTCTGCCATCTACTGGGAAGGAGAGAAGGAATTGTTCTATGTGAAACGATTCCTCATTGATAATCCGGATAGGGAAGAGTTGATAATTTCAGACCACCCTAAATCCTACCTGGAAAAGATATTCACCGATCATCGCCCTATGGCCGAAGTGGTATTTGTAAAGGAGCGAGGTAAAGACCGCAAGCCGAACATGGAGGTGAACCTGGAGGAGTTTATAGCCGTAAAAGGCATCAATGCCCTGGGAAATCAACTTACCAAGGATAATGTGCTCGAGATCAATGCCAGGGACCCACTGCCTTATGAAGCCCCGCAGCCGCTACCTGCCGAAGAGATAGATGTGGTGGATGAAGAGGCGGTCTCTTCAGAAGCTTCAGAAGAAAATAAAAAATCATCCAAAAAGGACGACACCGACAAGGATACCGACATAGACGGGGAAGGGCAGACCAAGTTATTTTAAATAGATGAGAAAATTTATCCGGGAGTTCAAGGAGTTTGCCGTAAAAGGCAATATGATCGATATGGCCGTGGCGGTTGTAATAGGTACAGCCTTCAACGCGGTTGTTAGTGCGCTGGTAAAAAAGGTGATCATGCCGCCGCTATCCCTGCTCACAGAAGATGTAACGCTGTCTAACCGGAAATATGTGCTCAGGGAAGCTTCAGGTAAAATAGAAGAGGTGGCTATCGGTTATGGAGAGCTTATCGAAAAAATGATCGACTTCCTCATTATCGCACTTACCATCTTTGTGGTGATAAAGGGGATGAACCGATTTAAAAGTAAGGCTGAAGACCCTAAGGATAAAGCCGTGGAAACCCCCAAGAATATTGAGCTTCTGTCTAATATAGAGCGATTGATGGAAGAGCAGAACGAGCTGCTAAAGAAGAAATAACCAATCCTGTAGGTTTTTTACTGTAATCAGTAGTTAGCCGTAGTGCCTAATCGGCTGTTTTGGTGGCTGTAGCCCTGCTTTTCCCGGATTTCCCCACCTCGTTGAATTCGAACGTATAGCTATTGTCCTTGGTGGTTAAGATCTTTATATGAATGGCCTTTTCCTCTGCCATACTTTTCGGATTAAGTTTGCGCAAGACATATTCACAATCGTTTATCCACCTGATCTCGGCCGTATCTATACTTTGTTTATAGTATTCTATCTCTATGCTGTCATTGCGCTCGATACGCGTACTAAACACCTCTGTACCGCTCACAGCTTCAAACTGGAAGGTGCCGGTCCTGAAATCGCTGCAGTTTCGTTCAACTTCGTAGCAGGAAACTAATAGAATGAGTAGAGAGAAGTAGGGCAGTAAGCGCATTTTTGAGATTTACTGCAAATTTCCGAAAATCCTGAGAATTAACTTAATTTTTAAAGGATTTAAAACTCCCATCCTTGTAAAAGATCACAATTCGTTCAATATCGCTGTCTTGAATAGGGGGTTTGACCGGTTTTTCGGGAGCTTTTTCAGTTTGGGGAGAGCTGAGTTCAACATTGGGTGCTTCGGGAGCAGCTTTCGTACTATTTTTTTCTGAAGGAAAATTACCTTTCCCATTGAGCAACCAATACAATTCTACTTCGGGGTAGTGCTGAATGACCTTCATCACGAAATCCAAACTGGGTTTGTTCCGGCCCGATAAAAGGTGTGAAATAGTGGAGCGATTCACCTCGATCTCTTCCGAAAAAGAGGTGGCCGAAATACCGTAGTAATCCAGTATTTTCTGAAGCCTTTTTGCGAATTCTGCACTGTTTACCATTGTAAATACCTTCTATAGCTTATAACGTTTACAAATGTAAATTATTATGCTGAAACCAGCTAATAAAAAGATAATTCTTCGGTTATATTATTAAATATATACTTTATATTAACTATTCTAAAATATTGAAAATAAACTATATATGTTATTGAAGTAATTGAATGCTAAAATTTTAAGGGTTTTTCAGGCTGTGTGGACGATTTTTGTTTACAAGTTTATACGGAAAAAGGATAATTGAATGTTTACATCTGTAAACACGCCTTTGTTTACCTTTGTACACAGTATGAAAATCGAGCAACAGTATTCCCGCTTATTTCGAGCTCCATTGGAGGGTAGATATATTCATAATGAACACATTTTACCTTTGCTGGAAACGGCTTCAGATTTTGCAAAAATTGAGGTGGTGGGTCATTCGCAAAACGGACTACCTATTCATTCGGTTACTCTGGGTTATGGAAATAAAAAAGTGCTGGCCTGGTCGCAAATGCACGGAAACGAATCTACAACCACCAAAGCATTATTCGATTTTCTACAGGTATTTCAGCAAAAAGAAGCTTTACAAGAAGAAATTTCCGCTTTTTTGTCCCAATATACCTTGGTATTCATCCCTATACTTAACCCCGATGGGGCACTGGCCTATACGCGTGTTAATGCTAATGAGGTCGACTTGAACAGGGATGCACTGGACCTAAACGAGAAAGAAGGTCGTATTCACCGAAAACTTCTGGAGGAGTTCAAGCCGGATCTTTGTCTCAATTTACACGATCAACGCACCATTTACGGCACCGAAGAAGGCAAACCTACAACGGTTTCCTTTTTATCGCCTGCCGCCTCTCCATCCCGTGAGATCACAGCTGCCAGGCAAGAGGCTATGCGTCATATTGTTAGACTGCATGGGGCCTTAGAGCAATTTATCCCCGGACAGCTAGGTCGTTACGACGACACCTTTAACGAAAATTGTTTAGGCGATTACATCACCAAAATGGGTGTTCCAACCATTTTATTTGAAGCCGGGCATTATCCGGGAGATTATCAGCGTGAAAAGACCCGCGAGCTGATCTTCTACGCTTTTCTAGAATTATTCCACTTCACCCACTTAGGAACAGACGAGCCTAATTACAAGGATTATTTTAAAATTCCGGAGAATAAGGTGAATTTTAAAGACGTGATCATAAGAAATGTTCGCATTTCGGGCTATGATGAAGTGGTTTCCGTAGGGATTCAATACACCGAAGTGTTAAAAAATGATAAAATTTCATTCGAACCCATAGTGGATGCAATAGGAGATCTGGATCGGTGGTATACCCACTACGAAAACGATGGAAATAAGGGGTTCGTATTATTAAATTATCAAAAAAAGGAGGGAATTGGTGAGAAAATTGTAAGTATTATTGAGGAATTCTCAGGAAACACGTTATTTTATTCAGGGAATTAGTAGTAATTTTGTATCATTATAAAGGTATTATCCCCTATAAATTAACACGTATGGCTAAATTTAAATTAGACGATACAGACCATCAAATCTTAGACATGCTTATTGAGAATACCCGTACACCCTTTACGGATATTGCAAAAAAGCTAGGCATTTCGGCGGGAACGGTGCATGTAAGAGTAAAGAAAATGGAAGAAGCAGGCATTATCACCGGATCTTCCTTAACCCTGGATTACAAAAAACTAGGCTATTCGTTTATCGCTTATGTGGGCGTATTCCTGCACAAAACCTCCCAAACCCAGTTCGTACTGGAACGAATTAGCGAGATCCCTTATGTAACCGTAGCGCATGTAACTACAGGTAAGTTTAATATCTTCTGTAAGATACGCGCGAAAGATACCAGTCACGCCAAAGAGATCATTTATAAAATAGATGATATCGAGGGCGTTACGCGTACCGAAACCATGATCTCACTGGAGGAAAGTATTAACGATAAGAAACGGCTTATGCACTCTATCTTTTTGGAGATATAGTATGTGCTGCAACTTTATAAACCCCTTGGTTCTTACTAAAGGGGTTTTGTTTTTTTAGTAATTTTAAACCATGAAGGTTAAAGACATCCAGGCTACCGAATACGATCCTTTCTTCCAGGGTTATATCAATCGGGTAGGGGACCTGCCTTTAGTAGAGAATTTAAAGGAAGGGTTGAAAACTTCGGAAGCATTCTTTAAAGCGCTTCCCCGGGAAAAGCAGGAATTCAGCTATGCCGAGAATAAATGGACCCCTAAAGAAATTCTGCTGCATCTTATAGATTCGGAGCGGGTGTTCTGTTTCAGGGCGCTAAGCTTTGCGCGCAGTGAGAACGAAAGCCTATCCGGTTTCGATGAAAATATATTTGCCGAAAATTCACGCGCCAATGCCAGAAGCTGGGAAGATCTGCTGGAAGAGTACGTGGCAGTGCGACTTGCCACCATAAAGCTGTTCAATAGTTTTAGTGATGAGGTGCTGCTGCGAAAAGGCAAAGTAAATGATAGGTCCTTATCGGTACGGGCGATCGGATTCATAATTTGCGGTCATGAGGCCCATCACAAAAGGATCATTACAGAAAGATACCTGCAGTAGGCTATTCGTCTTCCGAAACGCCTTCTTCTTCCTCTGCTTCTTCCTCCTCCTCGAGGTTTTTCTTATCGGGTAGCTCGCTAATAGGTTCGCTGTAATCGGCCTCATCGTAATCATCTTCATCAAAATTGGCCATACTGGATACCAGCCTGGAGCTTACCTTAACCAGGTAAACGCAGTCTTCGGTGCGTACTTCCACCGCTTCGATGGTTTCGTTCCTGGCATTCTTAAAAACGATCACATGATCATCGTCGTACCCATCGGGATATTTTTCTACCAGCAGGGAGAGTATTTCGGGAGTGAGTTTCTTGTAGTCGACAATAATTCGTTTCATCGCTTGGGGACTTGATGGTTATCATGATAAATCTACTAAAAAATAATTCATCCAATATTATGTTTCTTTAAAATTTTCAGGATAGGGATTCGTAGTAGGAAAAGGCCTCCAGGATGAGTGTATCCGGTACTTCGCAGTTGATCTTATACTTGCCAAAATCCTCCAGTAGCACAAAATACACCTTTCCGTTGCTGTTTTTTTTGTCGTAAATAAGTAGTTCTGAAATGGCCGCTATATCTGCCTCGCTAAACACTCTCTTTTCAAAGATAGCCAGGATTGCCCCGGATATTTTTTCCAGGGATGGCTTCGGAAAACCAAGCATTATATTTGAAACATAAGTAGCCAGTATCATCCCGATAGCGATGGCATCGCCGTGTAGCAAGGCGGTCTTTGGATCCTTCCGAAGGAAATAAGACTCGATAGCATGTCCTAAGGTATGACCGTAATTAAGCAGTTTCCGCAGGCCTTTTTCGCTGGGGTCTTCACGCACTATCTTCTCTTTGATGAGCACCGACTCCCAGATAAGTGCTTCGCAATCGCTGAAATCTAACTGCATAGGTACCACCCGATCGAAATAGGCTTCGGAAGCGATGATGCCGTGTTTTAGCATTTCTGCCTTGCCCGATCTGAAATGAGCCGAAGGCAAGGTTTGCAGGAAGGGGGTATGCAACAGCACCAGTTCCGGCTGCCGGATCACCCCAACCTGGTTTTTCAGGCTGCCCAGGTCTACACCTGTCTTACCACCCACCGAGGCGTCCACCATGGCCAGTAGGGAAGTAGGGATGTTTATAAACGGGATCCCGCGTTTAAAAGTGGAGGCCACAAATCCGCCCAGGTCCGTTACCACACCGCCTCCCAGGTTGATGAGCAGGCTGTGCCTGTCTGCCTGTATGGAAGAAAGTTGGTTCCAAAGTTCCAGGCAGCTATGGATATTCTTGTGTTCTTCCCCCGCCGGGATCTGTAAGACCGTAGGTTGGGTATTGGCAGTTAGCCGGTCGCGTAGCGTTTGAAGGCAATGCCGGTGCGTATTGGTATCGGTTAGAACAAAGATCTTCGAATAGTTTTCACGGTCGAGATGCGTATTGAGGACGTCCCAGATACCCGTTCCCCCATACACATTCGCTGTGTTCTTTAATTGTGCCATCAAACAGATTTAGTTGTTTAGTGTGACCTCAAATCTAACTATATTTGTTTAGATTATTGAATAAACATGGTTTCAAAAAACTGCTTCGAAGATACCGAGACCGCCTTTAAGCTAAAGAGCGATTCCGAGTTAGAACGGGCCTATTTCCTGTTTAAAATGATAGCTAATGAGCCGTTGGTGAAAATAGGGACCGCGGCTACCCGTTTTGCCCTTAACCTGCATCTGCCGGTAGAGGGATTGATTCGCTCTACGGTCTTCGATCATTTTTGCGGAGGTGTGAACGAAAGCGATAGCTTACCCACCGTAGATAATTTGTATGCCGCCGGGGTACACTCGGTACTGGATTATTCGGTGGAGGGGAAGGAGGCAGATACCCAGTTCGACAAGACCATGGAAAAGGTGATAGAGCTTACCTATTTCGCCCGCGATAAGGAGGCTATGCCGTTCTCGGTCTTCAAGCCTACAGGCCTGGGACGCTTTAAGATCTGGCAGAAGGTTAGCGCCGGGGAGTCACTTAGCGAAAGCGAGCAGGCGGAGTGGGAGCGGATCGCGGGGCGTTACGACGCCATCTGCAAGGTAGCCAGCGATTGCGATGTGGTTTTGCTTATCGATGCCGAAGAGAGCTGGATGCAGGATGCCGCCGATGACCTGGCCGAGCGGATGATGGAAACCTACAACCGCGAGAAACCCATTGTTTACGATACCCTGCAGTGTTACCGCCACGACCGGCTGGACTATCTTAAGGCGCGCCATAAACGGGCCAGGGAGAAAGGCTATAAGCTGGGTTTTAAGATCGTGCGCGGCGCCTATTTGGAAAAGGAGAACGAAAGGGCAGAGGACAAGGGTTATCCTACTCCTATTTGCAGTAGTAAACAGGCAACCGACGAAAATTTTAATGCCATGCTGCGCTATATAATGGACCACCTGGAAGATATCCACCTCTTTCTGGGCAGCCATAACGAGCAAAGCAGTTACCTGGCCATGGAGATCCTGGAGCAGAAAGGGCTGGCAAAGAACGACCCCAGGGTATGGTTTGGACAGCTGTACGGCATGAGCGACCATATCACCTTCAATATGGCGGCTGTAGGCTACAACGTGGCCAAATATATCCCCTTTGGGCCGGTTAAGGACGTGATGCCGTATTTAATAAGAAGGGCCGAAGAGAACACTTCTGTTGCCGGACAAACCAGCCGGGAACTCAGGCTACTGAAGAAAGAGAAGGCGCGGAGAGGAATTTAGGGGAAATAACAAATTACAACTTTCAAATAACAAATAAATCTTAAAATTCAACTTTTAAGATCTAATTCTGTTTTGAGTATTGGCGATCGGTCAATATTTGAGATTTAAGCCATGATGAATGTAATTTATCTGAAATTTGAGCCTTGGTGCTTGTAATTTATTTGCCTTTTGTATTTTGAGAAATGAGATTTGACTTTCCGGTATCTCAATATTCCCCAACCCCGTAGAGTAGTTGTTTCATTTTGCTGCCGGTGATCTCGACGGGTTTGTAGGTATGGTCGAATTTTTCAATGGTAAGACTGATACTTTTCTTCAGGGTAATGAAATCCTTAGGGATTTTTTCGTTACACAGATCCTCCTTATCATAGCTATCCAACATGATGGCAAATTTTTCATAGAATTTTCGACTCTCATTTATGAAGGAATTATACGTGCCAATAAAGTGAAGAAGTCGATCAATAGCAAAGTCCAGATCGATCTGCATGTTGGAGACTTCTGTTTGTGATAGATCTGATGAACGGAGAAATTTTAGGCGATTTATAAAGCGGTCCAGATGTATGTTAATTGTGAGCCAGTCATCCGAATCGCGACATTCTCTTAATGAAATACTATATTTTATAGGTTGTGTGTAATCTGTAAATAATTGTTCGAGCTCGTCTATAAGTTCTTTATTACCTTTTTTTAGGTAAACAGATTCAAAATAAACAGTATTGAGGTCATTGTACATTTGTAAAGTAAAATCCATAATGCATTCAATCTCTTGCAGCATTTTAGTTTTATCCGATTTTCGGATATCGTCATTACTAAACAATGAAATCATCGAATGAATAATGGAAGCATACATATTTTCACCTAGTATGCTACCTAGATTAAATCCTTGTCTTTTATTTGAATTAAATTCAAATTGTTGTCTTGCAATGGCAAACTCCTTGAAATTATTAGGATTCGATATTTTCTGCATATCGTTGAGGGTGTTTACGGTAGTAAAATGATGATCTAATGCAAGAGATTTTTCGTAAAGTATTTTGATAATTTCAATTCCCTTAGAGTATCTTACTTTGTCGATATCGGCCGCTCGTAATAATTTCAAGTAGTGTATTGAATCCATGATGATAATACGATTTTTAAATACTTGAATAAGAATATTACTACCGTTTTCTTCTTTCAGGGACGAGTTAAGTAACTCTAGTTCTTCACTTAGAATACTCAATTTATATGCATAACTGTGATTTATCTTTTGAATTTCAATATTGAGGTCGGTTAGACAGTCTTCTATCTCATTTGTACCCTTGATATTAGCATACGCGATTTGACTTGATGAAAAAATGCATAAGAGTATCAGTGGATAATATCGTGACATGAATTGAATGTAGTGGCGGTGTTTATAAAAAGCAACCTGAAGACCTGCAGTTCTAACTCCCCAGTTAATAATAACAAAATCATTCAGGTTGCGAATCGGATTTAAAACAGTTCAAATTTTAGTAGAATTATTCATTGAAACAACCTATCACACTGTGCTTTCATGAATTAAAACCATTATTTCACGAAATCCGACTGGCTATGTTGGGAATAAAATATCAATTTACAAAGAACCTAGTGTGTAAATTTTTGTAGAGTAAAATAGTAGATAGAAAAACGAAATATTGCTATAATTTTAGGTTAACCCCAAAGCAATCCTACTATGAGAGATTCACTACTTAAATGCTTGCTACTATTTTACGTGCTATCAATCGCATCCGATGAAATAAGTTCACAAAACCTAAATCCGGAAATTCTAAAGACTTTTGAATATGAAGACTTACTAAGCTTGTTTAATGAATATAATGGAGATTCTATCAACCAAGAGCAGATAGCAAGAACTTACATTAGCAAAGCCAGAACAGAAGAAGATACTATTAAGATGGCACGAGGGTATGATCGACTTGCTAGAATATTTCACTTTGAAAAAAACATGATGTTCGCAGACAGCGTGATACTATTAACAGATGGTTTGCGTCATAAAACTTATCCAGCAATGGGTTATATCCTCAAAGGTTATTTATACGATCAAAAAATGGATTTCATTAATTCTAATAAAAATTATGTAAAAGCTTATGGGATAGCTAAACGTCAGAAGAATTTACAACAAGAGGTTCATGTTATGCAACATTTGATCGCTAGTAAAATTATCTGGGGAGATAAACATGATGCTTTAAAATTACAGCACGCTCGAGAAAAAATTATACGCAGTCCAGATTATATAAATATTTTAAAAAAACTAACCAGATCGAATGCGCAATTAGATATCGATCAGCTGTATATCAACGAGTTGTTGAGTTCTAATACTAATTATGTCTTCTGTCACTTAAATCTAAAAAATTATGATTCGACTCGATTTTATTTAAAAGAGGGCAAAAGATTATTAAATAAATATAGTTGGCTTGATAAGCAAGGGATGGTTAATTGGTATATGGAAGTTGAGATGGAGCTTTCTTATTATGAACATAAATATGAAAGGGTTGTTGAAATTGCACGAACATTATTAAAGAAACAAGAACAAATTGAACCATATTCAAAGATGAATGTCAATTATTATTTGGGTTTAGCTTTAACCAACTTACACGGAGCTTATGAAGGGGTAGAATATCTGATCAGGGCAGATTCATTAGTTGACACTTTTAATTTAAACTTATTGCCCAAGGATAGAAATCTTTTTGTGTCCCTTAATAAATATTATAAATCTGTTGGGGATGTGAAAAACCGAATTAAATATCTAAGAAAGCTTATTAAAGCTGATAGTTTAGTAAAAATTAATTTGAAATATTTCGAACCTAGTATGATTAGGAATATAGAAACCCCACAATTGATACATGAAAAAGAGCAGTTAATTTCAGCTTTGGAAGAAAGAAATAGGGATTCTTTAATTATAAATTTAGCAATTGTTATTTTATTTATTCTGAGTATAACATCAATGATATATTACATGATGAGACGGAGGAAAGATAAAATTCGCTTCGATAGTTTAATCGCGAGAACCTCAAAAAGTAACGGAATTGAGAAACATCAATATTCGTACGATATCTCTTCGGATGTTATAAATTCAATATTAAAAAAGTTAAAGGAATTTGAGCAGGATCAGGAATTTTTGTCCACGGACATTTCGCTACAGCGCTTAGCTAAATTGTTTGATAGTAATGCAAATTATTTATCCCGGGTGATTAATTTAAAAATCGGCAAGAATTTCTCACAGTATATAAACGATCTACGAATAGATTACGCTGTGGGAAAAATATCAAACGATAAAAAATTTCGAAAATATACCATTAAAGCTATTGGCGAAGAATGTGGATACAGGAATGCCGAGTCTTTTTCGAAAGCATTTTACAGAAGGTATAAGATATATCCATCCAATTACATCAATAAATTAAATAAAACTGAAGCTAAACAGTGATCTTAGTTCGTATCGATCTTCAATGAGCCGATATTAGCCGTTTTCTCACAGTTCTCCACAGAAAATTTAAGGCGCTGCGTTTTCACTTCCCCCTGTATTACATACACCTTACACGAATCCTTAGCAGTATCGCTTTCCCCAAACAGTACATCTCCTTTTTTTAGAATTTCCAGAATTGCCGTGCTATCCAGGCTGTGTTGCCTAAGTAGCTCTTGGGCTTCGGGGGAGATCTGTAGCTGCTTGGAGCGGATGTTCTTTAAGGTCCTGGCATTAGGACCGTAATCGCAGGAGGTCTTCTTGCCGCCTAAAAAGAACATAAGGATGATGATCCCAATTACAAATCCTCCGGAGTACCAGGCAACACGCTTTATAAGTTTCATTAAAATATAAGAAGGTTAATGTCGCTATAAGACATATCGAACCAGTCTGCTATAGCTTTATTCGTTAAAATACCACGGTAAAAATACAAACCGTTCTTTAAACCCCGGTCATAACGGATAGCATTTTCCAGTCCGCCGGACTCGGCGATCTCCAGCAGGTAAGGGGTGAAGATATTGCTAATAGAGATGGATGCGGTTTTGGGGTAGCGCGCCGGGATATTGGGTACGCCGTAATGGATCACGTCGTATTTAATTTGAGTGGGCTTGTCGTGTGAGGTCATTTCGGTGGTTTCAAAACAACCGCCCATGTCCACACTCACATCGATGATCACCGCGCCGCGTTTCATATTCTCCACCATGGTCTTGGTAACCACAATAGGGGAGCGGTTCTGGCCCCGTACGGCTCCTATGGCCACATCGCAGCGCCTTAGGGCTTTCAGGAGGTTTTTTGGTTGTATGGTCGAGGTATACAGGGTGCGTCCTACCTGTGTCTGTAATTTTCTAAGCTTGGTAATAGAGCTGTCGAACACCTTCACATTGGCTCCCAGCCCCAGGGCCGATCGTACGGCAAACTGGCCCACGGTTCCGGCACCAATTACCACTACTTCTACGGGCGGCACCCCGCTAATATTGCCAAAAAGTAGGCCGTTTCCTTTTTTGGCATTCACCATAAGTTCGGAAGCAATGAGGATAGCGGCTGTACCCGCGATTTCACTAAGTGCCTTTACGGCGGGATAGCTGTGATCTTCGTCTTTTATAAATTCGAAGGCCAGGGCCGTGATCTTTTTCTTGGAAAGGGTATCGAAATAAGACTGTTGCCGGGTCTTTAACTGCAGGGCGGAGATAAGCACCGTCTTGGGTTTAATGAGTTCCAGCTCTTCCAGGGTAGGAGGTTCTACCTTCAGGATCATTGGGCAGCCGAATACTTTCTTGGTGTCGTTGGTAAGGATGGCGCCGGCATCGTTGTATTCCTGGTCTGAGAATCCGGCCTCTTCGCCTGCTCCGTTCTCTATTAATACTTTGTGGCCGTTCGCAGTGATAGCGGTTACGGCATCGGGGGTAAGGCAGATGCGCTTTTCCTGAAAATAAGTTTCTTTGGGAATCCCGATGAACAGTTCACCTTTTTGTCGGGCAACTTCCAGTTTTTCTTCCTGGGGAAGGAGTTGAGCCTTGGTGAAGGGTGACTTAGGTTTAGCCATGAGCAATCATTGGTTGATAGTCCTAAGTTACATAAATAAACTCGAATCTGAAATCTTGTAATTATTTAAAAAGATCCTTTATTTGATCCCAGGTAGATTTTTTCTCCATAAGCTCGGCTTCGAAGGATTTGAGATCTTTTCCTCTTATTTTATTGAATAATTTTGCACGGATAAGATATACGGCGGGCACAACAACCAGCATGAGGGGGATGATGTAGTATATTTCCAGTTCATCCAGGCTATTACTTTCGTTGATCACTCCCCATAACTGGAAGGCATACATGGCAATAGGAACCAATATGATCCAGTGCCACCAGTGTTTACAGGTAAAGAACCAAAGTAATAGAAGGTAGAGTGGAATTGCCTTACTTGTGAAATACCAGGCAAAGGAATACCAGTTCGGAAAACTGGTTTCTAAACGAAATAGCGAAGTTTCCCAGATTGGTGTTTCTGGGAAACTTTCATATGCATATAAAAGGAATGGAGTTATAGCAATCAATAAGACTACTATACCGCCAACAAATAGTCCTCTATTATCCGTTTTGGAGTGGAGGTAATTTTTTCGGGTTGATTTGCTGTTCGGTTTGTCCATCTTCGATGCTTTCCGGCGTACAAGAAACGAATAATCCGGCTCCAAAGAGTGCAACGATCAAAAGGTACTTTGTTAATTTCATAATACTAGTTTTTGTGAGGTTTATACTACAAACCTATCACGAAATAAAACAAGTATTTAAATTAAGTTCTCCGTATCTTTATTAGTTATGCTTTGGGCAAAAAAATGCACCTTAAAAATATTGCGATTTGGGGCGAACATTTAAAAGTACGGATACCTTGGATGTGTCGTTACTACTCTATTTCACTGGCGTTATGCTTAATGTTCGACTTCCGTTTTCGTTTTTGATTAGGTCAATTCTTGTGCTCTCTCCCGGAAGCAAATCTTCTACTTTTTCCGGCCATTCTACGAAATTCCAATGTCCGGAATATAAATAATCTTCTATACCAATATCAAGTGCTTCATCCAGACTTTCCAGCCTGTAAAAATCATAATGATATAGTTTTTCGTTGTCTAAAAGGTGTTCGTTCACAATGGAGAAGGTTGGACTGCTAACCGAATCCACAACACCGAGATTTTTTGCGATCTCCTTAATAAGTGTTGTTTTCCCACTTCCCATTTCCCCATAGAACAAGAGGGTTTTACTGGGAGATCCAGTTAAAACCTTCTCCGCCACTTCGGGCAGTTGTTGTAATGTATAGGTCAGTTCCATATAAGCGGGTTGGCACAAATATATAATAAAAACTCGATTATTTGCTAAAAAACTCGATAATCTGTAAGAATGAAGAAAACTCCTACGTTATTTTGGATCCAGAACCGCGAATGGAATTACCATTTCTTCCAAAGACACTCCTCCATGCTGGTAGGTATTTCTATAGTAACTTACATAGTGATTGTAATTATTAGGATAGGCGAAGAACAGATCTCCCTTGGCAAAAATAAAAGAGCTGCTCATGTGTATAGAAGGAAGCCTGATCCTTCCCGGATCCACCGCTGCCAGTACGTCCTTATCCTCGTACGTGAGGCTCTTGCCGGTTTTGTACCGCAAATTTAAACTGGTGTTCTTGTCGCCTATCACCTTAGACGGGTTCTTTACATTAATGGTCCCGTGGTCTGTAGTGATGATTAGTTTAAAGCCCAGTTGCGCAGCTTGCTGAATGATATTCATTAAAGGTGAATTTTTAAACCAGCTTTGGGTTAGTGATCTGTACGACTTATCGTTAGATGCCAACTCCTTGATCACTTCCATTTCGGTCTTGGAATGCGACAGCATGTCCACAAAGTTGTAAACGATCACGGTAAGATCTTCATCCTTATGACTCTTAAAGTTCTCCTCCAATCGTTTTCCCTGCTTTAGGCTGGATATTTTGTGGTAGCTCCAGTTGAGGTCTAAACCAAGTCTTCTTAACTGTGCTTCCAGGAATTCCTTTTCGTACATATTCTTACCGCCTTCGTCCGTATCGTTAAGCCAGTACTTGGGGAATAGTTTCTCCATCTCACTGGGCATAAGGCCAGAAAAAATAGCGTTACGCGCATATTGAGTGGCTGTGGGCAGTATGCTGTAAAATAATTCTTCCTGTTCTTTCTTGTACACATTGCTTAAAAACGGTTCGAAGGCCTTCCATTGATCGAATCGCAGATTATCGATCACGACCAGCAGGGTAGGCTTGCCTTGTTTTAGCTGAGGCTGTACTCTTTCTTTAAATAAGGTATGAGACATAATAGGTGCATCTTCTGCACCGTTGAACCAATCGGGATAGTTTTTGTCTATAAACTTACAGAACTGATTGTTCGCTTCTATCTTTTGCGATTCCAGGATCTCGAACATACCGCTGTCCTCAATATCTTCCAGTTGCAGCTCCCAGTAGACCAGTTTCTGATACAGCTCTGCCCAGCCCTGATAGGTATTAATCATAGACATGTCCATGGCTATCTTCCTAAATTCCTGCTGGTAATTTGAGGTGGTCTTTTCGGAGATCAGTCGTGAGTGGTCCAGGTTTTTCTTCAGGCTAAGTAAGATCTGATTTGGATTCACAGGTTTTATAAGGTAGTCTGCGATCTTAGATCCGATCGCTTCTTCCATGATATATTCTTCCTCACTTTTTGTGATCATAACCACGGGAAGTGATGCTTGTCGCTCCTTGATCTCTGCAAGGGTCTCCAGGCCGGTAAGTCCGGGCATGTTCTCGTCCAGGAAAACGATGTCGAAATTGTCCTTTTTAATTTCCTCCAGGGCTTCGGTACCACTTTGAGCTGTGGTGACCACGTAATTTTTACCTTCAAGGAATAGTATGTGAGGTTTTAGCAGGTCGATCTCATCATCAACCCAAAGAACTTTTATGTCGCTCATATATGTATATTTGTTTTTGTATTTAGAAAGGCCGTGATGCCAAGTCTGTAAGGAGAATCAAATTTAATTCCGAAGTCGAACAAAATCACGGCTGGCCCTATTAATTAAAAGTTAAAGTTTGAAGCAGCAACCCAAACTCACCATAGTAAACGACCCCATCTACGGTTTTATTACCATCCCGGGACCGCTTATTTATAAATTAATTGAACATAGATATTTTCAGCGACTGAGAAGAATTAGTCAGATGGGAATGTCCTACCTCGTCTATCCGGGTGCTCACCACACCAGGTTTCATCACGCCCTGGGTGCGCTACACCTTATGACACGGGCTGTAAGTATCCTTAAAAAGAAAGGGGTCGAGATCTCTCATGAGGAGGAAGAGGCCTTATGTGTGGCCATACTTTTACACGATATTGGCCACGGGCCATTCTCTCATGCCATGGAACACAGTATAGCCGAAGATGTTACCCACGAACAGATATCCCTGTACTTCATGGAAGCCCTGAATAAAGAATTCGACGGGCAGTTAACTATGGCTATTTCCATATTTAAAAACGAACATCCCCGTAAATTCTTTCATCAATTAATTTCGAGTCAGCTGGATATGGACCGAATGGACTATCTGAAAAGGGATAGCTTTTATACGGGCGTAGCCGAAGGGACCATTAGTTCAGACAGGCTTATTGCTATGCTGCATGTACAGGATGACCAGTTGGTGGTAGAGGAGAAGGGAATTTATTCGGTGGAGAAATTTATAGTGGCTCGCAGGCTGATGTACTGGCAGGTATATCTGCACAAAACCGGCCTGGTAGCCGAACAGTTGTTGGTTAATCTGCTTAAAAGAGCAAAAGAACTTTCCCAGGAAGGTATAGTATTGCCGGCTAGTGAGGCCCTTTCTTTCTTTCTGAAGCGGGACGGGGAAACCCTAAGCTTTAATGAAGACACCCTGGAGGTGTTTGCGAGGCTGGACGATTACGATATTATTTCAGCCATGAAAATGTGGCAGCAGAATGACGATTTTGTGCTTCGGAATATTTCGGAGATGCTCCTCAATCGGGAGCTGCTAAAAATTAAGCTTCAGAACCAACCCTTTTCAGAAAAAAAAGTTCAGCTAAAAATGGAAGAGTTGCAAAACAAACATAATATTTCCGAAAAGGAAGCAACCTATTTTGTATTTACGGGTCATATTAGTAATCAGGCTTATAGCATGGAGAAGGACACTATAAATTTACTCACCCGAAGCGGGAAGGTAATAGATGTAGCTAAAGCCAGTGATCAGCTTAATCTGAAAGCACTTTCAGAAAAGGTGGTAAAATATTATCTGTGCTACCCCAAGTCTGATTAATGAACCTTTTTTTCTATTTTTGCAACACTGAAATCTAAACATGAAATTTACAGCCACCCAGATTGCGGGGATACTTAACGGGGAAGTGGAAGGCAATGCAGATGTTGAAGTATCTAAATTAGCTAAAATCGAGGAGGGATCGGAAGGAAGTTTAACCTTTTTGGCCAACCCGAAGTACACCCAATTTATTTATACCACCGAGGCTTCGGTGACTATCGTTGATAAAGATTTTGTGGCTGAAAACGAGATCTCCACAACGCTTATCCGCGTGGAAGATGCCTACAAGGCTTTTTCGCAACTTTTGGAATATTACAACCAGGTGAAGATGAACAGATCGGGAATCGAACAACCGGTTTTCATTTCCGAAAGTTCCCAAATGGGGGATAATTTATACCTGGGTGCTTTTTCTTATATAGGAGAGAATGTACGTATTGGTGATAATGTGAAGATCTACCCCAATGTGTACATTGGTGATAATGTAGAAATTGGTGATAATGTTATTGTTTTTGCAGGAGCCAAGATCTATTCTGAATCTGTGATAGGAAATAATTGCATAATTCACAGCGGTGTGATCGTTGGGGCCGACGGTTTTGGCTTTACACCAAACGAACAGGGAGAATACTCCAAAGTCCCTCAAACGGGAAATGTAATCATAGAAGACAATGTAGATGTGGGTGCCGGAACTACTATAGACAGGGCCACCTTGGGCTCTACTGTGATCCGGAAAGGTGTGAAACTGGACAACCAGATCCAGATCGCCCATAATGTGGAAATAGGGGAGAATACCGTGATCGCGGCTCAAACAGGTATAGCCGGTTCTACGAAAATCGGTAAGAATTGTATGATAGGCGGCCAGGTAGGTATCGTGGGTCACCTTGTAATAGGAAACAATGTGCGTATTCAGGCTCAGAGTGGAATTGGGCGCAACGTGAAGGACGACGAAGTGCTGCAGGGATCACCTGCCTTGAAATACGGCGATTTCAACAAAAGTTATGTTCATTTTAAGAACCTGCCGAAAATAATAGAGCGATTTAATACATTTGAAAAAAACCAGAACAATGACTAAATGTGTGGTAAAACAGCGTACTATAGGTAAGGAGATTTCACTTACCGGCGTGGGATTGCACACCGGCAAAGAGGTTACCATTACATTTAAACCTGCTCCCGAGAATTACGGTTATGCCTTTGTTCGTGTCGATCTGGAAGGACATCCGGTGATCGAGGCAGACGCTAACTACGTGATCAATACCCAGCGGGGAACCAATCTTGAGAAACTGGGCGTGAAGATCCAGACTTCCGAACACGTCTTGGCGGCCCTGGTAGGGATGGAGGTTGATAATTGTATCATCGAATTGAATGCATCTGAACCTCCTATTATGGATGGTTCTTCCAAATTCTTCGTGGAGGCCATAGAAAAAGCGGGTATTGTTGAACAGGAGGCTCCCCGGGAAGAATATATAATCAAAGAAGTTATTTCGTACACCGATGAGGAATCGGGTAGTGAGATCACTATTATCCCTTCCGATGAATACCAGGTAACTACCATGGTCGATTTCGGAACCAAGGTACTGGGTACCCAGAATGCTTCCTTAAAGCGTCTAACCGATTTTAAAGATGAGATCTCCGATGCGCGTACCTTTAGTTTTCTGCACGAAATAGAAATGTTACTGGAACACGGGCTTATTAAGGGAGGCGATCTTAACAATGCCATTGTATATGTAGACAAGGAATTATCTCCCAGTACCATGGAAAAGCTGCGAGAGGCCTTTAAAAAGGATAAAATATCGGTAAAACCGAACGGGATCCTGGATAACCTGACCCTGCATTATCCCAATGAAGCTGCCCGGCATAAACTCC
>QQUG01000154.1 GCA_008501705.1 Flavobacterium sp.
CAATGCAGAGTTTTTCAAAACACAGAAGCGTAGATTTTAAAACCATTCCTATTTGTATTGAAGCCGAAACAGCGGAAGACCTGGTATTACTTCAGAAAATTGGGAAGCAGATTTCCGGGAAGGTAGAGGAGATTTCTTCGGAAAACAGGGCCAGCCTGCACCTTTCGGCTGTATTTGTAAACAACTTCGTGAATCATCTCTATCACATTTCCGAAGAATTGCTTCAGAAAAAAAAACTGGATTTCGATCTGCTGAAACCTCTAATTAAAGAGACCGCAAAAAAAATAGAAAAGCTATCCTCTTCCGAAGCACAAACAGGACCTGCTATCCGCGATGATGAAAAAACCCTTAGAAAGCATCTACAGCTATTAAAAGGCAGCCCATACGAAACATTATATCGCGACCTTACAGAGTCTATTCAAAATACCTATGGAAAAAAGTTATAAAGAATACCTACAACATATCACTACTTTCGTCTTCGATATAGACGGGGTATTGACCGATGGAAATGTAATGATCACCACTGGTGGTGAACTCTACCGAAGTATGAATACCAAGGATGGTTTCGCATTGAAGACAGCTGTAGAAAAAGGCTTTCATATATGTATGATCAGTGGCGGGACTAACGAAGGGGTTCGCTTACGCCTTAACGGTCTGGGAATAACCGATGTCTTTTTAGGCGCCGAAAACAAGCTTGAAATACTTAATAACTACCTCAACACCCGTTCATTGAATAGGGAGAACGTCCTGTTTATGGGAGACGATATTCCGGATCTTGAAGTGATGCAGGAAGTGGGATTACCCTGTTGTCCGCAGGATGCCGTCCCGGAAATAAAATACATATGTAAATATATTTCACACAAAAAAGGCGGGAAAGGCTGTGTTCGGGATGTAATAGAACAGGTATTAAAAGTACAGGGCAAATGGCTGCCGGTAAAGAATACTTCTGCCAAATATGATTAACAAAAGACGCTAAGAGCCCTATGGCCTATTTAAAAATTATTCGCCCTGTGAATCTGCTGCTCATTGCCCTGGTACAGATCTTAATAAAATTTGTGCTATTCGATACCTTCCGCGTGGTGACGGCTATGAACACGTTTCAGTTTCTATGGCTATTACTGGCAACCCTCGCCATAGCTGCGGCAGGGAATGTTGTGAACGATATATATGATCTGGAGATCGACAAGATCAATAAACCATCGAAAGTGCTTATTGGTAGGAAAATTTCAGAAAAAAGAGCCTTTACCTATTTTATAATTCTGAATTCAATTGGAGTAATTTCGGGTTTTGTCCTGGCCAACCAATTGGGCAAATCCGGGCTGGCCGCAATTTTTATCGTGATCTCTGCCCTACTCTATATGTACGCTACCCAATTGAAAGCCATGCTAATAACTGGGAATATCGTTATATCCCTGTTAGTGGCTTTCAGCCTGCTGATCGTGCTTGTTTTCGATCTGTATCCCATTGGAACTAACGGGCTTTCTGAAGCACAAAACCGCGTATCGCGTCTCGTACTTGACTATGCGATCTTCGCCTTCGTTATTAATTTCATGCGGGAAATAGTAAAGGATCTGGAAGATATCAACGGAGATAAGAAAGGAGATATAAGGACCCTCGCCATCGCCATAGGCAGGAAACGAACTACAACCCTGGTTTTTGTGATCGCTTCGGTATTTATCATGAGCATTATATTGTATGTGTACACCTTCCTGTACGATAAACAACTCATGGTGCTTTACTTTTTATTTCTCATTGTAGCACCCCTTATTTATTTTTGTATCAGGGCCTGGGGAGCCGCATCACAGAAAGAATACGCAGCTATGTCTGTTATACTGAAGGTCACTATGTTTACAGGTATGTGTTCTATGGTTTGCTATACTTTTATTTAGTTATTTATATGAATTTCGATCCCGGAAAAAATTACATTTTAGAGAACGACAGGGTCTTACTACGTCCGCTACAGTCTAAAGATCTTTCTGAATTACTCAACTTTTCGGAAGAAGAATCCGAGCTCTGGACCTACTCCCTCACTCCCGCTGGCGGAAGAGAAAATTTAAGTACTTATATAGATCACGCCATTCAGCAGCGTGAGCTGGGAGTTGCATATCCATTTATAGTGTTCGACAAGAAAGAGAAGCGATACGCCGGAAGTACCCGTTTCTATGATATACAGCCCTATCACAATACCCTGCAGCTGGGCTATACGTGGTATGGTAAAGAATTTCAGGGAAGCGGACTGAATAAGAATTGTAAATTTCTTCTCCTTCAATTTGCTTTTGAAACGCTGGCGGTAGACCGGGTTGAGTTTCGGGCCGACGCCAGGAATGCACGCAGTATTGCAGCAATGAAGAGCATAGGCTGTACCGAGGAAGGAATACTAAGGTCCAACTGTAGAAGTGTGGATGGAAGGCGCGATAGTATAGTATTGAGTATCTTGAAACAAGAATGGATAGACAGGGTGAAACAAGAACTTAAAAATAAAATCTGAGGATATGCTGAAGGACAAACTAAATAACTACAATGTTATTCTTGCTTCGGCATCACCACGACGACATCATTTCTTCAAAGAGTTAGACCTGGATTTTTCCATCGATGTCAGAGTGGTAGAAGAAGTATATCCTCAACATCTAAAAGGTAGCGAGATCACCGATTATCTGGCACGTTTAAAGGCTTCTGCCTTTGATAACCTTACCGAAAAGGACATACTTATTACCAGTGACACCATAGTCTGGATGGACGATGAGGCCATCAACAAGCCGGCAGATTACGAAGAGGCCTTTGCCATGATCGAACGGCTTAGTGGCAGAATGCATGAGGTTATTACCTCGGTTTGTTTCACTAATAGATCTTTTCAGAAAACTATAAACGATACTACAAAAGTATGGTTCCGTGAGATCGAAGATGAAGAGATCGAGTATTACCTAAAAAAGTATAAACCTTACGATAAGGCGGGTAGTTACGGCATTCAGGAATGGATAGGTTATGTGGGGATCGAGAAATTGGAAGGAAGTTATTTTAATGTGATGGGGTTGCCTACACGACTTGTTTACAAAACGTTAATGGAGATTGCGCGCCGATAGTATTGTCGTAATTTTGCGTAAAATCTTGTCTATGTCTCGCTCTACGCTAGTTGTATTATTATCCATTTTTGCGCTGTTTTTACTTTGGGGATGCACTTCACCCAAGAATGATTCTGGCGCCAGGGATATGGCTTTAGAATCTTCAGAAATAAAAAAAGCAGGAGAACCCCGTATACTTAGCGATACATTTAAACAGTATTGGTTTGCAGGCACGGCTGAAATAACATCTTACGAACTTATGCAGGAACGATATGGGGAGCTGAGAAAAGGAACGGCAGTTACGGTATTCGTTTCAGAAGATTTCTTACCAGACACCCAGGTGAAAGCTGAGCGGTCTTCCAAAGAAACCATCCCGGTTCTTAAATTAAACCGCACCAAGAAATTCCTTACAGGCATCTATCCGTATTCGGTCATGACAAGTGCCTTCAGTCCTGTTGCAAAAAAAGATCACGCCATCAAGTTGAGTACCTCGGTACAGGAATGGTGTGGCCAGGCCTATATGCAGTTAAATAACCGTGCTAAATTTGATTTTGTGAGTCACTCGTATTTCGAGGGAGAGGCAGATCAAGAAGTATCTATAGACAAAACATGGCTTGAAGACGAATTGTGGAATTTGATCCGGATAAATCCGGAGGATCTGCCAACCGGGAATATAACAATTATACCATCCCTTGAATATCACAGGATGCGCCACAAAAAAATTGCCGTTCAAAATGCGGTAGCGAATTTAAAACAAGGTGATTCTATCACAACGTATCACTTAAGGTATCCGGAACTGGAGCGTGATCTGGTGATTTACTTTAACAGTAGCTTCCCCTTCGAGATCGAGAAATGGGAAGAGACCAATTCGGCCTGGGGAAATAACGAACGTCTCACCACTACTGCAACCAGAATGAAGCGAATTAAAAATGCTTACTGGAGCCGGAATAGTAATGCAGACGCTGCCCTTCGAGATTCTTTGGGTCTAAATCCGTAGATTTGAGTATGGAAAAATTCTTGCCCGAAATATTACAATCGGCTATCATCATAACGATAAACCTAATCCTAAGATGGGTCCTGGTTCGAATAGTGAAACGTTTTTCGAAGAGGTCGGAAAGAGTTGAACATCGCACCGGATTGATTATAAAATATATTGATTTTGCCATTATTTTCCTTAGCATTTTCGGATTGATCCTTATCTGGGGCGTCGATTTCACCGATGTAGGCTGGGTGATGTCCTCGGTGTTTGCGGTAATTGGGATAGGATTTTTTGCGCAATGGTCCATACTGTCTAATATTACCAGCGGTATCATTATGTTTTTCACTTTTCCCTATAAGATCGGAGATTTTATTATCATTCACGATAAGGAGTACAATTTTGAAGGTACTATAGAAGATATCAAGGGATTTCACACGGTTATCAAGACAAACTCCGGTGAGATCATTACCTACCCTAATAGTTTAATGCTTCAGAAAGGAGTAACGGTAGTGAAGCCGGATGAATTGGAAGAATTCTTACAGGAAGAAGATAAAAATGTTAAAGAACACCCAATAGATTAATTAAGCTTTTTCATTTTGGGTATATTTGATTTCTACTGAAAACTCCTTACCCAATGATGCGTAACTACGTTATTAAGTGCTTTCTTTTTAGCATAATTACCCTTACAACTTTTGCACAACAACCGAAAAAACCAACCGCTTCCGAGATATATCACAATCTTGAAAGCTTAAACTTTTTAGGTTCGGCCTTGTATATAGCGGCTCATCCGGATGATGAGAATACTCGTCTTATCTCGTGGCTGGCCAACGACCTGAAAGCTCGTACAGCCTATTTGTCTGTTACCCGTGGGGATGGGGGACAAAATCTCGTTGGACCGGAGATCAGGGAACTTTTGGGTGTGATAAGAACCCAGGAATTACTGGCGGCAAGACGTACCGATGGTGGGGAACAGTTTTTTACCAGGGCGATCGATTTTGGTTATTCGAAACATTCAGATGAGACTTTGGAGATCTGGAATAAAAAGGAAGTATTGGGTGATGTGGTTCGCGCCATCCGAAAATTCAGGCCGGACGTGATCATTAACAGATTCGATCATCGAACTCCCGGAAGTACCCACGGTCATCACACATCTTCCGCTATGTTAAGTGTGGAAGCTTTCGATCTTGTAAATGACCCAGCGCAATACCCGGAAACAGCTAAAAAATATGGAGTTTGGCAACCGAAAAGACTTTTCTTCAATAATTACTGGTCCTTTTACAATGATCCGGATCGCTATGCGGAAGCCGATATGACCAATATCGTCGAACTCAATACAGGCACCTACTACCCTTCCCTCGGACTTTCGAATGGTGAAATTGCCTCTCTGAGCAGGAGCATGCATAAATCGCAAGGCTTTGGAAGTACAGGTAGAAGAGGCGAACAAAAGGAATGGCTGGAATTTCTGAAGGGTGATTTCCAAACGAACAAGACCGATCTCTTCGAGGGCATCGATACAAGCTGGAGCCGTGTGCAAGGCGGCGAAGCCATTGGAGCCATCCTGGAACCTCTGGAGGAAAACTTCAACTTCCAGGACCCCTCTGCCATGTTACCACAATTGCTACAGGCTCATACCTTGGTTTCCATGTTAAAAAATCCCTATTGGAAAGAGATCAAATTAAAACAACTGGAACAACTTATTATAGACTGTGGTGGTATTTTCCTGGAAGCTGTTGCCAATACAAACGCCATCAACCCTGGAGGAAATTACGAGCTTTCCATTGAAGCAATCAACAGATCGGACTATCCGGTATCACTGCGTTCTATTACTACACTTGATGGGATGGAGATCATGAATGAATTGAACGATCTTAAACCCAATGTAGATTTTAATACAACTGTGTCTATGGTATCCCGGAATCAAAGTACCTCCGCACCCTACTGGCTGAATGAAAAAGGTAGCCTGGGGATGTACCAGGCACCAGATGATCTTATTGGACTGCCGGAAACACCAGAACCCGAGCAGGGAATTTTTAATCTCAGCATTGGAAGAACACAGCTAGCCGTGCTAAAAGATGTGGTCTATAAATATAACGATCACGTAAAAGGAGAAGAGTACCACCCATTTAAGATTTTGCCCCAAGTGACC
>QQUG01000149.1 GCA_008501705.1 Flavobacterium sp.
CTTCAAAATCAAGGATATAAAAATCGTTTTCGGTTACAAGAACCTGGCCCAGGTGATAGTCGCCATGAACCCGAATTCGTTCTCCTTTCAATTTTGTCCAGTCGTAGGCCAGGAAACGCTTACGAATCTTATTTTTTTGCTCCAGGAACTGATTTGCCAATCTCAAGGTGTCGTCCTTCAGTTTGTGAAGGTTATTCTCTACAGTGTTCAACCTGTTCTGAAACTGGTACAGCAGTCGGTTCTTCAGCCATACTTCGTAATCCATATTGAAGCGCTGTGGTGTAAAATTAGTATCCTCGAATTCCGAACCGAGTACAATGTGCATTTCGGCGGTACGTTCGGCAAGTTTCTGCAACTTCAGAAAAATATCCAGTCCGGCCCAGTCTATGATCTCGTGAGGCACGTCCTTTATGGACAGGCGAGCGAACAGTTCGGTATGTGGCAACGACTTTATGTTAATATTCTTTTTACCGAGGTTATCAAATATAGTATCCAGTTTGTCAAGCATGTATTCCCAGGCATCACCCTGATTCTCTACCATTTCCTGCATTAAGGCAATGGTGATCATTAGGTTATCTGTATCAATGATATTTAAGCTGCCTAAATAAGCCGGGGTATTTTTAAATCCTTTTTTATCTGAAAGGAAAAGCGACATTTCATAATCCGGGTTCTTGTTTGCATAGATCCTTCTGAAGAATTTGATCACACAATTGTCATTTATGATCACCGAGGTATTGCTTTGTTCCATTCCCATATTGCGGGAGGATTTGTATTCGGTCTCTGTGAGACGTTCACCTTTGTGATACTGCACGCGGGTGGTGTCGTTTGGCTTCGCATTTAAAATACGTTCGAAAACAACTTTACGAAAGGCATCCAGGTTAATGGCGTCTATAATAAATCCTTCGGTTCCCTGTATGCTTATGGGGAGTATTTTGTCGTTTTTGGCATAGTCCTCGTCCGTTACAAAAGCAATCGGTATGAAGTAATGTTGATAGAAGGCCTCCACAAAATTGACTTCGAGGATAAGGCCGTAGTACATTTCTTCCTCTTTCTGAATTCTGAAGTATTCGGTGAGTTCGATGTATTTCAGTTTACTTGATTTACCACCATACCATCGCTGTTTCTGAATATAATCTTCCAGCACTTCCGAAAGGAACATCCGCACAAAATCTGTGTTATCCATTAATTCCTCCCAGGAATCGTCGAAATTCGACGGTTTTTTAGCCTTGGATGTTTCCAGTTTGGCCATTATTTTCTAATTTTAAATAAGTGAAACGGCAGAGCGGGGTGTAATTCTACAAAATTCCATTCTTTATCCCATATATAACTGCTTCCGGTGATCTGGTCTGTCACATTGATCTGTTGTCCTTCGTGTGTTCCCAGCTCGCTCATAGGGAGTTGTATCCAGCCATTCTGACCGTAATACGGATCGAGATTAACGATCATGATGGTTTCATTCTCGCGATCGTCGCTAAATTTATAATATGCCAGTAACTGATCGTTCTCTACAGCCAGGAATTTTATATTGTTAGTCTGCTGAAGCGATTCCTGCTCCTTCCGTATCTTATTGATCTTCGAAATTAAGGTGGTAAGTTTGTTCTCCTTTTTCCAGTCCCAATGCCGAAGCTGAAACTTCTCCGAATCCAGATATTCTTCCTTACCCGGTAGCGCATCACTGATCATTTGTTCAAATACAGGTCCGTAAACACCTGTATTAGAGCTAAGCGTGGCTGCTAAAAAGTAACGTTGTAAATGAATAGCCTCATTACCGCCCTGTAAGGCCCAGGGATTGATATCGGGTGTGTTGGGCCAAAAATTCGGTCGGAAAAAATAGCGTTGATCGGTTTTGGTTAGTTCTTCCATATAATCGATCAGTTCCTGCTTGTTGTTTCTCCAGGTAAAATATGTGTATGATTGTGTAAAACCTTGTTTGGCGAGCTGATGCATCACCTTGGGGCGCGTAAAAGCCTCGGAAAGGAAGAGCACATCGGGATGTTTTTTCTTTACCTCACCAATAAGCCAGCCCCAGAAATAAAAAGGCTTGGTATGAGGATTATCAACCCGGAAGACCTTTATTCCGCAGGTCTCTACCCAATACAGGGCAGTTTCCAGCATTTCCTTCCAAAGGTTTTTCCAGTCCTCACTCTCAAAATAGATAGGAAGTATGTCCTGGTATTTCTTAGGTGGGTTCTCGGCATATTGCACTGTCCCGTCCGGCCTCCATTTAAACCATTCGGGATGCTCTTTAACCCAGGGATGATCCGGGGCTGCTTGCAGGGCAAAGTCCATGGCGATCTCAATCCCTTGTTTTTCGGCAGCTTTTACCAGGGACTTGAAATCGTTTAAAGAACCGAGTTCCGGATGAATGTCCTTATGTCCGCCACTATTAGATCCGATTCCCCAGGTAGAACCTACATCGTCCTTATTCGCCTCGGTGGTATTGTTTTTTCCCTTTCGGTTTACTTCGCCAATAGGATGAATAGGTGGGAAGTAGAGGGTGTCGAAACCCATATTTGCCACTCTTGGTAATAGTTGTTCACAATCTTTAAAAGTCCCGTGTCGTCCTTCCTCCGGGGAAGCAGAGCGAGGGAAGAATTCGTACCAGGTACTAAAACGCGCCTTTAACCTGTCTACATAGGTGGTGTATTGGTCGCTTTCACTTAAAATGCCTTTTACTGGATATTTGGTGAGAAGCTGGTGAAGTTTGTGCGACATGGCCAGTTCCACAGCTTTCGGATATGCCCCGGGATGCCTGAAGGAAGCTACGCAATCTTTTAGGAAAGTAGCCTCTGTTGCAGAGGCATCTTTAATGATACTTTCCAGGTAGAGTGCCCCTTCCAGCAGTTCGGAGGGGACCGCCTGTCCATCTTCAAGTTTACGGGTAATTCCATGTTGCCAATTGAGGCCATGATCAACCCATGCTTCTATCTTGTATTTATAAACGCCTTGTTTATTAACTGTAAACGCAGCAGACCAGCTGTCGTTTACCGTGGGTTGCATGCGTACTTCTTTCCATTTGCTATCTTTTGCATGCTTATATCGAACCGAAGCGGCTATGATGTCGTGGCCATCGGCAAAGATATCTGCCGTCACCGGAACAGTTTCGTTCACCACAGATTTAATAGGATAATTCCCATTGTTAATTAGCGGAGCAATATTTTCAATAATAACCCTGGATTGGCTATACATATTTCGTTGATTTTTCAGGCCGTAAAGGTATGAAACATAGGCTATTTTAGGCTTGAACGAAGGTGAAACTTACTACAACGTTAGAGTAGTAACAGTTCGCGCAAATTGTGAAGCATATGCCTGTATTTTCATCTGATTAATGATTGTAATTCGGCTATTTTTTAATGATCTTTTTTGTGATAATTCCTTCGGAAGAGGATACTTTCATATAATAGATCCCCGTGGCGAACTGCGACATATCCATACGTAGTGTTTCCTGGTTTTCACTTCGGTACTGCCACAACATTTTTCCGAAGTTATCAAAAATAAGGATCTCCACTTCCGAAAGCCCAGCCGGAAGTTTAACATTTAATTGATCGTAAACCGGATTTGGATAAACCTTTACATCTTCAAGAATGTTGGTTCCAACTTCCAGGATGATAACCCCTTCCGTTTTGAACCAGGAAAAGGCATCAGCGATGTTTGCGGCCGTAATGATATCTTCTACCAGGTCACCATCAATATCAGCCGAAGTTACGGCAAAGGCGCCGTCACTATAGGTTAAGTCGGTGCTAATTTCGGCTCCTGTAAATACACCACTTCCATCATTTTCGTACCAGGCAAAAGCATCGCCTGTAATGGCGGCAGTGATAATATCCATATCTCCATCCTGTTCGAGGTCTACGAGCGATAATCCACGGGGACCATTAGTAAAACTACTTGTATTATCGATAATATGTGTTGAAAAATTCTCACTACCATCATTCTCGTACCACAGGAACTGGTCTGCACTGTTACTTCCGGCAGCAATATCCATATCGCCATCGCCATCCAGATCGGCTACATCGATTGCCGTGGCACCATCGGCATTTACCGAGTCATCAATGGTATGTGGCGTGAAAACACCGTTTCCATCATTCTCATACCATGAAAAGGTGTCGCCGGCAAATGCCGCAACCACTATATCCGGATTGGTGTCTTGATCGACGTCTGCTACTTTTACAACCCTCACCCCGTTCGTGCGGTTATCTCCAACACTCAGGACATTGAGAATTAAGAAATTTTCGTTTCCATCATTAGCAAAGACAACCAGAGCATCGCCGGCATTAGCACCCCCCACTATATCCATGTCACCATCATTATCGAAATCGGCTGCTCCAATGCTATACGCTTCATTGGCAAGGGCCGAATTGTCTATCACATGAGGTGTAAATAAACCACCACCGTCGTTTTCGTACCAAAGGTATGCGTCTGCATTCGAGGAAGTAGCCAGAATATCCAGATCACCATCCTCGTCCAGGTCGAAGGTTGTAGCAAAGCGTGCACCATCTGCCGTGGCGCCATTATCTATGGTACTTCTGGTGAAATTTCCATTACCGTCATTCCTGTAAATAGAGAAATGATCTGCCTGGTAAGCACCACCTATCACATCAATATCTCCGTCGCCGTCGAAATCGCCTGTAGTAACTGTGTTTGCCGCGTTAGCGGTAGGCTCGGCATTGTCTATGATGTTGGGGCTAAAAGTGATCTGAGCGACTAGGAGAGAAGAGGAAAGAAAAAGGGCTGCGAGAGTAATTATATGTTTCATCTAAAGCTTTTTTGGTTCTTATAAATATAATTCAAAAAAACCCATAAAAAAAGCGGCTCGCAATGCGGCCGCCTTAACTTTAAACTGTTAGGTGTAATTCGTATTAATGATCGTCGCTTGTTTCTATGGCGATTACCGACTTAGCCGCGGGTACAACCCCGGTATCATTAAAGTCAAGTTGTGCGGAGTTCGACATAAGGATCACTGAGAAATGTTCGGTGTTGGTGAAATCGTTCTCGGCTATGATCACTTCTTTTAAAGTTTTGATCGTTGAAATCTCTGACGGAAGTTCCCCGGATAATTTATTATCAAAAACGTTGAAAACCTCTAAATTTTTCAAATTTTTAAGCGATCCGGGTAACGATCCCGTCAAGAAATTACTACTTAGATGTAGTTGTTTAAGTTTGTTTAGTGCTCCAAGAGACTCCGGTACAGCGCCGGTAAGTGCGTTGCCGTTAAAAGCAAGCATTTCCAGCTTGCTTAAATTACCCAGTGAGGCAGGTAATTCGCCAGAGATACGGTTGAAGGATAATTCTAAGACTCTTAGGTTTTTAAGTTCACCAATCGATTCGGGTAGGGTACCACTAATATTGTTGAATAGTAAGGAAAGGCCGGTAACGGTGTTATTTTCGACAGTAACGCCCTGCCAGTCGGCTACAGGAGTGGTAATATCCCATGACTGGTTCCAGTTTTCTCCATTGGTTGAATGATAAAACTCGAGTAGAGCTTGTCTTTCTGCTGGGGCAACCTGTGCGCTAAGAACTACTGTAAAAAGTAGCATAAGCAAGGTAGAAATAGGCTTTTTCATTGGTTGAGGTTCAGATTTTACTTACAATAATGTGTAAATAAAGCTATATTCTCGCTAACAGACAAAAAAAATCGATGAAATGCACTATTTATTTTTGAAATTGTAGGATATTTTGTAGGAATTCAATGTTTACCTCGTGAGCTCCCTTAAAGGATCGTACGTCCAATTTGTTCCCAAACAGCTTAGCGCCTTTTTCTGCTTCTTCAACAAGACGAGATGGGCTAATGTAGGGGTCCTGGTCTCCATACATGAATAATACTTTGGTTGACGCAGCCATATAAATGAAATTCTCTGGTTTTAATTCCTTCGGAATACCACCTGAGTGCAGCACCAGTTGCTTACATTGAATTTTTCGGCTTGCGATCCACCGGGTAGCAATAGAAACACCTTGTGAGTATCCGAGCACAATAAGAGAAGAAGAATTAGTGATATTTTCGGCCTCCCATACGGCATCCACATAGGACAGGATATTTTTTGTCTCTGCGATCGTATCCTCCCTGGTTAGCCATGAGGCCCCAACATGTTTAGCGTCGGGCTTTAAATCGTATTTAGAAGGTGCCTGGGGGGCGTTAATGTAATTTGTTTCCGGGTTCAGGGAGGAG
>QQUG01000210.1 GCA_008501705.1 Flavobacterium sp.
GGATCATGCTAAGTAAGATCAATCCCTTCGGAATTACAGGATACACCACGATAGAGCAGAACACACCGTAATTTTCCCTTAGGTCCTTCACCAATGCCATAGCTTCTGGGATGCTACCTTTCAGGTAGACCGGTGTAACACAGCTTTGAGTGGTACCCAGATCGAAACCTCGTTCGCGAAGGCCACCTTGTAAAGCATTTACATTTTCCCACAGCTTATCTTTTAGCTTGGTAGAAGAACGAAGTAAATCAAGACGCTTTAGTGCTCCTGCCACTAATTGCATCTGCAGGGATTTCGCAAACATTTGTGAGCGCAGATTGTACTTTAGGTAATTGATGATCTCTTCATCGGCGGCTATAAAAGCACCGGTACTTGCCATAGACTTTGCGAAGGTTGCAAAATATACATCGATATCATCCTGTACACCCTGCTCTTCCCCGGCTCCGGCTCCTGTTTTTCCAAGAGTACCGAACCCATGTGCATCGTCTACGAATAAACGGAAATTATATTTTTTCTTAAGCCCAACGATCTCTTTGAGTTTCCCCTGCTCGCCTCGCATACCAAATACACCTTCAGAGATCAATAAAATTCCTCCACCGGTTTTATTGGCAACTTTTTCGGCACGTTTAAGGTTCTTCTCGATACTTTCCATATCGTTGTGCTTGTATGTAAAGCGCTGTCCCAGATGTAAGCGTACACCGTCTATTATACAAGCGTGAGCATCTACATCGTAAACGATCACGTCGTCTTTAGATACAAGTGCATCAATGGTGGATACCATTCCCTGGTAGCCAAAATTGAGTAAATATGCCGCTTCCTTGTTTACAAAAGCAGCCAGTTCTTTCTGTAGTTGTTCGTGGAGATCTGTATGGCCGCTCATCATTCGAGCACCCATAGGGTAAGCCGAGCCATATTGTGCAGCTGCTTCGGCATCTACTTTTCTAACTTCAGGGTGATTTGCTAAACCAAGATAGTCGTTCACACTCCAGGTAATAACCTCTTTCCCATTAAAAATCATTCTGTTCCCAATTGGGCCTTCCAGTTTTGGAAATACAAAATAACCTTCGGCCTGCTCCGCCCATTTGCCTAAAGGTCCTTTGTCTCTGTATATTTTTTCAAATAGATCTTTCATTAATAATCAAGAGTTTTTATAACGCGACAAAATTAGTTAAATTAATCAGTATAACCATATACTTTTTATCGAAGTAATTTGGTACAAAAAAAGTCATCTGCCTGAAACAGATGACTTTACATTTCTTGGTTGAAATGTTATTTTACATATTGGATGTTGAGAATTTCAGAATTCGACATTTCTCCGAATCCTTGCTTTTCCATCCATTCGTCGCTGTAGATCTTACTCATATAGCGCGATCCGTGATCCGGGAAGATCACAACAATATTGCTGTTTTTTGTAAATACTCCCTCCGCTTCCAGTTGTTTTAGACCCTGCATGGCAGCACCACTGGTGTATCCTACAAATAGTCCTTCAGTTTTTGCCAGTTCCCTGGCAGTAAGTGCGCTTTCTTCGTCTGTAACCTTCACAAACC
The DNA here is from genome assembly GCA_008501705.1 of Flavobacterium sp. Classification (GTDB taxonomy): domain Bacteria; phylum Bacteroidota; class Bacteroidia; order Flavobacteriales; family Flavobacteriaceae; genus Pukyongia. Next base: position 1,548 of record QQUG01000210.1, read on the forward strand.
TGTCGATACTGTCAAAATCTGTAGCCGATGGCACTAAGTTCTTTCCAAGACCTTCGATACGGTAAGGATAGATCTCATTCTTATCGAATTCGCGCGTTTCGTGATATTTCTGAAGCACAGAACCATATGCATCGATCCCAATTACTTGTACATCAGGGTTTTGTTCTTTTAAATAACGTGAAATACCTGAAATGGTTCCACCGGTACCACTACAGGCGACCAGGTGTGTGATCTGCCCGCCGGTTTGATCCCAGATCTCCGGGCCGGTTGTGTGATAATGGGCATCTATATTCAGGGTATTGAAATATTGATTTATGTAGACAGATCCGGCGATCTCGCTATGCAGGCGCTTGGCCACTTCATAATACGAACGCGGGTCGTCTGCCGCAACGTTTGCCGGACATACATACACCTGCGCTCCCATGCTTTTCAGCATATCGATCTTATCGTCGGAAGACTTAGAACTCACCGCTAATATACACTTATAGCCTTTCAGAATACTCACCATAGCAATACTGAACCCTGTGTTACCACTAGTAGTTTCAATAATAGTATCACCAGGAGTAAGAATTCCTTCCTTTTCGGCCTTTTCGATAATATATAATGCGATTCGGTCTTTTGCAGAATGTCCGGGATTAAACGCTTCTACTTTAGCAAAGTAGTTGCCTTTCATGCCTTTTGTAATGTGATTGAGCTTTATTAACGGTGTATTACCAATTAATTCCAACACATTTTCATGGGCCTTAATAGCTTCTTTCATAAAGAGAGGTTTTGTTAGTTGAATGCATGGTAAAACCATACATTTCCTGAACGGGCCAAAGGTACGGCAAAAATTTTAATTAGTCTGTTATTCCTTCAAGACTAAGTAAAAATGCATAGTCCATCGCGGTTTCCTTTAAGGCTTCAAACCTACCGGAAGCCCCGCCATGACCAGCTTCCATATTGGTGTGAAACAAGATCATCGAATCGCCGGTATTGTATTCGCGTAGTTTTGCTACCCATTTTGCCGGTTCCCAATACTGCACCTGGGAGTCGTGGTATCCGGTAGTCACAAAAATATTAGGATAAGCCACTTTTCGCACATTATCGTAAGGAGAATACGATTTCATATAGTCGTAATATTCCTTTTCATTCGGATTTCCCCATTCGTCGTATTCTCCGGTTGTGAGCGGAATGCTATCATCCAGCATAGTGGTAACTACATCCACAAATGGTACCGACGCTACAACACCCTTGTAGGTTTCGGGAGAAATATTAAGTATAGCACCCATCAGGAGCCCTCCAGCCGATCCTCCGGAGGCATACATATGCTCCGGGGACGTATACTTTTCAGAAATTAAAAACTTAGAAACATCAACAAAATCTGTAAACGTATTCTTTTTCTTTAATAATTTTCCATCTTCATACCACTGTCTACCCAAATACTCACTTCCTCTCACATGGGCAATTGCAAAAATAAACCCGCGGTCCAGCAAGCTTAAGCGAGTTGTGGAGAAATATGGGTCAATAGTCGATCCATACGATCCATATCCGTACAAGAGCAAGGGATTACTACCGTCCTGCTTAATTCCTTTTCGGTAGACCATGGAAACAGGGATTTTGGTACCATCGGCCGCGGTTGCCCATAATCGCTTACTTTGGTAGTTATTTTTATCGAATTTACCTCCCAGTACCTCAACTTCCTTTTTCACCTCCTTGGTTCGCGTCTCCATATCGAAATCTATCACCGATGCCGGGGTTGTAAGGGAATTATAACCGTAACGCAGCGTTTTGGTGTTAAATTCGGGATTTTGCATGGTATAGGCAGTGTAGGTCTCGTTGTCGAAAGGCAGATAATAAGCTTCCTTTTCGGAGTCCCAGGGCATGACCTTAATCTTATTTAAACCGTTGTTACGTTCGCTCACAACAAGATAATCCTTAAAAATATCGACATCCTCCAGCAAAACATCTTCACGGTGCGGGATAAGATCTACCCAGTTCTCCATGCCGGTTTTGGTTTCCGGAGTTTTCATCAACTTGAAATTTCTGGCATCATCCTTATTGGTGAGAATATAAAAATGGTCGCCAAAATGACTCAGGTTGTATTCGAGTCCGCGCACTCTTGGCTGGAAAACCTTGAACTCCCCTTCTGGATTGTTCGCATTTAGTATCCTGAACTCGTTAGTAAGTGTACTGTAACTACCTATTACCAGGTATTTATCAGACTTTGTCTTATATACATAAGTCCCAAATGTTTCATCTTCTTCGGTATAGATAAGGACATCCTTTTCCGTATCTGTACCTCGCACATGTCTGAAAATTGAAGAAGAACGGAGCGTATGTTCATCTTTTCGGGTATAGAACAGTGTCTTATTATCATTGGCCCAGGTGGAACTTCCAGTGGTTAAAGGGATCACCTCATCTAAGATCTCACCGGTCTCGAGATTCTTTATATGAATATTGTACTTTCTTCTGCTAAGAGTGTCCACTCCAAAAGCCGCCCATTTGTTGTCCGGACTCACATTGATTCCCCTTAGGTTGTAAAACGAATAGCCTTCGGCCATTTCATTTACATTGAAAAGTATCTCCTCGTTGGCATTTAAGGAGTCTTTTTTACGGGTGTACACAGGATAATTCTTTCCTTTTTCGTAACGTGTAATGTAGTAGTAGCCATTGTAAAAATAAGGAACCGACTCATCGTCTTCTTTGATCCTGCTCTTCATTTCTTCGAACAGATCCTTCTTTAGATCATCGGTATGAGCCGTCATTTTAGCGTAGTAATCGTTTTCACGCTCCAGGTAATCTATAACTTCCGGGTCATCCTTTTGGTTAAGCCAGTAATACTCATCTACGCGCACATCACCATGCTTTTCGAGATTCTTTGCTATTTTTTCTGCCTTTGGAGGCTTAATATCCATATTCTTCTTGGTATCATTCTTCATTTCACACGAAGTCGCAAAAATAATAGAAGCCAAACAAACAATGGTATAATATTTCATCTGTTTTACATTGAGTTATAGTCGCACAAAATACTAAATTTGCAGTCAAGATAAAAAGACAACGCTATGTTTGGAGATTTAATGGGAATGATGGGTAAATTGAAAGAAACCCAGGCCAAGGTAGAAGCCACCAAAAAAAGACTGGATACGGTACTTATAGACCAATCTAGTAGTGATGAGTTACTAAAAATAACGCTTACTGCCAACAGGGAGATCAAATCTATAGAGGTGGACGATAGCCTACTCAATGATAAAGAACAGTTGGAAGACTATCTTATCCTTAATCTTAATAAAGCGATCGAAAAGGCGAGTAAGGTAAATGAAACCGAATTGGCCGCTGTGGCAAAAGAAGGCATGCCTAATATTCCCGGCATGGATCAGCTTTTTAGGTAATTTTAAATATTCCTGTCCAGGAAGGCGAAGTGATTACTGGTATCACGAAGGGAACTATATCCGGAAATCTCGTCCTGAGCTTTTCCTTTGGAATTGAGTATCAATAACTTTGGGAAGGTTCGGCTGCGATTTAATTTGGCTACCACAGATTTGTTATAGGCGAATTGCTCCTGGGTAAGAATATCTGTCCTGCGGGGATAATCGATCATCACCAGTACAAATTCCTCACTTTTCTTTCTAAATTCTTCGCTGTCGAAAAAATCCTTTTTCAGCATTTTACAAGGAGAACACCAGTCACTACCCGTAAAGTAGAGTAAGATAGGCTTGTTTGTTTTTTTTGAAACTTTCTGAGCCTCCTCAACATTGGTTAACCAGTTGAGAGAGATATCGTTATCCTGGGCGTAGGTACTTATAGGTAGCATCAGGAAAGTAAAGATCAAAAGATACTTCATGACCGAAAAATTTAGGATTTGAGACACATTTTTCATGCCAAATATGCATTAAAAAAAAAGGATTCCCAAATTACGGGAACCCTTTTTAAGAACGTTGATGGTTTGTTAATCAATTAATTATTGATTAATCTGAATTCTGTTCTACGGTTTGCAGCATGCTCGCGCTCTGTACACGATACGCCATCAGAACAACGATTCTTCAATCTGTTCTCACCGTAACCATTGGCTACAAGAAGACTTGGATTAACTCCTTTAGACTGAAGGTAATTAACTACCGCCTGTGCTCTTCTTTCAGAAAGATCCTGATTAGAAGTGCTGCTTCCTCTGGAATCTGTATGCGATGCAATTTCTAGTTTTACACCAGGATTCTGAGCCAATACTGGCATTAGTCTTGTATCGATCAGGTTTTTAGCCTGTGGCGTAAGGGTTGCGCTTCCCAGGTTCCAGTTAATAGGCAGGGCCTGGTATTCAACCAATTCGCACTCTACTTCTTTCCAGGTAGTAAGTCCACCTTTGGTCTTTAGAACTTCTTTTGTAACAGTCTTGTACACAGCAGGAACTGTTTCTTCGATCACTTCTGCGTCTTTTACAAGAACAGTTTTAGTGATGTTTGCATACTCGGCCGGTACTTCTTCCTCCACAACTCTTGCAGGTTCAGTAACAACGCGTTTGGTGAACGATCCCATTTGTTCCGGAACAGTTGAGCGGTTCGCAGAAGCATCATTTGCCAAACGTGTTACAGATACAGTGGTGTATTCTGCAGGGTATCCTTTATAACACCAGTAACGGCAGTCATTGGGATTAGAAGATGCACAATCCGGTGCAGGGGAACCAAGTTCCCATTGTGCAAATGCAGGTTTGATCTCAAGTGTTTCAGCGTCACTAGTAAAAGAGGCTGGACTTACGCTTAAAGCAGATCCGGCTTGTTTCTTAACATAAGTTACTGTTTCAGTTCCCCATTTTTCAGGAATAACTCTTAGTCTTTTCCCCGGAGCTTTTACCATTACTCTTTCGGTAACAGTTTCGTATCTCGCAGGTACTGTGCGTAATTTTTTGTACGCCGGCTTGGTCATTACCTGAACGGTCTCATTTACATATACGTCTGGTGTGGTACAACGTACATAACATTTACCCGGTTCCGGGTTTGTAGGAAGGTCCTGTGCAAAGGTTACCGAAGCAACTATCATTGAAAGGCTTAAAAGAAATAATTTCTTCATAGTGTTGATGTTTAAATAGTGTTATTTAATGGTTTATGAAGCAAATCTATTGATAACTAACGGTCATATTTTAACCTCAAAATTGCTTTTCGATTACCCGCAAAGTAATCACGATTAAAAGTGCCTTTTATCGAGAAACTTAATACGTTCGTCTTTTTTTTAATCGATTTTTTTTCAGATATTTATAAATAGTTAACAAGTATAATCTCTAAACAAAAAAACATGTTTGAATTAAAGCAAAGCGGAGACAAATATCACTTCGTATTGAAGGCCGGTAATGGCCAGGTAATCCTCTCCAGCCAGATGTACGCTTCAAAGTCAAGTGCTATGAACGGTATAGAATCTGTTAAGAAGAATTGTGGTGATGATAAATTGTATGAAAAGAAAACTGCCAAAAATGGTAAGTTTCATTTCAACCTAAAATCTACAAACGGACAGATTGTAGGTAGCAGCCAAATGTATGCTGGTGAAAGTGGAATGAATAATGGTATCGCATCTGTAAAGAAGAATGCTCCCGGTGCCAATGTAAAGGAAGTGGAATAAGCGTTTACTATTGAAAGACCAAACCCCTCCATTGAGGGGTTTTTTTATGCGTAATTCTCAAGTACTTCCAGAAAATACGCATGCATATCTTCTGTATAATCCAGATGTGTTACCACCCTTAATTTACCATGCCCCATATTGCTTATCAAGATTTTCTTTTTCTGCAGATCGCTTATAAAGTTTTCTTCTGAAAGGCTATCCGCCAAATAAAAGATCACAATATTCGTTTCGGTAGGTTCTACCTTATTAATATAGGGTCTCGCTTTAAGTACTTCCGAAATCTCTTTAGCTCTCCTGTGATCTTCTTCAAGACGATTTATATTATTGTCCAGAGCGTAAATACCGGCAGCTGCCATAAAACCTACCTGTCTCATACCACCACCCAACACTTTTCGTACCCTGATGGCATTTTCCATGATTCCTTTTTTACCTACCAGAACGGTTCCCAAAGGAGCACCCAATCCTTTACTGATGCTCACAGAGATGGTGTCGGCATATTTACCAAAATCTATGGGTTGTTGCTTTTTAGCAATAACAGCATTCATTAAGCGGGCCCCGTCCAAATGTAAGCCCAACCCATAAGTATCACAAACCTTCCTGATCTCTTTAATAGTTTCAAGTTCGTAGCAGGCCCCTCCTCCTTTGTTTGTAGTATTTTCAAGGCATACCAGGGAAGTGAGCGGACTGTGATAGAAATCGGGAGGATTTATGGCATCTTCCACCTGGCTTGCAGTGATCATACCTCGATCTCCATCCACCAATTTGCAGCTAACCCCGCTGTTAAAAGATGCACCCCCTCCTTCGTAATGATATACATGGGCCCATTTATCACAAATTAGCTGTTCCCCCGGGTTCGTATGTAATTTTATTGCGGCCTGGTTGGCCATACTTCCTGAAGGAAAAAAAAGTGCATCATCCATCCCGAACAAAGCAGACATTCTATGCTCTAATTCGTTTACCGTGGGGTCCTCTTTGTAAACATCGTCACCGGTTTTGGCATTTGTAATCGCATCCAGCATCCCGGGCGATGGTCGCGTTACCGTATCACTTCGCAGGTCTATTATCATTAATATCTATTGTTTTTGTCTTTTAAATTTCGTTTGCAAATTGTCTATTAACGCATCCAGCTTGCGATCAAGTGAGACTAATTTTAATGCATTATTATACTCGTAATTAGTATTCGGGTTTTTATCGGATGCGGTAAGATCGTACATCTTATATGCCTGTTGAAACTCGACACCATTATTTCTGAAGGTAAATGCTCTTCTACAAGCATGTACCTGGGTTCTGGATTCTGGTTCCCCCGAAATATTATTCGCTTTATATGGCTTTACCGAATTCTGTTCGAGATTAGTGAAATTGGCTGTAACAAATTCGGTAAGCTCATTAGATTTTAACGGAATGGAATAAAACAAACCACAGTTGTCTATTTTTTTAAGCATGGTGGTCCCTTCTTCTTCCCAGACCACATAAACTTCGTAGTAGGTACCTCGGGAGGTACACATCCGACCATTTTCCATTTGAAACATTTCGATGCTTCCTAAACAAAATCGTTTGGTCGTGAACCATTGACCTATCCCCCTGCTCTCAAGCTTATTGGTGAATTGAGAAACCTGTTCGTTCACAAAGGCTTCATCATTCTGGGCACTTAGCTGTAGCCCGGCTATAAAAAAAAGTAATAGTAAGATCTTCTTCATTCTGTAAGGTTTTTAATGGTTGTAGTTAGGTCCCGAGCAATCCATACCAATAGGGCTCCCATCCGGGATATCGGGAACTGTATTAATTTTATATTCTTCCGGGTCATCGCGATAGCTTTCTATCATTCGCATAACCTCTGTTTTTTCAACTTTCATTTTCTTTGCCAGCTTTTGCTGGTAATTCATGATATTATCCAATCTTGCGTTCACAATTTCCTTCACCTGAGGAAGTGCTTTATTATTCGACAGTAACGTAAAAAGCCTGTTAAGCGCAGTAAATTGCAGGGTATGATTTAGCTCATTCGTATAACCCATGGAAGAGCCCGCATCATACAGCAATAAAGGTGACAACTTATTAAGAACATCATCAAAGCCGATATTATTAGGGTCCAGAGCTTTCTGCAGGACCAGACGATTCCCCCGTTCAGCATTAAGCAGTAAATCAAGGGTCATATCGGCACTGGTGGCTGCAGCTCCCAGCGCATCGAATGCTACTCCCATATCACTTTTAAACGATTCCCTGGAGCGCCCATAGCCAAAAGATCTGGGTGGAAACAAACTTAATTTGTCCTGCGGGATCATCAAATGCTCAATATCCAAGGTCGCCATCACCGCGTCCAAAGCTTTTTGCTGAACTTCGGAAGAAAGATAGTGTACTTTGGTGCCCTCATGCCCTTTCAGGCTATAATCATAATCCATACCTCCAACCAATTTTACAACAGCTTCGGTCTGATATCGATGAAAGAAGTATAAAGGGACGAACACATCTTCCAGAACGGTAAGTGGTTCACCCTTTCTAATGTTATCCACCGAAAAATTTTGTATGGCCTGCTTTCGTATCTCGAGTACGTTCAATAGTTCGGCGGTAACATCCTCCCCATTGTCCCATAGGTGTGCGTTTACATGTGCTCCATCTTTCGCCCTCGCATCACTGTCTGTAATAAAATGCAGACCCCGGGCAAAAGCCGAATCTAAGATCCCTTTTAAATACTCTTTTTCTGAAGTTCCTTCCGGTACATCTCCGTACGAATAAGCTACCGTTACCTTATCCCATTCTCCAATTCCTGTAGCATATGCATTGCTAAAATCTATTATGCCATTTCTAAGGCTAAAGGACGGATGCGGGTAGTCCATGACACTTGCGCGATCATTGGTGCTTGCCGCAAAATTATGTGCAAAGCCTATGGTATGGCCCACCTCATGGGCGGATAATTGCCTAATACGTGCTAGCGCCATATCCAGCATGGGTTTTACATTATTATCGCTATTGGCAAAGGGTTTATTCATCAAGGCCTGTGCGATCATAAAATCCTGTCGTATCCTTAAACTTCCCAGGCTTACATGGCCTTTAATGATCTCTCCGGTGCGCGGGTCGCTAATGGTCGCACCATAGCTCCAGCCCCTGGTAGAGCGGTGTACCCACTGAATTACATTATAACGAACATCCATGGGATCTGCATCGGCAGGAAGCATTTTAACCTGGAAGGCATCCTTATATCCTATAGCCTCGAAAGCCTCATTCCACCAACTCGCTCCCTCCAGTAATGCCGATCGAACCGGCTCCGGAGTTCCCGGATCCAGGTAATAAATAATGGGTTCTTTGGCTTCGCTCACTGCCGCATTTGGATCTTTCTTTTCCAATCGATGCCGCATGATATATCGTTTTTTAATAGGCTCCCAGATTGGCGTGCTATAATCCAGATATGTCGTGGGATACGACCCCGAACGCGGATCGAATTCCCTGGGGACATAACCGGGCTCTGGTAAGGCGACAAAACTATGATGCTGTATCACCGATACCGACTCGGCATTGGGAGCTACAGATCTTAATTTCCAACCGGATGGAGTCCCGGTATAAGTGAGCATGGCTTCAAACTCTACATTCTTTGGAAATGCCTTAGTACGCTCCATCCAGAGTGCAGAGCGCGACTTATCCAGCTTGTATGTACCTTCTTTCATGGATTTCAGGCGTTGGATCACCCCGTGGGTATCCTGCATGAGAAAAGGCGTAAGATCGATTATATAGGTTTCTTCTTTGGTCTCTTTTATAGGAAACCCAAAGATCACCGATCTCGCAAAAGCCTCTGTGATCGATCTGCGTTCCAGTTCGTTTTCGGAAGTAGCGCGGTAATCGAGATTAGGCTGGACCAGTAATAACTTATTCCCGCTCTTAATAAACTTAACAACTTCTCCCCCACCTAACTGTCCGCGATCCAGGCCTATGTCATTCGACCCCAGACCTGTTCGTAAAGAATGGACATATAGAAATTCATGATCCACTTTATCTACCTCCAGGTAGATCTCCCCGCTTTCATCGGAGTAATGAAAATTGAAAAATCCTTCATAGGTTTTTAGATTCTTTTTTTCTGAAAGGAATTGGGCCGAAACAGTCACCACACACAAAAAGGTGATAAGATTGAGCAGTAGTTTATTCATATCGAACTGTTTAAATTGGGTAGTGCTCTAAACTACTAAAAATCCTTCAGAATTAATTTCCGCATGAAGACAATAATCCTATTTTTGTTGATAAATTCACAATTATGATAACATCCGATCAACTTACCGATCTTAGAAATCGCCTGGATGCGTTGAGGAGGTATCTTTGACGTTGCCGGAAAACAAATAGAGATCACCAACGACGAAGAGAAAACCTTCGACCCCAACTTCTGGAACAACCCGCGGGAAGCCGAAGCCTTTATGAAACAGCTTCGAAATAAGAAGAAATGGGTGGAAGATTACGAGAAGGCCGTGTCTCTTGTAGACGATGCCGAAGTTATCTACGAATTTTTCAAGGAAGGTGAAGGGGAAGCAGCCAATGTGGAAAATCGATTTCAGCTGGCATTGGACGCGATAGAAGCACTGGAGTTTAAAAATATGCTGAGCTCTGAAGGAGACGATCTCTCGGCCGTCCTTCAAATAACTGCAGGTGCCGGAGGCACCGAAAGCTGCGATTGGGCACAAATGCTCATGCGTATGTATCTCATGTGGGCCGAAAAACACGGATACAAAGTGAAAGAACTCAATTTTCAGGCAGGTGACGTTGCCGGAGTAAAAACCGTGAGCCTTGAGATCGATGGCGATTATGCATTTGGTTGGCTGAAAAGTGAGAACGGAGTGCACCGGCTGGTGCGTATCTCTCCCTTCGATAGTAACGCAAAACGACATACCAGCTTTGCCAGTGTGTATGTGTACCCCCTGGCGGACGACTCGATCGAGATCGATATCAACCCGGCAGACATTTCCTGGGATTTTGCCCGAAGTAGTGGCGCCGGAGGTCAAAACGTAAATAAGGTGGAGACCAAGGCCATCCTTACCCACCACCCCAGTGGGATCGTGATCCACAATTCGGAAACTCGCTCTCAACTTGAGAATAGAGAGAAGGCCATGCAAATGCTGAAGTCTCAGTTGTATGAGATCGAACTTCGAAAACAACAGGCACAACGCGATGAGATAGAGGCAGGTAAAATGGCGATCGAGTGGGGTTCCCAAATACGGAATTATGTGCTACATCCCTATAAACTCATAAAAGATGTTCGCACCCAGCATGAGACAGGAAATGTAGATGCTGTATTGGACGGCGACCTGGACGCTTTTCTGAAAGCCTATCTCATGATGTCCGGGCAGGGAGAAAAATCAGAGGAACTATAAATCGTTAAAGCCTTCCTAATATTTTTTCAGAATAAAATCAACATCCTACATTTAAAGTCGTTAAAATCAACCTTATGAAAATAACCAGACTTCCCCTCTTTGCCGGCCTGCTGCTCTCTGCTATTAGTTTCGCTCAGGATCTAACATTCGAAGAGTACAACCCAACCTCCACCCTGGTCGTTCCCGGTGAAAACGTATTAAAAGCAAAATATCCTTTTATCGATGTACACGGTCATCAATACCGTATGCCCGAACAGGACCTGGCTCCGGTAGTGGCTGCCATGGACACGCTGAACATGGGAATCATGGTTAATTTGAGTGGACGCTCCGGGGAAGACCTGAAGAAATCGGTAAAGAATATAGCCGACAATTATCCCAATCGTTTTGTAGTATTCGCGAACATAGATTTCGACGGGGTGGGTACCCCCGGCTGGATTGAAAATACAGTTGCTCAATTAGAAGAGGACGTAAAGAACGGCGCTCGCGGATTGAAAATATACAAGAGCCTCGGACTTCGCAACAAGGACAAAGATGGAAAACGTGTTGCGGTAGACGACCCCAGATTGGATCCTATCTGGGCCAAGTGCGGCGAATTGGGCATCCCGGTACTAATACACACTGCAGATCCAAAGCCTTTTTGGGATGAATTTGACGGAGATAACGAGCGATGGCTGGAACTTAAATTACGGCCACGAAGAAAACGCTCTGCCACAGATCCCGCTCCCTGGGAACAATTGATCGCCGAGCAACATAATATGTTCAAAAAACATCCCAATACAACCTTTATCAATGCCCATATGGGCTGGTATGCCAATAACCTGGGGAAACTAGGTGAATTACTGGATGAAATGCCCAATATGTACGTAGGTATTGGCGCTATTATTGCCGAACTGGGACGCCAGCCCCGAACCGCCAGAGCTTTTTTTATAAAATACCAGGACCGAATCTTGTTTGGAAAAGACAGTTGGAAACCTGAAGAATTCCCTACTTATTTCAGGGTTTTGGAAAGTGATGACGAATACTTTCCCTATCACAAAAAATATCATGCTTTCTGGGCCATGTATGGTATGGATCTGCCGGATGAAGTCCTTAAAAAAGTGTACTATAAAAATGCATTACGTCTCGTTCCCGGGCTGGATAAAACCTTGTTCCCGAACTAAATCAAATCTATGAATGAGATCTCAGAAATTATATCGAAACTCGAGCTAAAACCTCATCCCGAGGGAGGGTATTTCAGGGAAACGTATCGCAGTGCAGGAAGCATACCAAAAGACGCACTGGGAGGTCAATATAGTGGAGACCGCAACTATGCTACGGCTATTTATTATCTAATCACTTCCCAACATTTTTCGGCCTTTCATAAGATCACCCAGGATGAGACCTGGCATTATTACGATGGAGCAGCCATGTGCCTGCATATTATTTCACCAACAGGGGAATACAAGAAGCTTCTAATTAGTAATAACCTCAGCCGGGGTGAGCTTCCACAGTTTACGGTTCCGGGTGGCTATTGGTTTGCTTCTGAAGTGTCTGTGCCAGATAGTTATTCGTTAATGGGCTGCACGGTAGCTCCCGGTTTTAGTTTCGAAGATTTTATCATGCCGAAACGCGAAGAATTACTTACTTTATTCCCCCAACATCATCAACTCATTACAAATTTAACGCATGGATGAAAACACATCAGCATTTAATACAGTGATCTTCGACCTGGGCGGGGTCCTAATAGACTGGAACCCCGAATATGTATTTCTGAAAGAGTTCCGTGGAAACCGTGAAAAAATGAACTGGTTTCTCAACGAGATCTGTGCCTGGGAGTGGAACGCGAACCAGGACGCAGGCTACCCACTGGTGAAAGCCACCGAAGAGCGTGTTGCCATGTTTCCCGAATATGAAGAATTAATACGTATGTATTATGGCCGTTGGGAAGAAATGCTGGGGTTCACACATAACGACACACATCGCGTCCTGGAAACCCTGGTGAATAATGACCATTATCGGGTCTTAGCACTCACAAACTGGAGTGGCGAAACATTTCCGAAGGCCTTAGAGAAATTTGAGTGGCTGCAGTGGTTTGAAGGAATATTGGTGAGTGGAAATGAAGGCATGCGTAAACCACACCGCGAGATCTATGAGCTTATGCTTAACCGATATGGCATCGATCCCTCTCGAGCTATTTTCATCGATGACAGTATAAATAATGTAAAAGGTTGCGAGGAAGTTGGAATAACAGGAGTACATTTTACCGATGCAGTAAGACTGGAAGCCTCATTAAAAGCGTTAGGGCTTAAATTTTAAGATTTATTAGTAACTTCAAACTATGAAAAAACGGAAAGTCGCCGTCCTTGGACCTATCCCCCGGGATTATATCATTACACATAATAACGAGGAGATTCAGAAATATGGGTGTGTTACTCATACAGCCATTGCCTTGTCCAATCTTCTCGGACCGGAAGACAGAGTATTTCCGGTTACTCATATTAGAAAGAGTGATGCAAAAGGTATTGCAGATCTATTCAGTAGTTATAAGAATATAGATACTTCTTTTATTTCTTCTGAATCGGATATGGGAGATGTTATTCAGTTAAAATTTACAGATCAGAACAACAGACTGGAAACACAAACTGCTTTTATGAAACCCATCATGCCGGAAGACGTAAAAGACCTGCTGGACTGTGAGGTTTTTGTTTGTGTCCCGGTAACCGATTTTGAAGTTCCGCTGGAAACGCTTCAGTATATAAAAGAAAACAGCAACGCCAGTATCGTATTCGATGCGCATGGACCCACTACAGCGCTCACCACCAAGGGAGTGAGAGTTACAAAATTCTGGGTGGACCGAGATCTTTGGCTTCCGTATATAGATGTTTTAAAAATGAATCTCGAGGAGGCTAATTGCAGTTGGTTTCAGAATGAATATACTTTGGCCGAATTAAAAAGCAACGACGAGATTGCCATGGATCAACTACCGTTCTTCGCCGAGCATTGCCTGAAACACGGTCTCAAATCACTGTTCGTAACATTGGACTCCAGAGGTGTCATGGTTTACACCCTAGAAAATGGAACTCTGAAACAACAACTCGTCCCTTCCATACCCGTAGAGCACGTGGTGGATACAACAGGCTGCGGTGATTCCTTTGCCGGGGGTATAGCCTTTAGTTTGCTTTTAGCTCCGGACGATCCTATAAAGGCGGCACAGTTTGGCAACGCTATGGGAGCACAGCGAACCCAGGGAAAAACCTTCGATGTATTTAAATCGCTGGAAGAAACACAGATCATACTGGACAAACATTACTAAAGGAATGAAAGCAGCCACTGTCGCTCAAATAAGAAAAGAATTAAAGTACCGCTCGAGTGACGAACTGGAAGGACTATGTCTGCGCCTGGCACGATTTAAAAAGGAAAATAAAGAACTACTCACCTATCTTCTATTTGAAAGTGACGATGAGGCTGCCTACCTGGAGCATGTATTAGAATACATTTCGGGGATGTTCGAGGAGATCAATACATCGAGCTATTATTACATGAAGAAAAGCGTTCGAAAGATATTACGGGAGACCAAAAAGTTTATACGATATTCTTCGGTAAAGGAATCGGAAGTTGAACTACTCCTTTTCTTTTGCACCCAACTACGTGAAATGCGGCCCAAAATAGATAACAACAGAACGCTGATGAATATTTTCGACAGGCAGATACAACTAGTAAGATCGAAGATCAAGGGCCTGCACGAAGATCTACAGTATGATTATTCCAGAGAATTGAATCAATTAAAGAGTTAATTATGAAAACAACTGTTCTTCGATCGAAATTCCGGCCTCTTATTTTACTTTTAGCCATGTTGGTTATTATGGTATCATTTGTAGGCAATCCAATAGAGACCAGGAAACTCACCGCCGAGACCAATCATTCCACCCTCCTTTTCTCCGTTCCTATTTCTAATGGTATTACAAGGATCACCGGAAAATTTAACGAATATACCATAGACCTCGATTATGTAGATGCCGACTTTACCAAATCTGTGCTATCCGCTACTGTGAAAGTGAACAGTATAGATACCGGAATTAGCGGTAGAGATGAGCATTTGCGAAGTCCCGATTTTTTCAATGCCGAAGTTTATCCCGAGATCAGCTTCCGAAGCAATCGAATAGAAAAGACCGAAGATGGTTATGTGGCAATAGGCAACTTTAGTATGCATGGTGTCAACCGGGAACTGGAATTACCCTTTGTGATCACCGGTGTTGATGGCGATAATACCATTGGCATTTCATCACGCCTGACCATCGACAGAACCATTTATGGTGTGGGCAATGATTTTAAGCACAGCGCAATTGAGAATTTTATAAGCAATAAGATCGATGTTGAGATCGATTTCTGGACCAAAAAACGAAAAACCCCTAAAAAAGAATAATGACAAAGATCTATCACAATCCAAGATGCAGCAAATCGAGGCAAACCCTTCAATTATTAGAGCAGGAAGGAGAAGATTTTGAAACGGTTCTTTATATGGATTCACCACCAAGCGCCAAAGAGCTGACAGAAATCTTAAAACAATTAGGGAAAAAGCCAATTGAACTGGTTCGAAAGAACGAACAAATTTGGAAAGACAATTATAAAGGTAAAGACCTCACCAACTCCCAGATCGTAGCGGCCATGGTAGCTCACCCCAGATTAATAGAGCGCCCGATCGTAATAAAAAACGGCAAGGCAGCGCTGGGAAGACCCCCTGAAAATATTTTAGGAATCTTATAATGATTTTTAACATAAGATTGGCATTGACCGTTTAAACATGAAGCTATTTTCGTAGTCTAATTCTTCAAAAAGTCTACATGAGAATAACCTTCGCTGTTTGTCTGTTCCTAACGTCCATATTAAGTTTCGCTCAACCAACAGACCGAGTAACCGAATTAGATAGAGAATTTAAAGTTAGCGGGCAAGTGCTCGAAAAAGGCTCCGACCTTCCCCTAGAATATGCATCCGTTTCATTCCTCGATTCCTCCGGTAAAGTTGTTACCGGTGGTATTACAGATGTGAATGGGAATTATGAGGTGAAAGTACCGGAAGGCACCTATACAATTCAATTCGATTTTATCTCATTTAAAACCCGAAGATTAACCGGGCAAGTGATCGATCGTAATATTAAACTACCGGTTATATATCTGGAATTAGATTCGGAAAGCCTGGATGAAGTAGTGGTTAGGGCAGAGACTACTGAAGTACAGATTCGGCTCGACAAGAAGATATACAATATTGGAAAAGACCTAACTACGAGTGGAGCTACTGTGAGTGACGCCCTTAACAACGTACCCTCTGTAACTGTAGATGTAGAAGGTAATATAGCATTAAGAGGCAATGAGAACGTGCGTATCCTTATTAATGGAAGGCCATCTGCCATAGCCGGATTTGGTTCTACCGATGCGCTCCGCCAGCTTCCTGCTGAAGCTATAGAGCGTGTGGAGGTGATCACTTCTCCTTCGGCACGATACGACGCAGAAGGAACCGCAGGGATACTCAATATAATATTAAGGAAAGAAAAGACCTTGGGCCTCAATGGGTCGATTATCACTAATTTGGGTTATCCGCTTAGTTCAGGTATCAATGCAAACGTGAATTTGAGGACGGAGAAATTCAATATTTTCAATACTACAGGTTACCGCTATCGCGAATCACCAGGAAATGCATTCTTCGAGAATCGTTATTTCTCTACAAGCCGTGAATTTCCTTTGGTTCAGGAAAGTCGGGACTACGACCGCCTGGGGAGAAACTTCAACTCTAACCTTGGAATGGAATACTTTATCAACGATCAATCTTCCATAACCGCTTCCGGATTTATCCGTATTGGAGATGATGACGATGTTACTACCAATATCACAAACGAATTTGACGGTAACAATGTATTGGGAAGAACAACCATCAGGGAAGAAAAGGAAACCGAGGATGATAAGAACTACCAGCTCGCTTTAAACTATCGAAATAAATTCAATAATGACGGGCACGAATTAACTGCCGATTTCCAGTACGAGATCAGCGATGAGACCGAGGACGCCATCATTGGTGAATATATTAGCATGCCTACATTTACTGATCTCCCAACAGAGATCGTAACAACCGTAGAAGATCAGACCGAATACTTGTTTCAGGTGGATTATGTGCTGCCTATAGGCGAGAATGCACAATTTGAGGCTGGATACCGCGGGAATTTTCAAGAGACGATAACAGATTTTACGGTAGAAGAAGAAGTTAATACTTCGGGCGTTTTTGTTAGAAATGACAGCTTGTCCAATATATTCTCTTTCGAACAGAATGTAAATGCCTTATATACACAATACGGAAATAAATTTGGGAAATTCTCATTCCTGTTAGGGCTTAGATTAGAAAATACTGTTTTAAAAGGTGATGTTACTGCCGAAGACATAGGCACCAGTGGAAGTGATTTGGATCTAAACTTCGACAAAGATTACCTTGGATTGTTCCCTACTGTGAATTTGATCTACGAGTTAGGGGAACGTGAAAACATTACCTTGGGTTACAACCGTCGTATCAACAGGCCCAGACACTGGTTCCTTAATCCGTTCCCTTCTCGCTCGAGTGAGGCCAACGTATTCCAGGGAAATCCAAGCCTGGATCCTGCTTATGCGAGTGCGTTCGACCTTGGTTACCTGAAACGATGGGATAAGATCACACTTACCTCTTCTATTTACTATCAATACGAAACAGATTCTTTCGAGCGGATCCAGGAGGATACCGGTGAATTGACACCAAATGGTATCCCTATTATACGTACAATTCCTATAAACCTTTCCACCAATGAGCGTATTGGTTTTGAAGCTGGAGTCCTTTATAATCCTGCCAAATGGCTACGATTTAACGGAAGCTTTAATTTCTTCAGGTTCTCTACTGAAGGGGATTTCAACGGAGTTGATTACGGAGCAGATAATACGAGCTGGTTTGCGAGGGGAAGTGCCAAAGTTAGTCTCCCCGCAAAAATCGATTGGCAGACCAATGCATTTTACCGAGGGCCATCCAACAACGCCCAGACCGAATCTGAAGGTATATTGTCTATCAACCTGGCATTCAGTAAGGATCTATTTAATGAAAATGCAACCATAGGATTTAATGTGAGTGATCTGTTCAATTCGAGGAAGCGACATTCTTTTACCGCTACAGACAGCTTTACCTCCGATTCTGAATTTCAGTGGAGAGAACGATCTTTTAATATGTCGTTCACTTATAGATTCAATCAAAAGAAAGAACGACAACGAAATGGTCGCCAAGGTGGAGACTTTGAAGATGAGGGATTTGAAGGTTAGTGATCAGAGAAGAGACCATAAAAAAAGGAAGCCAAATGGCTTCCTTTTTTATTTTAACGGAGAGTTTACAGGTCTTCTTCTTCTCGCTTTTTTGCTTCACGCTTTAATTTCCAGTTCTCATACAAGGCTCCTCCTATCCAGTAAGGGATAAAGGAGATTAGGAATATCATTAACCAAAATCCGATGGTTAAGATGGTAAGAAATGCTAAAAATCCTAAATACTGATCAAAATCAAACATGATAGCTAATATTTTATATTGGCAAAGATAAAATGATTTTTTCAGAATTTATAGCAATTTCCTTCAATTTATTCACAGTAAATAAACATTCATTCTCTTGAGGGAAAAAGGGCTATTTCGTACTTTTGTGATAGTTAAATCAGCAGCATGAAATACAGAATAGAAAAGGACACCATGGGTGAGGTACAAGTACCTGCCGACAAGCTATGGGGTGCTCAAACAGAGCGTTCCCGCAATAACTTCAAAATAGGATCACCGGCATCTATGCCGTTGGAGATCGTATATGGATTTGCCTACCTGAAGAAGGCTGCCGCTTTTACAAATTGTGATCTGGGGGTACTTTCAGAAGAAAAAAGAGATCTGATCGCCCAAGTATGTGATGAGATCCTGGAGGGAAAACACAACGACCAGTTTCCACTTGTGGTTTGGCAAACCGGTTCAGGGACTCAAAGCAATATGAATGTAAACGAAGTAATTGCCAACAGGGCACATCAGCTGGCGGGAAAAACTATAGGAGAAGGTGAAAAGACGCTCGCTCCTAACGACGATGTGAATAAATCTCAATCGTCTAACGATACTTTTCCTACGGGAATGCATATTGCTGCTTATAAGAAGATCGTAGAGGTAACCATCCCAGGTGTAGAGCAATTACAAAACACACTTCAGCAAAAAGCCGAAGAATTTAAAAACATTGTGAAGATTGGCCGTACCCATTTAATGGATGCCACTCCCCTAACCCTCGGGCAGGAATTTAGCGGCTATGCTTCTCAACTGGATCACGGACTAAAAGCGGTTCGCAACACCCTGGACCACCTAAGCGAATTAGCCCTGGGAGGCACAGCTGTAGGAACCGGGATCAATACCCCGAAAGGATATGCCGAGAAAGTTGCGCAATACATAGCCCAATTTACAGGATTACCTTTTATTACAGCCAAGAACAAATTTGAAGCCCTGGCTGCCCACGATGCCATTGTAGAATCGCATGGCGCACTGAAACAACTTGCAGTATCCCTTAACAAGATCGCCAACGATATAAGAATGATGGCCAGCGGTCCAAGAAGTGGTATAGGTGAAATAATCATTCCGGCAAACGAACCTGGCTCTTCCATTATGCCGGGGAAAGTAAATCCAACGCAATGTGAAGCGCTCACTATGGTATGTGCGCAGGTAATGGGCAACGACGTGGCCGTAAGTGTAGGAGGACTACAGGGACATTACGAACTCAATGTCTTTAAACCGGTTATGGCGGCAAACATTCTTCAATCGGCCCAATTATTAGGTGATGCCTGTGTGTCATTTGATATCCATTGTGCTAAGGGCATCGAACCCAATCATGAAACCATAAAGCAACTTCTCAATAATTCCTTGATGCTGGTAACCGCCTTAAACACGAAGATCGGATATTATAAAGCGGCCGAAATTGCAAATACCGCTCACAGAAATGGAACAACCTTAAAAGAAGAGGCAATAAACTTGGGATATTTAACAGCAGAAGAATTCGACGCCTGGGTAAAACCCGAAGATATGGTAGGAAATTAGTGATTTTCAACCCTTTAAACGTTAAAACCTTCCTAACGGGAGGTTTTTTTTGTGAAAAAACATCGATAAAATGCAGATTTATTAGGTGAAATGTAAATTTTATGTATATTGGTATACCCAAATTATTAAAACCTACTTATTATGAGGCTACAATTATCGCCCCTTGCATTGTGTCTTTTAGTTGCTTTTCTGGTACTTCCTATGTCGGAAACAAGTGCCATGAAATATTCTGCTAATTCTCCCGCAACCATTGCTATTACTGTAATTAAGACGAAAACAAAGAACAGCGAAGACAATAAAAAGTTATCGACTGTTGAACTGAATTCGGCCACAAATAGTAAAGCCAAATCTACAACAAACAAAGATCTGGCGCTTGCGACCACAAAACGACCAAATGTGCTGAATAAAGAATTTTCCTACAAAAATATTGTAGACGTACGCAGTAATCCTTCAGAATATTCAAAAAATTCTGAAAAAAGTACGGTAAAGGAAGAATCTTTCCAATATGCATCCTTCGGAGAAGGAATGTTCTATGGTTTTGCCCTCATGGTAATCCTGTTGAACCTGGTGTGTTACTTTCTGTTCGATGAAAAACTTTTCCTGTTTTATGCGTTAACCCTGTTTGCAGTAGGAAACCTACTATTCTTAAGTGATGGATTAATGCCTTTACTAGGTTTTACTGAGATCACCAATGTAGCCGGTGTAGAAGCTTTAATGGTATTGGCGAGTTGTTTCTTCGGATGTTGGTTCGCTTCCAAATATCTGAATGTAGATGAGATCGTTCCAAAACTAAAATGGATCGCGATTGCCTTATTTGGTTCGGGTACTATCCTAACCGCAATGAGTTTCCTTTCAGGTGCGGCGACTTTTGCGGCAGCTTCAAACCTGATCGCTTATGGTACCTTGTCTCTGTATTTCTTATGTGGAGTGTATATGTTTGGTAAAAAGAACTATCCCAAATTTTACGTCATTGCACTAAGCATACCTCTGTTATTTGCAGTCGATTATTTTGTACTTCGGAATTTGGGAATTGAATTCCTCATGACCCAGCCTTCACATCTAAAAGCCGCTGTGATCGCCGAAATGCTTATGTTGACCTATGCTATTGTCTACAGGATGAAGGCTATAAAGGAAGAAAACGAACTACGACAAACCGAATTGCGCATATTCCTGAAAAGACAGGAGGTTATGAACCGCAAAAACGCCATGCAATTGATGGAAGAGGTATACCTGGAGAATCTTATCATGCATTACGATCTGGACGGATTTGAAATAAAGTTATTACAATATATTTCTGAAGGAAAGGACAATGCGAAGATCGCCAGGAAGCTAAAATCCACAGAGCACGAAATAGAAGCCCTAACCAAGGAGCTTTATCATAAACTGGAAATAAGCGAACATATCCAGGAAGATTACAGAATGGTAGACGCCCAGGCGGACTACATCTACAATTAAACTGAGTATCGGTGCAAGTAAGCGAGGCTTCGGCCAGAGACCTTATAAACATCGACTCGCTAACTCAGCCTAATTCAATTAATAGTGAGGTAGGATAGGTCTTCGGGCCTATCCTTTGTTATTATATAATTTCTTGTATCTGAAATACGAAGCGAAACTCAATAAAACCGCAAAGGCTACGATATACCATACGAAGATAGGTGTTACCGGCGCATCTCCGCTGGCATACGAATGTAAGCCTGTAAGATAGAAGTTCACCCCAAAATAGGTCATCATAATGGAGGCATACGCAAACATCGCCATTACATTGAAGAACCAACGACCTCTAAGCCCGGGTACCAGCCTCATATGTATAACAAAGGCATAGATCATAATACTTATCAGTGCCCAGGTTTCTTTTGGATCCCATCCCCAGTATCGTCCCCAACTTTCATTAGCCCATTGTCCACCGAGGAAGTTTCCAATGGTAAGCATCACCAGTCCTACGGTAAGAGCCATTTCGGTAATAACGGTGATCTCCTTCAAACTAAGGTCCATTCTCACCTTATTCTGCTTAGTAGTTAACAGTATTAATACCAGGGCCGTCACTGCCTGCATCATTCCAAGGGTAAATGGCCCGTAACTTGCCACGATCACTGCAACATGTATCATGAGCCAGTAACTGTCGAGTACTGGCTGTAAATTGGCTATGGATGGATCCAGCCAATGTTGGTTGGCCACCCAAAGGATAATTGCAGCCACAAAGGCTGTGGCCGCAAGCGTAAGATTGCTTTTTCGCCCTAAGGCGATTCCGAAGAAAACCGTAGCCCAGGCCACATAGATGATGGATTCGTAGGCGTCACTCCAGGGCGCATGTCCGCTTATGTACCATCTAAGAGCGAGTCCGAAGACCATAAGAACAAAAAAGACCCAGATAATATATTTACAGATCTTAATAAGCAGATCGTAGGTTTTGGAATTGCTGAAAATTTTCAGGATCACAAAGAGGTACATCACAAATCCAATAAGCAGAAAATAGGTATAAAGCCTGTTGAATATATCAACTTTGTTATAAAGGAGTTCCGCATCAATTTTATTTTCTGATGGCATTACCTCACTTCCATATTTCATTTGAAATTTAGCCAGGCCGTCCAGGATCTCTTCTGCCTGACCGTAATCGCCGTCTTTTCTAGCTTGCGCGATAGACTGGAAATAGGCGGGTAGAATGGTACGAGTGGCAACCGAGTCCATTCCTTTGAAATTAGCCTCGTTCAATTGAGGGTAGGCAACCCAGGTATTATTCTCATCATTGGGTATGGGGAATATTTTCAATACGCTACCGCTAAGTGTTTGGTTGAGCAGATATACACTCTCATAGGTCTTTATAAAATCCTTTTCAAACTGATTGGGGTTTGCCTTCCGGGTGGCTTCCTCCAGGTAGGGTTCCAGTTTGTTATTTCCCTGTGCATCGAAAAGATCGATCATTGCGATCCTCGACGCTTCTTCAGAAACACCCAGGACCTTTCGGAGGCTGTCATTGCCGCGTTTTAAATAGATCAATGGAACTTCCAGCCATACTCGAGGAAACTCGGTCATAGACATGAACACCTGGTTAGCATCCAGTCCTTCGTAAGTATTACGCCTGCTTATTTTCCGAAGCAATTCACTGGCATAGGTATTTACAGGTTTCATCCTGCCGTCATCCTGTATCACCAGTTTTGAGAATCGGGCTGCATGTTCTTTGCTAACCACATTCGCCTTTATAATGGAATCTAGTTGTTGTTTATTGGTATTGGCATGCTGATGATCGTCCTGGGCCATGGCGCCTCCCACGGTAAATAACCCCAGCATGAGTGTGAGCGCAGCCTTCTTGGCACCTATTTTCTCCAGCATCTGTTTTAAACTACCAAATCGCGTATTCTTATCGAACAATATCGCCATCAATCCAAAATAAAGAAGGAAGTAACCAATATAAGTGATCCATGTACCCCACCAGTCTTTGTTTACGGAGAGAACAGTCCCTTTCTCATCAGGATCGAAACTGGCCTGGAAGAAACGATAGCCACCTTCATCCAAAACATGATTCATATAGATGTCGTAATCGTAGAACTCTTCCTTTGAACGGTTCACGGTAACTTTACTTTTAAAAGCCGAATATCCCTTTTCTGTACCGGGGTATTTATCGGCAATGAAATCATTTAAAGTGATGCTAAAAGGTAATTCGTATTTCTTTGAACCATAGGCCAGGTAGACATCCAGTCCACCTACTGTTACCTTTTTCGGGTTAGGATAAGAACCTTTTCCTCCTAACAATTGTATCGTCTTTGATTCACCTTTGGAGCTAACCTCCAGAACCAGGGCATCGGTATTGGTCTTTTGGCCTTTAGCAGCTTTTACGATCCCCATTTCGCCTTTTGAAATGGTTTCAGGGAATACAAAAGCAGTTCCTGCCAGCTGATACAGGGATCGCAGCTGTAGTGTTTGAAGACTATCGGCCACCACAATTCCCTGCTGCTGATCGGCCATACGCATATAGCTTCCATCGAACGGACTTAAGATCTTATAGGTTCCTGTAGAGTCAACATGAATATTGATGGCCCCGTCTGTCGGGAAGTTAAGGGCGAACAGGATATTGTGGATATTGGCCACTTCCCCACTCTTTAGCCAGTGTTCATGCCTGCTACCGTCTCCGGATTCTACGATCTTCAGATATTCGGCACCGGACTCGGAAGGAATTAAACCCTCTTCGGCATTACTGATAAAATCTTTATATACGATAGATACCTCCTGATCGTAGTAATTGGTATTCAGCTCGAAATAATTATCCAGGCGTTCCGATAACCTGAGTTTTTTAGGCATGACATTACGCCGCATTTGTACACCGTCCACTTCCCTATCTCCATCGATAAAGGTGGTTAAATAGGTTTCGTCTGAAAGAAAAGTGTTCTCGGTAGCGCCTTCTCTTATGCTCATTCGGCCCTCGTAGCCAATATATCTGGTTACAAAAGCTCCAACTAAAATGAGGATGAATGACAGGTGAAGTGTAAGAGTAGCCCATTTCTCTTTTCTGTACAGTCTGAATCTGAAGATATTTCCAATAAAATTGATAACGAAAAGTACCATGATCAACTCGAACCACCAGGCATTGTAAATAAGCTCACGCGTATACGGCGTAGGAGAAGTTTCTGCCGAGGCATCCAGGAATGTTCCAACAGCCATAGCAGCGGCAAAAACAATAAATAATAAAGCAGTTAAACGGGTTGAGAAGAGAAGAGAAGCCAGTTTTTTTTGCATCTGCAAATTTTTGTGCAAATTTAGTTATTTGCAACCATTCTTGCTACTAAATTTTGTTAACTCCACAATTTATTTCGCATTACGCGACTGTCTTGCTTCGAATATCTTTAAATGGATAAAAGTACCCATGTTTCTTGCCCTGTTCTTGGCAATTTGTGCTACTTCTCCTTCAAATAGATCGTCCACTGTTTTATACCAGAGATTGATCCAAACCCCAAAATGCAACTCGTTAATGGTTCCGTTGTGATACGTATCAACATCGATGTGTTTCTGCAGGGGATCGCCACTATAGGTCTTTCGGAAGAATAAATTACTTTCCCAAAAATTGGTTAGATGCTCAAAATGAATTTCCCAGTCCTTTATCATCGGCTCGAATACCGGGCCTAATAACGCATCATTTCTCACCCGTTTATAAAAGGTGCGTACCAATAATTCTATATCGTCTCTGTTGCCTATATCCTGCATTTTTCTTTTTCAGAAGTCTGTGTAAAGATAGTCTGAAACCATGGAAAATCATTGAAAAAAGTTATTACCTTCGCTATATGATTTCGATAGTTGTTTTGGGGTTTGGGAACGTTGGCAAGCATTTAAGTGAGGCTTTTCACAAGGCGCCCGGACTTGACCTACGGCAAATTTACAACCGAACGGACATAAAGCTTCCCGGATCGCTTCAACAGTTAGCCTTCACAAACAGTCTAACCAATTTATACGAGGCCGATGTTTATGTGATCGCTCTCCCAGATGATCATATCGCACAAATTTCCTCCAAGATCGATAAAAAAGATGGTCTTGTTGTGCATACTTCGGGTGGAGTTTCCCTGGACGAATTGGACGGTAAGCACCGTCGCGGCGTTTTGTATCCATTGCAGAGTTTTTCAAAACACAGAAGCGTAGATTTTAAAACCATTCCTATTTGTATTGAAGCCGAAACAGCGGAAGACCTGGAATTACTTCTGATAATTGGGTAGCAGATTTCCGGGAAGGTAGAGGAGATTTCTTCTGAAAACAGGGCCAGCCTGCACCTTTCGGCTGTATTTGTAAATAACTTCGTGAATCATCTCTATCACATTTCTGAAGAATTGC
>QQUG01000035.1 GCA_008501705.1 Flavobacterium sp.
TCGTTAATATCGCTCAACTAACGGCGAAGAAGGACGTATAAAAAAAGCCTTCAGAAATCTGAAGGCTTATAGAGATATGCGTTAAATATTATTACTTCTTTGCAGGAGCATTCAATTTATTGCTCAGTTCCATAGAGATTGCCGAACGTTCAAATTTCATTTTCCCTGCTCCACTTTCTATGACGCAGGTTCCATCGTCGTTAAGGTCCAGTATTTTACCGTGTAATCCACTTTTGGTAATTACTTTGTCACCTCTTTTGAGTTCGGAAGC
The DNA here is from genome assembly GCA_008501705.1 of Flavobacterium sp. GTDB lineage: Bacteria > Bacteroidota > Bacteroidia > Flavobacteriales > Flavobacteriaceae > Pukyongia. Next base: position 272 of record QQUG01000035.1, read on the forward strand.
AAATTTCTTCTCTTGTTTCTGACGTTTCATTTGAGGGCGTATCATAAAAAAATACACCACCACAAACATCAATACAAGCAATATTAAACTTTGCTGTTCCATACAAGAAGATTATTTCCTATTAAAAAATTATTTCGAGTTCGTTTTGATAACGTTACTCGCAGCAGGAGTTACTCCTTCAGGTGCATTTACAAATGCTTTGATCTTAAGAGTTTCTTTACCCGATTGGGTATTGGCAGTAACGGTTACGGTCTTACTAACCTGTCCTTTTCCACTTCCGTTAAACTTTACAAGCATTTCTCCTGTTTCACCTGGAGCAACTGGTGCCTTGGTAAACTGAGGTACTGTACATCCACAGCTACTTTTAGCGTCTACAATTACTAAAGGAGCGTTCCCTGTATTAGTAAAGGTAAAGGTGTGCTCTACATTGGTTCCCTGATCGATGGTTCCGAAATCAAATTCAGATTCAGAAAAACTCATCACCGGAAAATCACCGGCTTTTGCATCACGATCTGCAGCTGCTGCTACATTTTCTTCATTCACTTTGTCCGCAGCGTTCTCTTTACATGAAGTAAAAATAAAAGCCGACAAGACTGCTACTATCAAAATTGATTTTTTCATAGGATATTTGTTTTAGTTTAAGAGAGGCTAAAAATAGCCATTTTTTTTATTTTATCTAAGTCCGCGCCCAATTTTATTCAATTTACCATTTTCGGTAAATTCTTTAACGATCTTATCCAGGATCCCATTGATGAACAGACTACTTTTAGGCGTGGAATACTCCTTGGATATTTCCAGATATTCGTTAATAGTGGCACGTACAGGAATGGAAGGAAAATACAGAAATTCAGCAATCCCCATTTTTAAGATGATCATATCCAGTTCGGCGATCCTGTCTTTATCCCAGTTTGGAGTCTTTCCATCTATTTCACTCATGAGTTTCTCATCGTTCAACAGTACTTTCCGAAGTAATTCGACGGCATAATCCTTGTCTTCGCTATTTTTATACAGCTCGGGGATGAGGGTAGAAGCAATATTGTTCTCATTCACTTTCGCAAGTACCTTTACCAACACCGTATTAACTATAGGATAGTCGTCCAGCCAGGTGAGACGCTTGTCTTCCAGGTATTCGTAGAGTTTTTCATTGGGTGCAATAACCTGCTTATATAAGTTGATCACAAAATCTTTATCTTCTTTAAAGTCCGGGTTCTTCTGCCGGAGATAGTCTTTATAAAAATCCTGATTTACCAACTCGTTGAATAGTATGGCGATATATTCATCGTCGTCTTTCCAGTAATTCAATTTTTTATTCTGAAGTGTTTTCTGAAGGTCGGAATGCGAAGCTAAAAGTTGAAGTAAACGGTTATTAACGAAATTCTTACTAGGATTTTTTTCGGTTTCGGTAGCCAGGAACTTCTTTTGGGATTTCACAAGATGTTTCTCACCGTGTTCTCGCAAAGCTACCATTAGTTGAAGTAGCAGCAGGTACAATTCGTGCATCTGGCTGATACTGTAAAGCAAGAATTTCTCCTGTTCTTTAATATCCTGGTGTTCTCCTTGCCTGAATGCATAGATGGACTGTAACACCTTTACCCGAATATGTCTTCTTGTGAGCATAGTTAATAAGAACTTAAAATAACAACGCACAAGACATTTCCTGTGCGTTGCAAATATACTATTTTAAAAAAGTGAAATAATTATTTTTCTGTCTTTCTTGCGTCAATTCTTGCCTGAGCGATCTCAAAGGCAGCCTGATGCGTTGTAATATCGTTAGTTTCGGCGTTTTGTAGTATCTCCAGCGTGGTATTATAAATATTTTCGGTCTTTCTAATGATCTCCTGTTTACCGTAATTTTCTAATTCGGCATATACGTTAATGATACCTCCCGCATTAATAAGGAAATCGGGTGCATAAACAATACCTCGTTCCCTTAATAGCAAACCGTGTTTAAGTTCATCAGCCAGCTGGTTGTTTGCGGCTCCAGCGATCACTTTTGCCTTTAGTTGATCGATGGTGTTGTCGTTAATAGTTGCACCAAGAGCACAGGGTGCATAAATGTCCATATCCTCATTGTAGAGATTCTCACCCTCGTAGATATTAACACTGTACTTATCCCGTACATATTCCAGCCGCTCCCGGTTAATATCGGTGATAAATACATTTGCTCCTTCGTTAGTAAGGTTTTCTACTAGAGCCTCTCCTACATTACCAATTCCCTGTACATACACAGTTCTATCTTCCAGCAGTTCTGTCCCGAAGGCATATTTTGCAGCCGCCTTCATACCCATAAAAACACCGTATGCAGTTATTGGTGACGGATTCCCTGCACCACCTTTCTCTTCCGAAATTCCTGTGACATAAGGCGTTACCGTTCTTACAAGATCCATGTCTGCGGTTTCCATCCCCACATCTTCTGCGGTGATGTATTTTCCACTGAGGGAATGTACAAATTCCCCAAACTTCTTCATCAATTCCGGGGTCTTCTGGGTTTTGGCATCTCCCAGGATAACAGCCTTTCCGCCTCCCAGGTTCAAACCGGTAATAGCCGATTTAAACGTCATTCCACGCGACAGTCTCAAGACGTCATTGAGCGCTTCCCATTCACTATTGTAATTCCACATTCGGGTACCACCAAGGGCGGGACCCAAAACGGTATTGTGTATTCCTATTATTGCTCTTAAACCTGTATCTTTGTCGTTGCAAAAAACCACTTGTTCGTGATTGTCGAACGATAATTGTCCAAATACAGGGTCAATTTTGGTAAGTTCATTCGTGTTCACTAGATCGGTCACCATAAAATCATATAAATTAACAATCCTCAAAAAGGAGTTGCAAAATTAACGGTTTATTAAATATCCCACAAAAAACTACATGTTAATTCGAGAATTTGTTAATAACTATTGCCATTTCAGATGAAGGAATTACGCTATCTAAACCACTATTTCGTAAAATATCGCGGCCGGCTGTTAATAGGGCTTCTCATCACTGTGGTGGCACGCCTGTTTGCACTTATAGTACCCATGAAAGTGGGTGATATAGTGAATGTGGTGGAACAACGCCTCAATGCCGAAATTTCGGTAGAACAAATGGAATCCATGCTCTTAAATAGTATTCTGCTTATCATTGGCGCCACGCTTTTATCGGCTTTGTTTACGTTTATCATGAGGCAAACCATCATAGTGGTTTCCAGATATATTGAATTCGACTTAAAAAATGAGGTATTCAAGCAATACGAGCGATTGTCACTAAGTTTTTACAAGCAAAACCGAACCGGAGACCTGATGAACAGGATCAGTGAAGATGTTAGTAAGGTGAGAATGTATGTAGGTCCGGCGCTAATGTACAGCACCACCACCATAACGCTTTTTGTGGTTGTTTTAGGATATATGATCTATAAAGCTCCGCTGCTTACGCTCTATGCCGTAGCACCCTTACCCGTGCTATCTGTAATTATATATAAATTAAGTGCCGCCATTCACAGGCGAAGTACCGTAGTGCAGGAGTATCTGTCTAAACTTACCACCTTCACTCAAGAGAGTTTTAGTGGAATCTCGGTGATAAAGGCTTACGGACTCGAACCGCGAACGGGCACCGAATTTGTAAACCTTTCAGAAGGAAGCAAACAAAAGAATATCGATCTGGCAAAAGTTCAGGCATTATTCTTTCCGCTCATGATGTTACTCATAGGATTAAGTAACATCCTGGTTATCTACATAGGGGGCCAGCAGTACATCAACAACGAGATCGAGCTGGGAACCATCGTAGAATTTCTTATATACGTGAATCTGCTCACCTGGCCTGTTGCTATTGTGGGTTGGGTAACTTCTATAATACAACAGGCAGAGGCATCCCAAAAGAGGATCAACCAGTTTCTCCATGAAGAGCCTGCCATTCAGAATTTAAATTCTGCACCAACACCTATAAATGGAAAGATCACTTTTAAAAACCTGAGTTATACCTATCCAGATACCAATATTACTGCCTTAAAGGATGTATCATTCACAATTAATCCGGGAGAAACGCTGGCGATTGTTGGGAACACAGGATCGGGGAAATCTACAGTACTCGAGCTCATTGGTCGACTCTACGATGTGAGCGACGGACAATTGCTTATCGACAACACACCCATTAAGGAACTAAACCTGGATAGTTTAAGATCGAGCATCGGTTATGTGCCCCAGGACGCATTTTTGTTTAGTGATACCTTAAGTAACAATATTAAATTTGGTAAGGAAGACGCTAGCCAGGAAGAGATCGTACAAGCCGCTAAAAGTGCTGCAGTACACGAAAATATTATTGGATTTAATAAAGGCTACGACACCATACTTGGGGAGCGAGGAATTAGTCTTAGCGGTGGACAAAAGCAACGGGTTTCCATTGCGCGCGCACTTATAAAAGATCCGCAGATTTTCCTATTCGATGATTGTTTATCTGCTGTTGACACAGAAACCGAAGAGGAGATCCTTCAAAACCTCAACAAACTGTCCACTAATAAAACCACTATTATTGTTAGTCACAGGGTATCTTCAGCAAAAAATGCCGATAAGATCATAGTCCTTGAAGACGGTAGGATAATACAGCAAGGCACTCATAATGAGTTGTTAAACACCGACGGCTACTACAAAGAACTGTACACCAAACAGCTTTTAGAAAAAGAAATCTAAGTTTAAGTTGGCATATTTGGATTTTTTTTAGATTTTTGGCTAAACGTTAACCAAAACCCACTACCCATGAGTGATCAGTATATGATGGAGAAAGAAGAAATTTATTCGAAAGTTATGCGCGCCGGAAGACGCACTTATTTTTTCGATGTGCGATCAACAAAAGCCGGAGATTATTATCTCACGATCACCGAAAGTAAAAAGTTCACTAATGACGATGGCTCTTTTCATTACAAAAAACACAAAATCTATCTTTATAAAGAAGACTTCTACGAGTTTAAAGAGAACGTAAATGAAATGATCCAGTATATTATTGATGAAAAAGGAGAAGAAGTAATTAGCGAACGCCATCAAAAGGATTATAAAAAAGATGAGGAAGGAACCGATGTTGACAAAGTAGAAGAACCAAAAGATGAGACATCCACTTCCAGTTTTACCGACATAGAATTTGATGATATATAACTTAAAATCATCTTAAAATTATTAAAAACCGCTCATCTATATGTAGCGGTTTTTTTATATTTAGCCTTCTTGCTTTCAGCAGGCCTAAACTAACTTCTTATCCAATTATGAAAAACTTTATGTTATTGTGCATCTTCCTGACGTCTTACTTTATCTCAGCTCAGGAATATGTTGTAGATCTCAGCTATTATTTACCAAAAGATGTCTCTTACAATAAAAGCATACCTACCCCCAAATCTGTAATTGGGCACGAGGTAGGCGAATGGCATATCACGCATGATAAACTTGTGCAATACATGTATGCGCTGGATAAAGCAAGTGACAGGATAAGCATACAGGATCGCGGCACTACCTATGAAGGAAGGCCAATCTTACTGTTAACCATCACTGCTCCGGCAAATCATAATAATATCTCTACTATAAAATCTCAGCACCTTGCCTTGACCGAGAGCGGATCATCTTCGCTTAATACAGCATCAATGCCTGCTGTTGTTTACCAGGGTTTTTCCATTCATGGAAACGAACCCAGCGGATCCAATGCAGCCCTGGCGGTTGCTTACTACCTCGCCGCGGCCCAAGGCCCGAAAATAGACCAGTTACTTAACAATACTGTCATTCTATTCGATCCTTCGTTTAATCCGGACGGCTTACAACGATTTGCATACTGGGCAAATATGCATAAGCCCAAAACTATAAATCCAGACCCGAACGACCGGGA
>QQUG01000129.1 GCA_008501705.1 Flavobacterium sp.
GGTGGTAATCGGTTTATGTCCTGTCCAGATATTGTATGCGCTGGTTACTATTAACACCAGTACCAAAAGATAAAATGCAAATCCAGTTATTTGTAGCGCTAATTTTTCGAAGCGGTCGCGGCTGCTCTCCGGATTCCTTTTTATTCTATGGACCATATGCACAATTCCAACCCCGGAGATCACCTCTATAAAACTGTCTAAACCAAATCCAAAAAGAGCGAGACTCTCATCTTCATACCCGAGAAAGGTTGAAATCAACCCTTCAATTAAATTATAACCAATTGTAAAAAGGGCAAGCCCTGAGGCAATATTGAATAATCGTTTTATTTCGGTGGCCGAATTTGTTTTGTCCATATCACAGTTAAATTTTTATGTCAGGAAGATAAGCGTATAGCGCTATTTGAGCTCTGCCTGGTAGTCAAACGCATCAATATTTGCACCAAATATTGCTAATCCGGACGAAGTTGAGTACACTAATTCTTCTTAACCCATCCTCATAACCATGCTAATTTCGTTGTGTTGATAAGGTATTAAAAGCCCTGTGATTTTACACACAGGGCAAATTTAATTACTATTTCTGAATCAATCGATCTTGTATAAGTTCAGACCATTTTTCGGCCGATTGTAGTTCCCCGTTGAGTTGAATGTTATCATCTGCATTGAAAAACTCGAATTTAATTTCTCCATTGTTCTTAACGGAGGGCACAAAGCTAAGTTCGAGACGTTCCAGTACTTTTTCGTTCACACCTTTATTCCTAACATTGCTGTGGGTCTTTACGACTTTGCAACTCTCAATAGCACCGATATCGACAAATTGCTCTTTGATCTGGTCCTCTGTTTCTCTATAAAAGAAAACCTTCTTGTTTTTTTCGTCAATTCCTATTGCATTACTGCCAAATACCTCGTGTTGGTCTATCGCACAATTCTTTTGGGAGGCTATTTCTAAAAGGGATCGCAAGATCATTTTCTCTTTTTTCTTTCTGCCCCTCAAGATCATAAAAATGGGGATCACAATAATCATAATAGTAATACCACCAATAATGGCAGTTCCTAAATCCAATTTCATTTTTTATTTTATTAAAATTCGTATACAGTGAACAGGCAATGTGAATTACAATGCCTAAAAAAATCTTGTCATTTCCCTTGTAAAGGAATGACTGCTACCATTGGATTACCAGAAAAAGTGGAAGGGGAAAAGTAGGTCTGTTTTCCGTTGTTGTATAAGATAGTTTACCGAATTATTGCAGTATTGGTAAAATTCTGCGTCAAATAAGGATTCTGTGGAACCGATTAGCGAATGATATTCATCACTAAAATCCCGGATGTCCGAGCCTGGAAAACTAGTTGTGTTTTCAATCGAAAATTCCGCATCTGCTGTGTGCGAAATAAGGTTGTGCGAAGTAACAGCGAGATAATGTTCCTGTTCTGTAGACAGGTTATTTTCGAAATCGGAACTCAAAGGAACATTAGCGACAACACTCACTGCGTAGCAGTAAATCGCTGTTAAAATGAGAGCACCAAAATGTTTCACGCTATCTTTCACACCACAAATGTAAATTAAATTGTGATTTGAATTTCAATTTTATGATTTCGTTATAAGAACTAAAATTAACGCCATAGAATTGCCAGAAATATTAGGATCTAAGTGCTTTGTGAACTTCATCGAATACTTCGAACCTGTCTGCCAGTACAACCAGGGTGTCATCTTCTTCAATTTTTGTGGATCCATTTGGAGTAATGTAGCTGTCACCTCTAATGATCATGGCGATAATAGCATTTTTCGGAAAGCCTAACTCCACAATTTTCTTATGAACTGCCGAGCAATCGGGAGTAATTAATATTTCCTGCATTTCGGCTTTAGGATTTTCGGCTAACAATAAATCTGTTGCTGTGAGTTTCTTCGCTTTTATCGGAAGGGCAACATGTAACCATTTTGCTACTACAGAAAGAGTGGTTCCCTGTATCAATACAGAGGTCACCGAAATAAAGAACACTATATTAAAGATCATGTGAGCGCGCTCTATGCCTGCCAACAGGGGGTAAGTGGCAAACACAATGGGAACAGCTCCGCGTAAACCAACCCAGGAAATATAAAATCTTCTTCTTAGTTTCATTCTGAAGAAGATCAGACTAAGAAAAACGCCAATTGGTCGGGCAACAAGGATGAGAAATACAGAAATAAGCAGTCCGATTCCCATATACGGGGTGATTTCAGAAGGAAACACAAGTAAACCCAGGGTGAGGAACAAAACAATTTGCATTAGCCAGGCTAATCCATCGAACATTTTCAAGATGGTTTTCTTGTGTATAATGTTCTGGTTGCCTAAATAAACAGCACAGATGTAAATAGCAAGAAACCCGTTTCCTCCAATAAAATCGGTTGCAGAAAATGTGATAAACATGAGCGTGATCACCAATACCGGGTAGAGTCCTTCAAAGTCGAGTTTAATCTTGTTAATGATGTACCTGCTTAGGTAACCAAAAGCCAGCCCCGCGATGGCACCCAGGATCATTTGTTGCAAGAACATGGGAATGATGGAGACAAAACTTTGGTCCTGATTGATCACCAGGGTAAGAAATGCGATGGTAAGTACATAGGCCATCGGGTCGTTACTTCCGCTTTCCAATTCTAAGGTTGGCCTGAGGTTGGTTTTAAGGGCAATACTTTTAGATCTCAAGATGGAGAATACGGCTGCGGCGTCTGTAGAAGATACGATCGAACCAAGCAATAGGCTTTCGTAGATAGTAAAATCTGTGATATAGTACACAAAAGTACCCAGGGAAACAGCAGTTAATAGAACACCTAAGGTAGATAGGGCAATTCCCTGTCTGAGAATGGGCTTAACAGCTGTCCAGTTTGTATCCAGACCCCCTGAAAAAAGAATGAAATTAAGGGAGACAATACCAATAAATTGGGCCAGTTTCGGGTCGTCAAACCGGATTCCACCAATGCCTTCAGAACCCGCCAGCATTCCAATAGTTAGGAAGAGCAGGAGGGTTGGGACGCCAAATTTATAAGAAGTTTTACCCGCGAAAATACTAACGAGAAGTAATAAGGAGCCTACTAATAATATGTTTTCAATGGTTAAATTCATCCCTATCCGCTCTCAAAATTTAGACTAACAAAGGTACAGTTTCTCGTTTAAGAAGCCAGTTTAAGGAGGCGTTGTTTTTAGCCTGAGGTTCAGGCCTTACTAAAGTATTTTTTCCGAAGCCAAAAAGAAACCCTAACTAATAGGATTAAAGCGGGAACTTCAACCAAAGGCCCGATGACGCCTGCGAATGCCTGCCCGGAATTAAGTCCGAAAACAGCGATAGCAACCGCGATTGCCAATTCGAAATTATTACCGGCGGCCGTAAACGCCACCGAAGCAGTTTTATCGTAATTGGCACCGGTGGCTTTGGTTACAAAAAAACCGATAATGAACATAAGGGTAAAATAAATAAGCAAAGGGACGGCAATGATCAACACATCCATTGGGATCTCCACGATGAGCTCACCTTTTAGGGAGAACATCACAACAATGGTAAACAAAAGTGCGATGAGGGTAAGTGGAGAAATAGCCGGGATGAATTTGGTAGTGTACCATGTTTCGCCCTTCAATCTTACCAGTATTTGTCTACTTAATATTCCTAAGAGGAAAGGTATGCCTAAATAAATGGCTACGCTTTCTGCTATGGTGGCAATTGAAATATCCACAATGGCCCCTTCGAAGCCAAAATAAGGGGGTAATACGGTTATAAAGATCCATGCATAAAAACTATAAGCGAACACCTGAAAAATACTATTCAGAGCTACTAATCCGGCCCCGTATTCGCTGCTTCCTTCAGCCAGGTCGTTCCACACCAAAACCATTGCTATACAACGCGCCAGGCCAATTAGAATAAGCCCTACCATATATTCGGGATAGTCGCGTAAAAATGTAATGGCCAGGACAAACATTAGAACGGGTCCTATGATCCAGTTGAGAAGCAGGGAAATAGAAAGGATCCTGGTGTTTCTGAAGACTTTGGGCAGCAAGGCATAGTTAACTTTTGCCAGGGGTGGGTACATCATCAGGATCAATCCAATTGCAATGGGAATATTTGTTGTTCCCTTGCTAAAAGAGTTGATCAGGTCTGGAAAGCTGGGAAAGAAATAGCCAAGTCCAACACCCGCTAGCATTGCTACAAATATCCACACGGTTAGATTTCTGTCTAGAAAACTTAGTTTTTTTGTTGCCATCAATTAAAGTCTAATTTGAGAGAATACATAAGATAATTCGGTAGCGATCTGCAGGCTTCGTTCCTTATATTTTTCGGCTTGCTGCGATGTGTTGTCGAATACTTTGGGGTCTTCGTAGGTAATTGGGATACGTTTTTCTGCTCCCGGGACAAAGGGACAGGCTTCGTTTGCCGAATCGCAGGTCATGATTGCTGCAAATTCACTTTTCGGATTAAAATCATCATCCATTACTTTAGAGAAACCGATAACCGGATGTGCATTGTCTGCGTATTTTATAGTGTAAACCGGATTCTCATTGACAGAAAGAGTTTTAATTTGAAAGCCCGAAAGGGATAGTGTTTCGGCGATTTTGGGAAATAGGGCTGTAGCTTCGGTACCTCCCGAATAGCAGAATACGCTACCCAGGTTGTAATGATGTGCCAGGGCCTGCGCCCATACTTGCGAAAGAAGGCTCCTTCGTGAATTGTGAGTACAGATGAAATTAAGGCGAATTTCCTGTTTATTGGAAACTTTTTCCTGTATAAAATCGATTAGCGGTTGTAAAGCTGTTTTGCGATCCTCCGGGATGGATAGAAGGTCTAATGCTTCGATCTGTTTCGTTATTTCAGGAAACAGGGGAGCTGGTTCTGTCTGCATTATTTTGAAATTCAGATTTGTAACTAACAACAATTTCCGTCGGGAGAACAACAAGGTTCTGCATTGAGATCGGCTAAGGCTACTTTCTGTTTTTCTGCCGGGATACCACAATTATCTTTTGCAAGGCAATCGGTATATTTGGTTGTAAGCAAGAATTTTTCACCGTCGAAATCAAGCCCGAATTTTTGAATAGTTTCTCCCTGGTATTCCACTTCAATTTCAGAATTTTGTAGCTCCAGAACCTTTTCGGATAAATTTATGATATGGAGTAGTTTCTCCGGATGCAATCTGTGATCGTAGTCGTTGGCATCCCAAAGCTGGAAATTGATTACTTCCTCATTTCTTACGGTACCGCCACAATCGATAAAGTTCTTTTTGATCTTTCCAACTTCGGTCACGTGAAAATGATTCGGCACTAATTCGCCATTTGGAAGTTGAAAACTAATGGTTTCCACTTCTTTTAGTATTGATTTAACCTGTGATAAGTCCATGATTATATTAGTTTATTGCGATTATACGATTAATAATTTTAAATTTTTTTAGCAACAATCTTCTTTTTGCGTTAGGTCCTGATTGAGAAATTCGGTCATCACTGCTTTCATTTCGGTCCAATTCTCATCATCAATACAGTAGCAAACGCTGGTACCTTCTACATTCCCTTTAATTAGACCCAAGTGTTTCAGCTCTTTAAGATGTTGTGAAATGGTAGGCTGCGCCAACCCTATTTCGTTCACCAGATCTCCACACACACAGCTATCCGTTTTAAACAAATGCTGCAGAATGGAAACCCTGGCCGGATGACCAAAAACTTTGGCAAACAGAGCAATTTTATTTTGCTCGTCGGTGAAGATCTCGGTTTTTGTTAATCCCATTATTTTATTTATTACTTCATTGCAATATTACGATTAATATAATAATTGCCAAAATATTTTTTATTTTTTTCTGAAAATTTCAAATTCACCATCTTAATTGGATGAAGCAGTTATGTATTAGTGCGGTGTTGGTGTGACCATGACTCCCAGGCAGATATTGCCCACCGTCCTGTAATGTTGATGTGTAATTCGATGTATTATTATTCGAGCGTTCGAAGATCGTTAATGAAACCTTCTATTTCATTAATCAGTTACACTTTAAGATGAATAACCGCTTATAGTGATACTATTACTTTATTTCTTTTTCGATGAGATCCAGGATATTATTTAGCTGTGTCATCAAGGGTAGATAATGCCCTTCTTCCATTCCCTTGCTCGTGAGTATGAACATTAAAATGTTGTTCTCAAATTCTCTGGAGTCAAGAAGTTTGAGGTTACTTTCGGGCTGCGTCATTTTTTCGATACCAATTTCTTCATTCACAGCTGTTAGATCTAATATGGTTCTTAAACTGTTTTCATTTCTTCTAAAGATATCAAGAACCTTCTCTCGTTGTACGGCAAGTTCTTGTTCCTGTTTTGCAACATCTTCTATTATTGAGATCCAATTGGTCAAACTAACTCTAAGTCGGGTGTTGGATATATCCTTCAGGCTCCCTGAATTTATTATTTCATCCAGGAGAGAGTTGTTCGGATTAAATGAAATATCCGGGGAAAAGGTGTTGAATAATATTTCCGAAAATTGTTTTTCGTTCGGTAGTTTATCTTTATCTGAAGCATAGCCTACAAGTTTCTTTGCCTCGGTTAAATTTCTCCTGTTTATGTCAATGAGTACACTTAATTTAGTTTTGCTGGTTTCAAATTCTTCCTTTAACCCTTTTAAATATACCTGTTCTTTTTGCTCGATTACGTGCCTTTGATTACTGTTATTTATAGCCAGGGCAATTAATATCCCAACGACTACAAGTACTATTTCACCAATGGCATATTTAAGATACTTAGCTGTTTTCCCTTCAGCAAGTAGATTCCTTCTTATGCTTCTGAAAAATTTGATCATCCTCAGTTAGTTACCTTAAATATATTATTTTTTAGAAGAAATCACGCTTATCAAAATGAAATACAAAAGGGTTATGGCTGAATTGTATTCGGCTAAAAAAAGTTAAAGGAACTCAAAAACACTGAATGATTTTAACTTTGATTAGTTACTTATTTCGCAACATATTCCGGGCAATCTATGCGGATATCTTCGTTAAGTAATTCTTTTTCCAGAAAGTTGCAGTAGTGAATTTCATTGTTTTTTTCATAAAACGTACAGCCAAAACAGGTTCTCTGAACAGTTAATATACCGCTGCGATTTAATTTATAGATCAATTGGCTTATAGTGTGGTATAAACTCTGTAATTCTGTAGCCGAAAAACCATCAACCTGTACTTTTAAGGGATCTGAAAAATCATATGTTTTGGAAACTAGCTCGATACCCGAATCGGATAAAATTATGGTATAGCTGCGACTATCCGCAGATGAAAAGTCCTTTAAAATGAATCCTTTTTTATCTAAAATTCTAACGGCATCGCTAATGGTTGGTTTGGTAACATTAAATTCTTTGGCAAGATGACTTACGTTGCATAATTCTCTTTTGTGGAAGGCCAGGAAAATAAGAATCTGAATTTGTATTGGGCTTAACCCAACCTGTTTTGCTTTTTCCCATAAAAGGATCTTGAACACCTCCGAAATACGTTCCATACCGGCAACGATCTTACTCGAGATATCCTTTTGTTGTTGTTCTGGGTTAAAAGTGCTTTCTTCCATAAAAAAGCCTGTCCAATTTGGTTCGACAGGCTAAGTTAGTAATCCTAATTAAATTATGTACAATTTTCCATTTCAATAATGGCAAATCCATTTTCTCTAATAGTTCTCATTACTTTTTCATCAGCAGGTTCCATATGGCAGAATTTACATTCCCTGGCCGTAATATCTCCCGTATCAAACGACTTAGAACTTAGATATTGTTTCCCATAATCAAAAATGGTTCGCTCATCGGTCGTATCGCTGGAAACGAGTATGTCGAAGTGCATTATTTTTCGATCTTTCCGAACTACATAGGTGTCCCAAACTGCTATTTTCATCCTCTTATTTTTTTACTGAATACGGGAGAGACAAATTACCACTTGCCACACTATACACCTTGTACACACCTAACATAGGAAGTTGGTCATTGCTTGTATTTACTTTCATAAAAGCGGCCACTCCATCGAAATTAAAGTTGGTATTGTTATTTATTCGGTAATCCGGAACCACAACTTTTATGGTGTTATTAACCGCAGTCACCGGAAATCCCGGAGAGTCCATATACATAGGCATTCCCGGATTTGTAGGTGGTAGCACTACCGTTTGGTCTGCCTTCTTAAATTGTTTTACCGATAATCCACCGGCTACTCTATCGTCCTGCTGCAGTATCACCCAGTGTGGATGCCAGATAATCCCATCGTTATTGTAAATCTTGTCACTGTTTTCATCCCATAAAGGGGTGTCGTCGAAATCGGGATGCGAAGTTAAGGCAAGTGCTACGATACCATCTGTTTTATTAAAACCAACATCTGTTGTGTTGAGGTTAGTGGGGAAAACATATCCTAGTACGGGAGCTCCATCCAGCTGACCAGCTTTTACCGGTGTGGTTTTGCCGGCAGTCCCCGCTACGGAGATCTCCCACACGGTTACGCCCAATTCGGGTTTATGAGTTACTGTAACCTCAGTGATACTGAAGTCGTTATTGTTATAATCACTTTGCTGAGCAAATAGCTGTGATGTAATGATAAATACGAATGTGGAAAATAATATTGATTTCATGATTGTGGAATTTAAAGCCGGACTCCTCAATAAAATGAGGAGTCCTAACTAAATGATTAAAAAAAATTATCCTTTTAGGTCTTGCAGAGAGGCTCCAAAGTTTATGTGCAGGGCGTTGCCATTGGGTGTGACCAAGGCCGGAACCGATTGTACGCCTGCCTGTTCGGCTTCTTGAATTCGTGTCTTGTTTTCACCGAGGTTCACGATATCAACATTGTTGGCTCCTATTAACTCAACGATGTCGTTTTCGGCGCTAACACAAACCGGACATCCTGCATGATAAAAAATTGATTTACTCATTTCTTTAAGTTTTAAAAGTAATACGCACTATTGCATTTCAAATATAGTAAGGAATCCTAACAAAACAAATTTATTTGTTAGTTTTATTTATAAGCCGGCTATTTTGCAACAATGCCAGCTTATGTGTTGGTGACAGATTTAAATTATTAAGTAGGTAAGTAATGAGGTAAGATGGTGGTTGAGGTTAGACATATGTTGCAGTTCACCACCCGCGATTAGAAAATGATATTATTCGGATATTTTTATTATTTCACCCTCAACAGTACAGGAAGCTTTTACTGTATTAAAGATCGTTCCAAATTTTTCGATATTCTTCTTTAGCAGATCAATATTGATAGTAGTATCCCGACTGTAAATCTTCAATTCGTATCGTAGTTCATCCATCCTGGGTGGTTTCTCCAATCGCCTGGCATGAACAATTAATTCGGCTTTTGTGTAAGTGAAGTTCATGAAATGCGAAAAGCGCTCCACATTCTTAAGGATGCAAGCTGAAAATGAACCGAGGAATAATTCGGCTGGGTTAGGTAATTGCTCTTCCGTTTGAGACGTGATTCCAAATGCTATATCTGAATCTTTAATTTTTACCGTAGCATTATTATTTCCGGACGAGCTTGCTTTGATACTATACTGCATAATTCGATATTTACGGGTTTTTGTAATTGGCTCGGCTGAAGATAGTTTTTATTCTGTGAATAACTGAAAATTCAATAAAATATCCTTGTCCACCAAAGTCTTGTCTACCCAACTTCCTTTGTAGCCAATATTCCATTGAAAGCGGTCGATGGTAAACCTGGCCTCTAAAGCTTTGTCTTTAAATTTGGCCGTAAAACTAATGTTCCGTGTAATTTCTTTAATGGTTAAATTACCCGCTACGATCAGGCTGTCGGCCGATTTGTATTGGACAGTTGTAATTTCGAATTTTGAAACGGGATAGCTTGCCGAGTCGAAAAAATCCTCACTTTTCATATGGTTGTTAAACCTTCGCCTTGGGACGGGTTCATGATCTGGGATATCTGTAACCGTTATCGAATTCATATCGGCTATAAAATGACCTCCGTTTATTCGGCCATCCGAAATTGTAAAGAATCCATTCGCTAATTCGATTCGCCCTTCATGTTTTCCCAACCCCCTCATTTTGGTACCTTTCCACTGTATGATCGATCGGGTTAGGTCTACTGCCAGCGTATCACTTTTGTAATACTCCTTAGATACGGATAACTCCGTAACAGTAGCTTGCTGAAGATCGGTCTTATGCCTTTTAGTACAGGAAGAAAGTATGATAATTAACAGGATCATGAACGGAACATTATTCATAGCCAGGAATATTTTTACCCAGAATGATATCTCTTGTTCCTACCCATAGATTGCCTTCCTTTTTCAGCCTAAGCACACCGCTAGTGCCTCCTCTCGGAGACTCGGGGTTTATTTGCTTGCTGGTTAACAGGCTGTCTCCTTCAAAATAACAGCTTTGCAGATAATAATATTTTCCGTTCGGTTCTAATATTTCGTAATGAATATGTGCCGGTTCAGATCGGGTTGGGTAAGGGGCGGGTTTTATGGTGTAGAAGGCGTACCGCCCATCTTTATTGGTCTTGAGCCAGGTACGATTGTCGCCGTGATTCCTTGCCCAGCCCTCGGCATCTGCTGCAGGAGTGTACAGTCCTTCCAGATCGGTGTGGTAAACGTACAAAATGACATTATTGGCAGGTGTCTTTCCATCCTTTTCATAAATAATTCCTTCAACTTTAATCTTGGTTCCTTCTTTATTGAAGTCGGGAAGAGTATCTGTGTTTGTGAGTTTTTGGTCGCCATATTCGAAAACGGCTTCGCAGCCTTCGCAGGGAGCACCAACAAGTTTTGGGATTATCTTTTGTTGTGCATTGGTACAGGATGATAATAAAACAGCAAGGAGAAAAACCGATAAATAAGCTCTCATGGGTAAAACGAATTAAATTTTCCTATAAAGTAACTTAACCAAATAACACAGTACAAACCAAATAAGCTCAAATGAGTACTTTTTAGTCTGACAGGGGCTCTTTTAAAAAGGATCTGAAGAAGGAATTGTAATTTCGGCTAACTCGCACCCGGTCGTCATTTTTTAAAAGTACATCATAATCTCCGTTTTTTCTCGATCGATAGGATTGGATCTGGTGAAGATTTATAATTGTGCTTTTGTGAATTTGTATAAACGAATCATTGGGCAACTCCTCCATGATATCTTTCAGGGTACTGCTATGCAGAAACCTCCTTTCCCTGGTAACGATCGCAATATAGGGCCGTTCCGTTTTTACATATAAAATTTCTTCGGGCGCCAGTAGTTTCACTTCGTTCCTATCTGTTACTCGTATCTTCTTTAAATTATCACTAATTTCTTTAGCAGGTTTTGTGAAATTCAGAAAAAAGAAAGAAACCAAACCATAAATAAGGAGGCAAGAGAGTCCGTGATCGACAATTGTTTCTGAAAAAACTCCCCAAAATTCGAAGGTATGGCTATAGAAGATAGCCGAAATTGAGAATACCAGAAGTGCAAAAACCGCAATATGCGAAATACTGATGACTATGGGAAGGAGTATTTTGTACAGGGATGAATTGCGTTTTAGTATCCTGTGATTCAAAAAAAAGAAAGGGATGAACAATAGCCAGAATAAACCGAAAAGCAGAGATTCTGAAAAGTAAAAATTATAATTGGCCACGAAGGCATGGAGGAAATCTTTGCCAAGGATAAGCAAAATACTTCCGAAGAGAAAAAGTAGAATAAACCATCCTTTGTTACTTACTTCTATTGAGATAGATCGCATAATTTCATTTAAATAACCCGCTGGGAACACATACGAGTGCTGACACCGATCTTAAGATAATGATTTTTTGTTGCGTATACGTTAATTAGTTATTGTGAAAAGGCCGTTATTTTTCGAAATCAGCCTGGCTTAGACGATTGTTAAATTTAATGTTGGTCCAGCTAACTTTAATCCACGGTTCATCTGTAACGAGCGCATCCCAATTGGATTTTTTATACCTCCGTGTCGTAGGGATCAACAACTCTTCAATTTTTTCATATTCCAGTTGCATTAAAAAAGGTGTTTCCATCACACCAAAATCGGCCACGGTAAATAAAAACTGATCTACCAGGCCGCTGGTTTCATTTATATATAGTTGATAGATATCTGTTGGCCGGTTGTTTTTAGATTCGAATGATATTTTTACGATATCATAAGTTTTATTGTCGATCGTTTTTTTATCGAGGTATTCGTATTTCAATCCGGGGTCTAATAACTTTTGAAACATGCTAAACCAATAGAAATTGGTGGGTCTTGCAAATGCAACTCGTTTTAATGCAATACTGTCAGTTATATTTATTCCATTGAGTTTCAGCCAGAATTCTTCGCCGTTAAACCCTTGTTCTAAGGTTCCTTCTAAATGCGGCAAAGTGCGCTGGTGTTGCTTGTACTCACCATAGGATAATTCGCCATCGAATATGTATTTTTCGTTAGAGATATCTGTTTTTCCGTCTGGTACGCTATAGGTGTAGGTATATACAACATCCTTTTTATCTCTAAGGGTTTGGTAGTCTCCTACCTTCTGAACCAGCTGATAGATGAGTTCATGACCTTTATTTTGGAAGGTGATCGCAGGTACTCTGTCTGTTTTTATTTCTTTTTCTGAAGCGTTTTTACAGCTGATTAATAGTAACAATATACCAGATGCTATTGCGAATGTTTTAATGTTCATATGTAAAGTTTAAAGATGTTGTGAATTAATTTTTTGAATCGAATTTTGCCTGTCAACTGTAAAATAGAGGAGTAAGAATAAGAAACCAATATAGGTGGCCTGTAAACCTACCAAGTCCCATTTCTGTGCAAATGAGCTTCCTATAACCAGGATGTTCATTAAAACCATGGTGGCCACCAGTGTTTCTCTGGTTTTTATATTCAGAATTAAAAGTAAGCCGATGATGGTCTCAATAAAGGGGATCATATAGGCTATTGGGGTAATAATAAATACAGGGAGTGCTGTATTTTGGAAGGAGTTTTGTAAGCCTTCAGCAAAGGTATCAAGATCGGGAATTCGCACTATGCCATGAAAAAAATAATTAATCCCGAATGAGATTCGAAATAAATGCAGGGCGAGCATTTTATTGTTTAGGTTGGATAACATCTTGGGAATTTTATTGATTTATACTTTCATAAAACAGATAAAAGAAGGTGCTGGATTTAACCTCCAACACCTTTTTTGATAACTAATTCCAGGCAAATTTCTCAAATGCCTTATCCAAAGGTGTTTCGGCGATATGGTTTGTATAATTACTTATTGTTTTCTGGGCCACGCCCAGAATGATCTCCAATAAATGTCTTTGGTTAAATCCCGCGTCGTAGAACACTAGTATTTCATCTTTTGATATATTTCCCCGGTTTCTAACTATGGATAAGGTTGTTTCTCTTAACACTTCCAGTTTAGGTGAAGGTAGTTCTGTTTCGTTGCGTAAAGCCTCTGTGATAGCATCGTCCACCTTCATAGCTTTTGCAATAGCAGTGTGTGCCGGAACACAATAATGACATTGGTGTTCAACATTGATCGACTGCCAAACGACCGTTAATTCGTCATTGTTAAAGGAAGAGTTTACAAATAACTCGTGAATGTTCTGATAGGCTTCTAACAAGCCCGGGGCACCGGCTAAAGCTCCGTGTAATCCCGGAACGTAACCAAAAGCTTTTTTAGATTTTTCAAGTAACGGCTTGCTTTCCTCAGGGGCTGTCTCTATCGTATGAATTTTTAAAGGTGTACTCGATTGAATTGTACTCATAGTTTAAAATTTGTAGTTATTATTATAACTAACCAATCGGTTAGATATAGTTAAAAAAAATATTAAAGATTTTTAAATATGTTCTGTATGTAATTGTCTAATTGTGTTTTATTAAATATTCTTGTTGCGGAGGATAAACCAAACATCGAAATAATCAAATAATCCGCTTGTTGTTCGACGGTTGCCTGATCTTTAGAAGTATCTTGGTTCAATACCTGGGCGAAAACAGATCTCACATTCTCGGTAAAGTGAAACAACGCCTCTTTAATAGATTCATCCGCATCCTGTCCGATTTCATTGGCGGTATTAGTAATTAGGCATCCTTTGCCAATTTCATTCTCTTTAGAAAATTCGATAAAGTCGTAGAAATATTCCTTGACGCCTACTACACCTTTATTAGAATTTTTTAGTTTGTTGATGAGTGCATTTAATTTCTGCTTGTAACATTTTATACTTTCCAGAAAAACCCCGTTTTTATTGCCAAAACTGGAATAGATCGAGAATTTGTTAATTCCCATTTCTTTTTCAAGCATTTGCATGGAAGTGGCTTCATAACCATTATGCCAGAATGCATACATAGCTTTTTCGATTACTTCATTCTCCTTATATTTCTTAATTCTGGGCATTCTGAAATTAAATTCAGTACAAAACTAAACAAACGTTTAGAAATAATTACAAGATTAACTCTTTTTTATATTTTAAAAGGTCATGATGATACCCAATCCATAATTTTTACCATCACACAGGGGCAGTATTGTCCCGCTAATATCTTCTTTGTCCTTATAAAATATATTTTTAATCCATGGATGCACCCAATACGCAATTTTCGTGCTTAAAATTCCAATGCCCGCTCCAGTTGCTACATCGGTGAGCCAGTGCCTGTTGTTATACATTCTAAAAAGTCCCGTTCCGGTAGCCACTATATAGCCGGTAATACCATACCAAACGGAGACATCCTTGTATTCCTGGTATAAAAATTCGGCTCCCATAAAGGCTGTTGCGGTATGACCGGATGGAAAAGAATTTAAAGATGAACCGTCTGGTCTTTCCACATTAGTGGTAAGTTTTATAATATTTACGGTTCCTCCCATTATCAGTGCCGCCGAACCTAAAATAATAGTCCTGTCGGTAAAATTATTTCTTCCTTCAATCCCCAAAGCATTCAGTGCATAAACCGATACGAAAGGACTGTATTGAGAGAAATCATCAACGGTAATTTTAGTGTCGATGTGCTCGGCTATCTCGTTTCGGGTACTTGTATTTAATTGCTTTAGTGCATGACTCTCAAGACCAACTACTCCAAATCCAATTAAAACTGAGGGTATAACTAAAGATTGGTATTTAAATTTTACCGGATTCTTGATCTGTAACGAATCCGAAGTAGGATTTTGTCCCGCTACTTTAATAAAGCATAAAAGTAGGAGTAGGGCTATTATTGATTTGTTCATTCTGTATGTTAATTTACACCTCACGCACATTGCTTTAGCCGAGAATTGGCGAACAAGCTATTGCGCAATAGTTACAAAATTGTGTGTTGGTGTTATGCTAAAACCATTGCAATAAAATGGTACTTTCGTGTGATATTTATTCGTTCAACCGAGTTTGATCTCGTTATACAAATTCCGGGTAAACCATAGCAATTCAAAATATAGATAGTTCAGATCTAGTTGTAAATTCTTCAAGAAATCTCATCCCCTTAAAAGAATTTCCTTTCTTATTTAATTTTGGGCTCCAGACTGCGATGGCATATTGATTAGGATGTACTGCTATGATTCCTCCTCCTACACCACTTTTTCCCGGAAGGCCGACTTTGAACGCGAAATCGCCGGATTCGTCATAAAATCCACAGGTTAACATAATTGCATTAATTCTTTTCGATTGACTTTTTGTTAGTACAGGTCTATTGGAGTTTAAACTAAAACCGTTATTCGCCAAAAAGAGAAACACTTCCGAAAGTTCTTTGCACGTCATCTCTATGGAGCAGAGATCGAAATAGAAATCTAATACCTCCGCTGGATCATTTTTAATATTTCCGAAGGACTTAATGAAATTACACAATGCGATATTGCGAAATCCTACCTCGTTTTCGGAAGCTGCGATCTTTTCCGAATAATTTAATTCCGGATTGTTTGAAAGACTTCTAACATAAGCTAAAAAGTCTTCCTTCGGATTTTTCAAATTACTTATCAATATATCCGATATAACAATGGCGCCGGCATTGATAAAAGGATTCCGTGGAATTCCATTATCTGCTTCAAGTTGAACGAGTGAATTAAAAGCTGTTCCGGAAGGTTCTACGCCAAGGCGTTCCCATATCCTTTCTCCGATCAATTGGTAGGCCAGGCTGAGAGATAATACCTTTGCTATACTTTGAATAGAGAATTTGTCGTCATAATTTCCTATTCCATATTTAAACGTGTTAAGGGTAGAAATATAAACACCAAATTTCTCGGGATCAACGTTTTCTAATTCCGGAATATAAGTTGCTACTTCTCCCTTGTCGTCAAGATTTTTAACCTTTATATAAACTTCTTCAATTATTTCTTTAAAATCCATTTCCGGCTAAATTAGCAGCAATTAATTCTTATATAATTCACCATAATAATATCGCTCTACTCCTGTGTTTGATCATTTATATCTGAGTCCTATTATACTTTACGATATATCCCAAATACAAAATCTGAAGCATGATTGGTTAAATATTCATCTTCTAAAAGGAATAGTTCGTCTAATACCTTATTCTTTTCCGAATCTAATTCGACGAAATGGTGAGAGATATCTTTTAAAGCACTCATCAGTATATTTCCACCATACGGTCTTTCCAGGACGGTTTCAAAATTAGAATGTATGGCGGGTAATATACTTTCAGAATCTATACATTCTGAAGGATCTGCCACAATCATTCTATAAATACCCGATCCGTAATATCTGGATTTTAACAAATTAGACTTGTATCTGCTTCTGTATTTTTTAGGTATGATACGCAAGGCTTCGTTGATCTTTGCAATTTGATGTTTAGGGAACTGCAATCGGGTTGCTCCCACAAATTCATTAATAACCAGTAAGCCGTTCGGTTTTAAACTGTTTTTAATGGTGGTTTTTACAAAATGCTCAATGTGGTTAAAGTGATGTAAGGAGGCGTGAAAGAAAACCACATCGAAATATTCTTCAGGGATGTTATAATTGTTGATGTCTGCACATATAAATTTTATATTCTTTAAATTGAGCTGTTGTGCTTTTACTTCGGCTTCTAGTAATCTGTTTTTGGCAATATCGATACAGATAATTTCTTCAAAATTAGCATATTTGGCCAGTTCGATCTCATGATGACTGGCGCCACTTCCTAAGGATATTAATCTAAGCCCGGTTTTGTTCTGAAGATAATTAGTTACAAAAAACTCTTTGTAATCCATATTCGGATTACCCGTATTTAACTTATTCCAGCGCTCTACCACTTTTGGCACGATCCACCAATCTGCACTTTCATAATCTAATTGATCGAAGGTTTTCTCGGTTCGTTTTAAGCCGAAGATGTTCAATTTTGATAAGAGAAATCCAACTCCTCTTTGTTTGGATTTATGTAAGACATCGGTGATGTCGTCTACTGTTAAGTATCTCTTCATAATTATCAATTCACGCCCAATTAAATGCAATTTTAAGTCGGCCAGGTATAGCTAATTCTTTTTTAAATTAGATGGCCCCGAATTTAGCAGTAAATTCTGCAAAAACGCCTGTCACTTTCAAAGAATTTCTGTTTTGTACAATCGATTTCCAATGCGCATGGTTATTCATAAGTCCATATGCTATTTCTTCGAGCAACGTGTCATAGACTTGTTTGCCCATAAGTCTACATCGAGGCGGGTTTCAGCTAAAGATAATGCTTTTAGCAAATTGCAAAAGCAGGTTCTACGGCAGTGCGTCCGAAATATATAATCTCTTGTGGCGAACAAGGATAATCTTATTGCGACCAAAAGATCATCCCTCCCTTTTATATTTTTTAGAATTCGCCATGATCAATAAGTAGAGTATACCCACGATCAACGAGGTCCAGAAGAAATAGTCCAGAAGATTCGGAATTTCTGTTAATCTGGCGATAAGGTATCCAGCAAAGATCGTCAACGCCATCCCGAACATTACATTTCGAAAAAGAGTTGCTATCCCCTCTATATTTCTATTTCACGCTCCCCTTCAATATTATAATACGAAATGATCTCCCTTATTTTGTTGCCTTCAATCGTATACCATTCGCTTACATCCAGAGAAAGATCTTCCCGTTTCCCGGTATACCGAACACAAGCAGTAGTTTCACCATACAGGGCGTCGTGTATTTGAAACGTGTGACCTAAAAATTTATCCTCATTAGCTGCAACCAGGTCTAGATAGGCGTTTTTCCCCACTATCGTTCCATACGGACTCGTATGCCTAAAGTCATCCGTAACCGGGATGTCTCTGTAGTTACCCGATTCCCAGGCTTCAAACCATTTTCGTATAATTGCTGATGTTTTCAATGCCACAACATACTGCTTATAATATAGAGGTCTGCTATAAATGTGTTGAGCCTCTTGGAATGTAAGATAATAATTTAGGCTATTTTTTAATCCCGAACTTCTTCAAAATATCTTCCATTAAGCACCATTTGGTGATGGAGGATTGGAGTAAATTGGCTCCCACAAAAGCAGTAAACCAAAGCCAGTTGATGTTCACATAAACCGCAAGCAGCAAGCTTATTAGGATCAGGCTACCTGCAATTGCACGGATATATCTATTTAACATACATTGAATTTTAAATGAATTTTTCTATCGGAATCACAGCCGCCCGTATCGGGTTGTTGGTTTCCAGATTTTCGTTAAATTGTTCCAGTTGCTCAATAAACTGGTCGATCTTTGCACTTTCTGTAAAAGAAAAATACAATTCGGAATCTGCTCCAAAGGTATTTCCCTGGAACCATCCGGTCTGTGCAGCCACAGATGCTACCTGGTTATAGCCCTCGATTTCAGAGCCGCTAAATCGCTCGATTCCGGCCTTTCGGAATAATTTCTTTACCGCTTCCCTGTATTCGGATACGGCGGTTACTATTACTAATTTCATCATTTGTGTTTTCTTCTTTCAATTAAATAATAAACTAAGGGCACAACGAGCAGTGTAAGTACCGTGGAAACAATGGTCCCTCCCATAAGTGAAATGGCAAGGCCTTGGAAAATAGGGTCGAACAATATCACAAATGCACCAATCACTACTGTCCCTGCTGTTAGCAGGATAGGTGTTGTTCTTACCGCACCTGCTTCGATCACAGCCTGTTTAAGAGGTACACCATCCGCCAGGCGAAGGTTCACAAAGTCGATCAACAACACCGAGTTCCGTACCATAATTCCTGCTAGTGCGATCATCCCTATAAAAGAGGTGGCGGTAAAGAAGGCGTCGAGCATCCAATGGCCCAGTACAATTCCAATTAAGGAAAGAGGAATGGCTACCATCATTACTACCGGGGCCTTGAAATTTTGAAACCAGCCCACGATGAGCATATAAATGATTACAATTACCCCGGCGAAAGCTATTCCGAGATCCCGAAATACTTCCAGTGTGATCTGCCATTCCCCATCCCATTTTACAGTATAGTTATCTTCAAAATCTGGTTGACGGATATACAACTCATCTAATAGATATCCCTTTGGAAGCTGTATCTGCTTTAGCGAATCACTAATACCAAGGATGGCATACACCGGACTCTCCAGTTCTCCGGCCATATCGGCCATCACGTATACCACTCGTTTCTGGTTCTTTCTGAAGATACTTTTCTCTATAATTCCTTGCCTGATATCAACCAGGTCACCCAGAGGAACCATATTTCCTTGCTGTGACCTAATCTGGATAGAACGTAATGAGGCCAGATCTGATGCCTCCTTTTCCTCCAATGTGAGATGAATTCCAACCTGATTGGTGGCGGTCTCATCGTATATATGCGTTACGGGTGCCTCTGTTAATACCGTCCTTAGAGTTTTTGTGATCTGTTCCGGAGAGATACCATAGAGCATTGCTTTTTCACGGTCGATCACAAAATCGTACTCTGTTTGGTCTGCTTCAACCATCCCGTCGATATCAACCACGTCTTTCGTGTTTTTTAGTATCTCCTGCACCGCGTCTGCCACTTCGATCTGTTTTTTATAATCTGGACCGTAGATCTCGGCAACTATGGTAGATAAAACAGGCGGACCAGGGGGTACTTCAACTATCTTTATATTCGCACCAAATTTTTTGGCAATATCCTGTATTCCTGGTCGGAATAACTTGGCAATGTCATGACTTTGTACACTGCGGTCGTGCTTATCTGTAAGATTTACCTGGATATCGGCCACATTACTGCCCGCTCGTAGATCGTAGTGACGCACCAGTCCATTGAAAGTGATTGGAGATGAAGTACCTACATAAGTTTGATAATTCACCACATTTGGTTGTGTTCGTATAAATTGCCCTATCTCACCCGCTACTGCTGCAGTTCGTTCCAGGGTGCTGCCTTCAGGCATATCGATCACTACCTGGAATTCATTCTTATTGTCAAACGGTAGCATTTTCACAGCAACAGATTTTGTAAAGAATAGACCAACGGATCCTAACAGCAAGACGAAAGTTATTCCAAGAAATAGCCATCGTTTCTTTTTACTTTCAATTAATGGTCGTTCCAGGCGTTCATAAATACGATAGATAAATGTCTCCTCAAGAGGCTTGTGTTCCTTTTTCTTTGCTGAAGGCTTTTCACGTTCCCGAAGGAATAATACACCCAGGTAAGGCGTGATTGTAAGTGCTACAAAAAGGGATAGCAGCATAGCAATAGACGCACCAATAGGCATAGGAGACATATAGGGCCCCATAAGCCCGGATACGAAGGCCATTGGTAACACCGATGCAATTACCGTGAAAGTTGCAAGTATTGTGGGGTTCCCTACCTCGTTAATCGCGTAAAGCGCCGCCTGTTTAAAAGGCAATCGTTTCATCTTAAAATGCCTGTGCATATTCTCCGCAATGATAATGGAATCATCCACTACAATACCGGTAACAAATACGAGGGCGAAGAGTGTGATACGGTTTAGCGTGTAATCCAAAATATAGTAACTCAACAATGTGAGTGCAAAGGTGATAGGCACCGAAAGAAACACCACCAGGCCACCACGCCATCCCATGGCCAGCATTACTACCAAGGTCACGGCTATGATCGCACCTATTAGGTGTAAAAGTAGTTCGGAAACCTTCTGTGATGCAGTTTCACCATAGTTACGTGTTACTTCTACCTGCACATCATCCGGGATGAGGTCTTTTCTTAAATGATCAACTTTTTCAAGTATGATGTCCGAAATCTTCATCGCATCGGCACCTTTTCGCTTTGCGATCGAAAGGGTCACTGCCGGATATTCTGAAGGAAATTTTTCCGAAAGGACACTTTCTGCGCCAAAACCAAGCGAAACGTAATTTTTCGACAACTCGGGTCCGTCTGTCACTATTGCGATTTGCTTCAGGTAAATGGGTTGATTGGCGTTGCTCCCCACGATGAGGTTTTCTACATCCTCTCGAGATTGCAGGAACTCCCCCGTCTTTACCATGATCTCGTTGTCTCTGCTATTAAAACTACCGGCATCCAATTGCTGGTTGTTGGTGCGGATCATTTTGGCGATCTCGAGGAAATCCAGACCGCTGGCAGCCATTTTATCCTTGTCTAGAACAACCCGAATCTGTCGTTCTCGGCCACCAATGCGACGCGTTGCCGATACGTCATTTATCTTTTCGATCTCATCTGTAAGTTCCTGTGCGATCTGCCGCAGCCTGTAGTCGTCATAGGTTTCACTCCAAAGGGTGATCCCCAACATGGGAACATCGTCTATTGCCCGTGTTTTTATCAAAGGGAATGTTACTCCTTCGGGCATAAGATCCATGTGCTTATTGATCTCGTTGTACAATTTCACAAAAGACCGCTCTATGTCCTCTCCCACATAAAATTGTACTATTACCATTCCCTGTTCCTTCATAGAGGTGGAATACACATATTCAACACCTTTTATGTTAGAGATGAGTTTTTCCAACGGTTTGATCACCCTGCTTTCCACTTCGGTAGGGCTGGCCCCCGGATAACCCACGAAGATATCTGCCATAGGTACATCGATCTGTGGTTCCTCTTCTCTAGGGATAAGGAATGAACTATAAACCCCAATGACCATAAAAACGATCATGAGTAATACGGTAAGTTTGGAGCTTATAAAGCCTTTGGCGATCTTTCCTGCTAAACCTTCTTTCATGCGATTTTCTTATTGAATTTCTACCCTTACACCGTTGTAAAGTTTTCCTTCTGCTGATATGATAAATGTTTCTTCCCCGGATAAGCCGGATAACACTTCTATCTGGTCACCATATTCGCGCCCAAGCCTCAGCCAGCGCAATAATGCTGTATTCTGGTTGCTTAATGTATATACCCCTCTTAGTTGACCGTGGGTAACCACGGCTTCCAGTGGAATGAGAACAGGGGTGTTGGTTAAGCCACCTTCCACTGGAAACTGAACCGTGGCGTACATACCCGACTTTAAATTTTCTATGGGATCATCCAGCTCTGCCTTTACAACAAACTGTCCTCCACTTATTGTCGCCGATGGACTCACTTCGGTAACTGTGGCAGCCATAATAGTGTCCAGGGCTTTTACCACAACGGTCACTTTGCTGCGTGGTTCGATCTTCTCAATGTCGTTTTCTGCCACCCTGGTGGTTACCTCGAAAATTTCTGGCATTTCAATGGTTAATAAAGGAGCACTGGGATTTGCGAGATCGCCCTCTTCAATAAATATTCCGGTAATCACACCATTGAAGGGTGCACTTAAGTTGGTATAGGCAAATTGTGCACCGACCTCATTTTTCATTTGCTTCGCAGCTTCCAGACGTGCTTCGGCCATTTCGAATCGGGAACGCATATCGTCAAGCTCCTTTTGTGAGGCACTGTTGTCATTAAACAAGGCCTGGAAACGTTTCAAGTCTTTTTCAGCATTTTTATAAGCGGATGTAGCCTCGATGACAAGTGCATTGGCTTGGGCACTTTTCGCAGACAGCTCTGCGCTGTTTACCCGTATTAAAGTAGTACCTTTTTTTACCGTGTCTCCAGTGGATACATAGATCTTTTCTACATGACCCATCATACGGGTACTGAGTTTTGCATTTTTTGCGGCCTCAATGATTCCACTAGTACTTAAGTAAGGATTGTCCATCCCCTCGGCTACCTGCTGTACCTGTACTTTTAGGGCATCATCAACCGCAACTGAAGTTGTATCTACAGTATCCACACAGCCAAATAGGACGGTGGCAAATAGAATTGGTATTATAAACTTTTTCATAGATGTGTTTTACTTTTTTGTTAAGAAACGCACATAGGCCAGTGCGTAGTTATATTGAAATACAGTCTGATGGTAGTCCAACTGCTTTTCTGCATAAGTTGCCTCGGCAAAAAGAAGATCGCTGGTTCGTTCCAGACCTTCTCGAAACCTGTTCTTACGAATGCGTAATGCCTCTTCAGATTGTGTTAGGGCCTTCTTCGAAAGTTCCAGTCCGTTTTCTGCATCTTGAAGCATGCGATAAGCTTTCTGGAGTTCCTGTTTACTTTCAGCCAGGTATTGTTCGTATTCATAGCTGAAACGTTCGAATGCAGCTTTACTATTCTTGGTTTTTCCAATTCGTTTTCCTCCGTCGAATAAATCCCAACTCAATTGGGCTCCAAACAGGTAACCGTTAGCATCGGCCTGAAAGATCTCATCATCGTATAGTTCATAGCTTCCAAAAGCATTCAATCGAGGTAGAAAAGACATTTTATTGGAGCGATATTGTTGTTGGTAAGCCGTTCTGGCTGTTCGCATTGCTCGAATATCGGCTCGGTCTAAAGAGATAGAATCTATTCTAGCA
Organism: Flavobacterium sp.; assembly: GCA_008501705.1. Classification (GTDB taxonomy): domain Bacteria; phylum Bacteroidota; class Bacteroidia; order Flavobacteriales; family Flavobacteriaceae; genus Pukyongia. Next base: position 23,604 of record QQUG01000129.1, read on the forward strand.
ATATCATTGGCTGGTTCTAGTTCGGCTAATGGCGCATAAATTGCATCTCGCTCGTCATTCATCATCACAGATATTTGCCCCGATATATTTTTCACATTACTCCTGGCGTATTTCAGTCGATTTTCCATTTCCAGTACCTGAACCTCGGCCGCAAGAAGATCCGATTTTTGTAAAAGGCCCTGGTCATAGCTGTTCTTTGCAATACGGTAATTTTCTTCGGAAGCCTCCTTAGAGCGCTCCATCACAGCTACCATTTTATAGGCCAGTTGTAACTGCATATAATTCTCAATTACCTGAAGTTCCAGATAATCTCTTGTACGTTCGGCCTGAGACTGCACTGACTGATATGTCAATTTAGCTGCTTTTCGCTGGAAAAATCCGTCTATGTTTATAAGGGGTTGCCTAATTTCCAGTTTGGTCGCAAAATTGTCCGTACGCATCGGATTATTAAGTAAATTAGGATCGAAATCGCTGGCTGTTAGCACCTCCTGGTTGAGCCTGGACCCGAATGCCATCAGTGGATTGGTTGTTGTACTTCCTGTGTAAGACGCGGATACAGAAGGTAAATACACAGCATTAGCCTGTGTTAAGTTGGCCTTTGCTTCCAATACTTTCTGTTCCTCGATTTTGATGATATTTCCATTCTCTAGTACGGCATTGAGTAAATCCGATCTGGACAGAGACTGGGTTTCCTGTGCAAAAATGACAGGGCCGGCGAACAATAAAAATAGAATACTCAATAAGTTCTTCACTACGTTTAATTTTAAGGCAAAAATATCCCACAAATGAAGATGGGTCAGTAACCTTTGTTACCAACCGTGCCGGACGCATAGATTAAATTTGACAATCATTTAATACACCTCATAAAAATGATATTTATCATAAAGAAAATATTGTTGTAAATGTATTTTCGCGCCAAATGTCCCTAGCTAAACATGTGTTAAACATAGCGGTTATCTTCGCCTTGCTATTTAGTAGCTTCAGGATCTCATTTACATATGTCTATTATTATCTGGATCCGGGTGGTTTTACTGAAATGCTGTGCGAAAACAAGGACAAACCAGAACTTGAATGTAACGGAAAGTGCTATTTGAAAAAGATCGTATCCAACGAAAAGCAAGAGAATAAGGCACCGCTATCTGAGATAGAATATAAGGACCTATTGCTAATTGTGCAGGATCGAAATGAAATTATATTTAATGCTGTCACTATGGTAAAAGATTACTTCGATACCTATGAGAACAGCTACAAATATTTACTTGTCTGTAAACTTTTCCATCCACCGCAAAAGGCGATTTCTTTTCCTGTAAACAAACAGGTGATTCAACAGATCACCTAATTTATTACTCTTTTATAAATTTTATTATTATGAAAAGATTTATTAGCATGCTATTCGGCATGCTGGTGATAACTATATCCTATGCCCAGGACAAAGAACCGGTGCAAAAGGACAGTGTCACCTATCTTACTACTATCCAGCACCTGGATGAAGTAATCGTGAGTGGAAATTTAAAAACCGATCCCATTCACAGTGTGGTGTCCAATAAAAGCTCGAGCCGAATTGTTCAACCAAAAAATGTTGCCGATCTATTTAATAACATCAATGGTTTCTCCGTAGTAAAACGAGGGAATTATGCAATAGATCCTTCTTTTCGTGCGGCTCAGTACGAACAGTTAAATGTTCAGTATGACGGGGGTACTAAAGTGATGCACGCCTGTCCTAACAGGATGGACCCCATTACTACACATGTTTCGCCGGAAGAAATTACAAAAATCGAGATTGTAAAAGGTCCGTTTACCGTTAGATACGGATCTACATTCGGTGGGATTGTTAACTTAATTACGGGAAAACCGCAGTTTAGTGAGATGGGCCTTCACGGACAAGTTTCCACCTCGTACGAATCCAATGGAGGAGCCCTGGTTTCTGCACTGAAACTACAACAGGTCGACGATCGATACGATCTGGTTGGTAATTTTGGTTACCGTGATTTTGGAAATTATGAAGACGGTGATGGAACTAGTATTCCTTCGTCTTTTCGAAGTATAGACTACAGCTTGAAAGTTGGCTACAATTTGAGTGACAACCAACGAATTCAGGGTCAGTTCAGGCAGTCCTTCGGCAGGGATGTTTTGCATGCCGGTTTGCCAATGGACACAGAGTACGACGACAGTAGTATAGCTTCACTGGACTACAAGCTGGAACTAGATCAGGGGCTCATGAAATACGTGAACGCAAAACTGTACTACAGTTATGTAGATCATCTTATGAATAACCACCGAAGACCTTCATTTGCGATAATGGAAGCTTCAAGTTCCATCGATGCAATAACCATGGGAGGAAAGCTCGAAGTAAAACTTGCTCCCGGGCCAGATTTATTGCTTTTTACCGGGTTGGACGCAAATCTCATTGGCAGGGATGGTTCACGCACGAGGATAGTGAAGCAGAATATGCAGGGGGAACCCTTGCCAACACCCATGGTTTTTGTCGATAAGGTATGGCAGGATTCGCGGGTAGATGATTATGGTGTATTTGCCGAATCCAAATGGTCAATAAACGATAGCTCTATCCTTACAGTGGGAATGCGCTACGATATGGTACTTAGTTCGATCAATGACCCGGAGGCAGATTTTGCTGCTTTGTATAATTTATCAGATCGGACTGAACATAATCTTAGTGGAACTGTTTCCCTTAGAAAGATCTTTTCAGATGCTTTCATCCTGGAAACTGCCTTTGGAAGAGGCGTGCGGTCTGCGAATATGATAGAACGATTTATCAATCATTTCACTGTGGGCCAGGATCCCTACGAATATATTGGTAATCCCAACCTTGATGCCGAAGTGAATAATCAATTCGAAATTGGTTTCAAAGGGAAAAAGGCCTTAGGAAGCAATAGTAGCAGGTTGAATTATTCGGCATCTGTTTACTATTCCTTGTTCGAAAACTATATCATGGGGGTGTTCGACACAACGCTCACCAGGAAATACAACCCAATGTTAGAACCTGTAAATCCTAAGGTGTTTCGCAATCTGGAAGATGCTTATCGATATGGATTTGAAGTAGCGTTGAAGTATGATTTTCTGGAAGACTATTACTTAAGTTCCGAAATGGCGTATGTTCAAACTAAGAATAAAGATCTGGATGAATCACTTCCTTTAACACCTCCCCTGAAAACCCGGTTTGTTGCAGGGATCGAAAAAGAGAAATACTGGGCAAACGTGCAATTAAACCTGGTTAGTGAGCAAACCGATATTGCCCAGAGCTTTGGTGAGACTACAACC
>QQUG01000180.1 GCA_008501705.1 Flavobacterium sp.
AATTAAAAACAATAAAAACGCTCCTGAATATTTTAATTCAGCAATAAAAATACATTTACTAAAGCCACTATTTATATAGGTTTTGGGCCCGTGTTACATTTGTACTAGTAATTGTTACATGCTTGCCACAACTGTTCATGATATCCATATAGTTTTGATTAAATAAAACTATTATCATGAGAAAATTTGTATTGGGATTATTCGTGCTTCTAATTTCATTCTCAATTTCAGCTCAGGTTGGCATCGGCACCACAGCCCCGGATCCTTCGTCTTCCCTGGATATCACTTCAACAGACTCCGGCGTTTTGGTACCCCGAGTATCGCTAGGCGACGTAACCAACACCTCCCTGGACGGAACCAATACTGCAGCCGCAGGATTGCTTATTTGGAATACTAATGCAGCCGTGAGCGGCGGCTCTGGTGTTGGTTTTTATTACTTCAATGGTACGACCTGGGAACGTATTAGCACAGGTACATCCTCGGGTGGAAGTGACAGCGATTGGTATGAAGAGGGGACGACTACCAGTCCGAACGACATAAACGACAACCAGTATACGCTGGGGGAGGTGGGTATTGGATTGAATTCACCCGCATATCCTCTCGATATAAATAGTAGTACTCACGATAGGGGAGTAAATCTGTCGTATTCAAGAATTTCGCCCACTACCGATATCGCAGGAATTTATTTGGAAACTTCCGATGCAAATTCAGGAAATACTTCTAGAGGTATTTATAACTATGTGAGAGGATCGGCCGGAGACAAACATGGTATCTTCAACCGCGTAACTCCTACCAATAACGGAACTCATGTGGGTACACGAAACCAGGTGAATAATTCGGCAGGGGGACAACTTTACGGAATCTACAACACCCTGAATAGTAGCTCGTCCACAGCAACTCAAACGGGTACTTATAACCAAATAGCGGTAAGTGGAACCCAAAATCGAGGCGTATATAACACGATTAACTCCGGGGTCAATTCCTGGGGGGTTAAGTCTGTAATATCTGGAACCGGCATACTATATGGGGTTGAGAATGATGTAAATGCGAGCGGTTCGTCCGGGGTCTACGGTATCCATAATCAATTAAGTGGAACGGGATCCGGCACCTATATGGGCACCTACAATGAGCTTGGAGGAAACAGCACAGGGGATAAGATCGGTAGCTATAATTTGGTTTCTTCAACGGCGGCAGGGACGCACTACGGACTTTATTCTGAAGTGGAGAAAGCGGGAAGCTTTGCTGGGTTCTTTGCAGGTTCTGTGGCAATAGGTACTGTTTCACCCTTTGGTACCGGCACAGCAGATCACTACATATTCCCACCTAACAGGGGGACAAATGGACAGCTGATGCAAACAGATGGCTCAGGTAACATCAGCTGGGTGGATCCGGCGAGCTTGAGCGATGAGGATTGGATTGTCGATAGCTCGGCCGGGACTGTTTTATATCCCACCAATACTACAGATGATGTGGCGATTGGTAAGACAACAGCGAGCGCAAAACTGGATGTTGAACTGGATGGTTCGGGAGCTACCGCGGTCTTTACACAATTAAATTCTACCGGTACAACCGGTGCGCTAACAAATTCGGTAAGTGGTAGTTCGGGGGCGGTAAATGCCTTTGTAAATACCCTGGATGTTGCAGGAAATGGTACTAAATACGGGATCACCAATGAGATGAGTTCCGGATCTACCGGGGCCTCAGGAACCAAATACGGTCTGTACAACATGATCGAGAGCTCAGCAGATGATACCTATGGTTCGACAAATGATCTGTTTGGATCCGGTAATGGAAATCATTTTGGTACGTACAACAATGTTAGAGGTTCTGGTACCGGAAGTAAATATGGAAGTTATAATATCATTAATTCGTCGGCTAATGGGAACCTGTATGGGGTGTATTCGGAGGTGCTTCGAAGTACTGGAACTACCTTTGCAGGATATTTCTTAGGGAATGTAGCTGTAGGAACCAATACCGCTAATACCTATAATTTTCCGGCGTCCCGAGGAACAAACGGACAGATCATGCAAACCGATGGCAGTGGGAATGTAAGTTGGGTCGATGTGCCGGCATCTACCGATAAGGCAGCATTAAAAATAATAAACACCTCAAATATATCAGGTTTTAGTAATGCTGTAGAGAACAACATGATACTAAATAGTGCTTCGTATAACTTTGGAGGAGGTTCTTATAATACATCTACGGGCACCTATACTATACCTGCGGATGGTGTTTATGAAATTAACGCCAATTTTAATATGAATTTTGTTACATCAACCAACAAACAAATGGTGTTGGTACTGAGAATATATGTAAACGGCTTTCTTGCCGATTCACAAAACATTCAATCAGGATCGACATACCTTTCTGGTTACACACAGAATTTTCATTATAATTTTCATTTAAACCTTAACGCCAACGATTTGGTGACATTCCGCTATATTCCGGTTTGGGGTGGAAGCACACCGGCACCATATTTTAATTCGTCAGGCACTAGTATTGCAATTTCAAGAGAGTATTAACCGATCTAAGAGTTGGCTACTTGTTTTTCAGGATATACACCAACCTCGTTCATACATCTTCTCATACTGCGATAAGTCCTTTCGATGTCGTTATCCAGTCCGATAGAGAAACGAATAAGTCCGTCACTAAGCCCCATTTCCTCTTGTTCCTCTTCAGGAATTTCTGAAGAGGTAGAACTCCCCGGCGCACTGAATAAGGTTTTATAAAAGCCAAGACTTACCGCCAGGTAGCCTAAGTTGCGTTCCTGCATCAGCTCCATAAGCTCATTTGCTTTTTCAAGACTACCCACATCTATGGTTAACATACCTCCGTAACCATATTCGGGGTTCATAAGTCGGGATATCAATTCATGACCGGGATGTGATTTCAGGCCGGGGTAAACAGTCTTTAACCCGTCGGCTTCAAACTTTTCTGCCAGGTACATGGCATTGGCACTGTGTTGTTTCATACGGATGTGCAAGGTGCGCAAGTTCTTAAGAATGGAAGCGGCTCTAAGGCTGTCCATGGAAGCCCCCATAAGCATACAGGCACCATCATTTACGTTTCTAAGTTCGTCGATAAATTCCTGGGAGCCACAAATTACACCCCCCATGGTATCACTGCTGCCATTGATGAATTTTGTAAGACTGTGAAGCACAACATCTGCTCCTAGTTTTGCAGGAGAAATGGTCATGGGAGAGAAGGTGTTGTCTACTAGCAGTTTCAGGCCATGTCGCTTCGAGATAGTGCTAAGCCCGGCGATATCGGCGATCTCCAGCAAGGGGTTGCTCACACTTTCACAGTAGAGCACTTTGGTATTGGGTCCGATAGCCGCTTCTACTGCCTCGGGCTTTGTAATGTCTACAAAAGTGGTGTTGATGTTATATTTGGGCGCCATGTTCTTCAAAAATGCATAGGTTCCGCCATAAATGGTACGACTCGCTACTATATGATCTCCGGCACCGCAAAGCTGCATGATAGCAGGTACAATGGCCCCCATACCCGTAGCAGTAACCGTAGCTGTCTCGGTATCTTCCATGGCTGCCAGTGCCTCTCCCAAGTAAAGCGCACTGGGAGAACTGTGTCGGGAATATAAATAACATCCTTCGGCATTACCTTCGAAGGTGTCGAACATTTTTTTTGCTGAAAGAAACGTATAGGTGGATGAATCTGAAATAGACGGATTAACACCACCAAATTCACCAAAATACTGTAGATCCTGAATTTTATTCGCGGGTTTGAAAGACATAGCTATACTGGTTTATATTCATACGAAATTATAACTATGTTCGATAATAATCAATGATATACATCATATATAGAAAATTATACGGAATTTTAATAAAACTGCCGAAAATATTTTAAGTTCCACACGAAAAACTTGTAACTTTAGGAAAAATTTTCAGTTATGGTTTTAGATAAGACAGATCGGGCCATCCTTGTTCACCTCCAGGAGGATGCCAAGCAAACCAATAAACAGCTATCCAATAAACTTAGTCTATCGGTAACAGCTGTGTACGAAAGGATCAAGAAGCTGGAACGTTCCGGAGTGATACGGAAATATGTTGCCATGGTAGACAGGGGTAAGGTGGAACTGGGATTTACGGTGTTCTGCCATATAAAATTAGTGCAACATGTACACAAATCGGTTACCGATTTCGAAAGGGAAGTAGTTAAACTAAATGAGGTATTGGAGTGCTTCCATGTGAGCGGGGAGTACGATTATTTATTGAAAGTTGTTGTTAAAGATATGGATCATTTCAGAAGTTTTATGGTTGAAAAACTTACCACTTTACAACATATAGGTAGTACCCAAAGCTCTTTCACCATCAATGAAGTGAAAAATACAACCGCACTCTCGTTATAGCAATCTTAAATGGTTGGCTGTTGCAGGGGAGTATCGTACCTTTGTACCTTCAAATTTCAAAAAACCGGCTTTTATGACTACTTATGATGTTGCAATTATTGGATCGGGTCCCGGCGGTTATGTGGCAGCAATTCGCTGTGCTCAGCTAGGAATGAAAACAGCCCTGATCGAGAAATATAACACCCTTGGCGGAACCTGTCTTAATGTAGGATGTATCCCCAGCAAAGCGTTGCTGGATTCGTCTCATCACTACGAAGATGCGATGAAGCATTTTGCAGATCACGGAATCGAAATTCCCGGGGAGATCAAGCTGAATTTCAAAAAAATGATCGAACGCAAACAAGCGGTTGTCGATCAGACCACAAAAGGGATTGAATTCCTCATGAGTAAGAACAAAGTAGATGTGTATACCGGTACCGGAACTTTTAAGGATGCTACACATGTTGTAATCGCTTCAGAAAAAGAAAATAAGGAGATCCAAGCAAAGAATATCATTATTGCTACCGGAAGCAAACCTTCAACACTACCTTTTATTACGATCGATAAAGAACGAATTATCACTTCTACCGAAGCTCTTACGCTCAACGAGATCCCAAAACATATGATTGTTATTGGTGGTGGTGTGATTGGATTGGAATTAGGGCAGGTGTATCGCCGTCTGGGCGCGGAAGTTTCTGTAGTGGAATACATGGACAGGATCATTCCTACCATGGATGGTGCTCAAAGTAAAGAATTGATGAAGGTGATGAAGAAACAAGGCGTGAAGTTTTACGTTTCTCATAAAGTCTCTGCCGTGGAGAGGAAAAAGAATGAAGTCACTGTTACTGCTACCGATAAAAAAGGAAATGAAGTTCAATTTACCGGAGATTATTGCCTGGTTTCTGTTGGGCGTCGCCCTTTTACAGATGGGCTTCAGCTTGAGAACGCGGGAGTGAAAGTGAACGAACGCGGACAAATAGAAGTGAACGATCATTTACAGACCAATGTGTCTAATATTTACGCTATTGGTGATGTGATTAGAGGAGCCATGCTGGCGCACAAGGCCGAAGAGGAAGGTGTTTTAGTTGCCGAGATTCTCGCCGGACAGAAACCTCATATCGATTATAATCTTATCCCGGGGGTAGTATATACGTGGCCGGAAGTTGCTTCGGTAGGAAAGACCGAAGAACAACTTAAAGAAGCGGGTGTGTCTTATAAAACCGGTCAGTTTCCAATGAGAGCGCTGGGTCGCTCCAGGGCTAGCGGTGACATAGACGGATTCGTTAAAATTCTAGCCGATGCCAAGACCGATGAGGTATTAGGTGTTCATATGGTTGGTGCCCGTGTTGCCGATCTAATCACTGAAGCTGTAACCGCGATGGAGTACAGAGCCAGTGCCGAGGATATCGCCAGGATGAGCCACGCCCATCCAACCTATGCAGAAGCCGTTAAGGAAGCAGCATTGGCGGCTACCGAAAACAGACCGTTACATGTATAAAACCAAAAAAACCAGCCGTTTTTTAATGGCTGGTTTTCTTATCATTGTTCCTATATTAAAATAACGGGGGAGGATCAATATACTTCTTATTCTATAACGTTTACAACCCAGTCCTTACTTACAGGATCTATTATCCCTCCTGAAATATTCGAAAGACGTATGGTAACTGTATTTGCTGAACTTACGTAGCAACTCCAGGTTAATCCGTTTTCAATAGAACCTACCGGAGAACAATTACATGAGCTTCCGGTGGCAGCGCCGTTTACCGTAACATTTAGTTCGGAATGTAATCCGGCAAACATTAGCAGAAAATCGAGGGTTGCGGTTGCGGTTAACTTTTTTAATAAAATATCCCTGTTGCCATTGGATGTGAAATAAAGGTGCGTACCGTCATATTCGAAGGTGCCGTCCTCTGTGCTGCTCATATTAGTACCTGCATTGAATTTCAGGGGAGCAGAATTGGCAGAAGCCGTTCCTCCTTTAAGTTGGAGTACTGCTGTTGGATTATTTACGCCAATACCTACTTTTCCGCTTGCGCGAATGGTCATTTCCATCCCATCCGCATCTGCTGAGGTATTTCCGGCAGAGGTTACAGAGAAATTGAATCGGCTGGGCAGATCACCACTAGAATGATCCCCGTCGGCTGCAGAATTCACATAAGATACCACAGAAGATTCTCCACTACCATCCCAAACAGTTCCGGCTAGTGATCCAATTACGTCACCGTCATTTAAGAAATCTCCGGAGGCGAAGGTTCCGTTTTTGGTAAAGAAAATAAAATTGGGGGCATTTGGTCTTGTTCCGTTAGATGCTATTTGTATGTCGTTATCACCCGGTAAGCGTATTTCGAGGCTTTCATCCGGCTCATCGGTTCCCATTCCCATTTTTCCGCTATCCAGGATCACCACATCTTGCTGATTCTCTTTAAAGGCTTGTTTTACATAGGTTAGATGTTCGCTTCCATTATTGTAGCCATCAACCCATTCTCCGGCGAAGTATTTCCATTCTGCGGCTGCATTATCCCAGAAATGATGCCCTTTTTTATATCCGTTATCCGGTGTGGTAAGGAAGACCAACATTCCATCCTGGGCCGCACCCGGATTAGTTGCGGGTAATTTATCCACTCTAGGCACTATAAGGCCATCGGTAATAGCGGGGGCCGATGGATTTGTAGCTTCTATATCGAATATACTTTTAGGATTGTTCGTATTCACTCCTACCTGTGCATGTAGCTGTAAAGCCATTGCCAGGTTGATCAATAATATGACGCTTAATTTCTTCATAAGACCTGGTTTACTGGATTACAGTTACTTTCCAGCTCTTATTAGCCGGGTTAACAGAAAAGGAGTTCACATTAGACACCCTAACTTTTACGTTATTGGCAGCGCTTACATAACAGCTCCATTGCAGTCCGTTCTCTATACTTGTATTAGGTGCACATGAACAGGCACTTCCTACTACAGCACCAGGTACTGTTACATTTAATTCAGATGTACTACCGGATCCGATATTCGGGAAATTAAGTGATTGCGTAGCAACCAGACCGGTCATTAATATTTTTCTTGTGGTAGAAGGTGTGAAATACAAATTTGATCCATCGTATTCCATCGCTCCTGCCTCGGGGGTAGAAAGATTGGTCCCGGAAGTTAGTTTTAAAGGAGCCGAGTTGGAACCAGACGTTCCTGCTTTCAATTCCAGTACTGCTGAAGGATTATTTAATCCGATACCCACATTTCCTGTACTTGCGATCACCATTTCCGGATTGGATGAATTTAGAGAGGTGTCGTTCGGGCTTGTGACAGCAAACTCGATCTTCGTTGGCAGGCTACCTGAAGAATGATTGCCATCGGCTTCCATTTGTATGTTTGCTACATCAGCAGATTTACCGGTTCCTGTCCATACTTTGCCTGTTAAATACCCAATATCATCGTTGTCGTTCATGAAATCAGGAGAAGCGAAGGTTCCATTGGTAGTATAAAACACCAATTGTGGTGCATCTGGTGGAGAAGCACTAGACACCTGGATATCGTTATCTCCGTCTATCTTCAGTTCCAGATTTTCTTCAAGATTGCTCGTTCCCATCCCTATCTGTCCGGAATCCAGGATTACAACATCCACACCTCCAGTACCTGCCTGGTTGGCATAGATAAGATTACCATCATAATCGCCTCTGGATTGAGCAACGAAATCGTCTTTCCACTCATCGTTATACGAGATCCAATCGCTTAGGGTATTATCCCAATAGTAAAATCCTTTGGGGTTTCCGGCACTGGCTGCCGACAGGAAAACCAACATACCATCCTGGTCTGCACCCGGATTGGAAGCGGGGAAGTTATCTATTCTAGGAATTAATATACCATCAGTACTTGCGGGGGAGGTGCTGTTAGATGCAGGGATGTCCAGCATACTATTCGGATTTGTCGTACCAATTCCTACCTGAGCGTTTACCGCCTGGCCGAAAATAAGTAGTACAAATAACGAGAGCACATAAGTAGTCTTTCTCATATCGTGTTGATAATTTGGGGTTTATCAGAGACAATGATATAAAGGAATGACTAGCTAAAAAAAATTTTGTAGGAAATTACCTAAACTATTCGATAAGCTGCCCTATTAATCCGATAAAACGCATAATTACCTTGTTTTTAACCTATTAAATGTGACTGTTAATCGACAGATAGCAGACTGGCCTTTATTTCTTTAAAAAAGTATCTTTGTAGTATGAAAAAAATAATTGCCTTTGCCGGAAGTAACAGCAGTACTTCCATCAATCATAAACTAGTATCTTATGTTGTAAATTCTATCGAAAATCATGATACTAATCTTATAAAACTTGTCGATTATCCCCTGCCAATTTTTAGCGAAGACCTTGAGAAAGAAGAAGGATATCCTGAGCAGCTTTCCCGGCTCCTGGATGAAATAAAGGCACACGATGGCGTAATTATTTCAGTAAATGAGCACAACGGAGGCCCTTCTGCTTTTTTTAAGAATGTAATGGATTGGCTGTCACGTATTGAGTATAAGTTCCTTGAAGGCAAGAAAGTACTTTTATTAAGCGCCTCCACTGGGAAAAGAGGGGCACTATCTTCCTTGCAATATGCCCAGGGTGTTCTACCAAGATATAATGCCGAAATTGTAGGCTCTATGCCTTTTCCGTCTTTTTCATCTAATTTTTCTTCGGAAACGAATACAGTTACTAACGACGAGTTATCTGCACAACTCCAATCTGAGATTGAATCCTTTTTGGATGCCCTTAAATGAAACGAGTTTGTGTAAAATACAAGCTTGAACTCGATGTACATTTAAAGCATAAACTTCTTAAATGGGCCGAACAATTTAATGAAGTAGCCTGGCTGGACTCCAACGACTACCACCAAAACCACAGCACTTACAAGGCCATACTGGCAGTAGATGCCTTCACTTCTGTGCAAACCGACTTTCACCAGGCTTTCGATAAATTAAATGAATATCAGTCTACTATCAAGGATTGGTTATTTGGTTACCTAAGCTACGATCTCAAGAATGATGTGGAACGATTGAGTTCCAATAATCACGATGGCCTGGGTTTTCCGGACCTCCACTTTTTCCAACCTAAACGCCTGCTGCTGTTCACCGACAAAACGGTGGAATTACACTATCTAAACCTGGTGGCCGATGAACTGGAATCCGACTGGCAGCAGATCCTCAACATCAAGGCTGATGCATCACTCGAAAATGAGCAAGACACGGTGAAGATCAGTCTGCGCACCTCCAGGGACAGTTATTTTGAACAAGTGAACCGTATGCTGAAGCATATTGAACGAGGGGATATTTACGAGGCTAATCTTTGCCAGGAATTCTATTCAGAAGGGGTTACCATCAATCCCACCGGAACCTTCCATCATCTCAATGCTATTTCCCGGCCTCCCTTCGCTACTTTTTTCAGAAACGGGCCGTATTTTGCCATGTCTGCATCGCCCGAGCGGTATCTTAAGAGAATGGGGAGTGAATTGATCTCTCAGCCCATTAAAGGAACGGCAAGGCGATTTCAGAATAAAAAACTGGATAAGGAAATGATCGAAAAATTGCGGTCAGATCCCAAGGAACGCAGCGAGAACATTATGATCACAGATTTGGTTCGGAACGATCTCTCCCGACTTGCACTTAAAGGAACAGTGGAGGTGGAGGAGCTTTGTGCAATCTATACCTTCGAGCAGGTGCATCAGATGATATCCACCATTAGATGCGAAGTGCCTGTAGAAATGGATCCTGTGGAAATGATCCGCCAAACCTTCCCTATGGGAAGTATGACAGGTGCACCCAAAATTTCGGCTATGAAGATCATCGAACAACTTGAAATGTCTAAAAGAGGTTTGTATAGTGGTGCAATTGGTTATTTTTCTCCGGAAGGAGATTTCGATTTCAACGTGGTCATTCGAAGTATTTTATATAATTCTGAAAGGAAGTATGTAAGCTATTCGGTTGGCGGGGCAATTACCGCCCGATCTATACCGGAAAATGAATATGAGGAATGTCTTCTGAAGGCTAAAGCGATGCGAGAGGTACTGGAACGTACAAAATAGGTTTAGCTGCGTAACCGATTGATTATATTTGCTTAGATGTTGAAAAAATTAGAAGAACATATCGCTAACAATCTTTCTTTTCTGAAGGAAAAACGATTGCTCATCGCTTGTAGCGCAGGGTTGGATAGTGTGGTGCTTACACGTTCCATGAAGGAGCTGGGATACGAGATCGGCATTGCTCATTGTAATTTCGGACTGCGGGCGGCTGAAAGTGATGAAGACGAGGCTTTTGTCTTAGACCTCGCCGAAATGCTGGATGTACCTGTTTTCACCCAACAATTCGATACCCGCGAATTTGCCGATGAGAAAAAATTATCCATTCAAATGGCGGCACGCAGCCTGCGATATAGCTGGTTTAAAGAGATCCTGAATGATTTTAAATACGATTATCTGTTAACCGCCCATCATGCCGATGATGCCCTGGAAACCATGCTCATCAACCTCTCCAGGGGAACCGGACTCCGGGGGCTTACGGGTATACCGGAAGTGAATGAGCAGGTTGTTCGTCCGTTGCTTGACTTTAGCAGACAGGAGTTGATGGAGCACGCCAAAGCACAGGGATATTTTTGGCGAGAGGACAGTAGTAATAAAAAGACAGACTACCTGCGCAATGCACTGCGACAAAAGGTAATTCCGCCATTAAAAGAAGAAGTAGACGGGCTACTCCAAAACGTGCTGAAAACACAGCAGCACCTAAGGGATAGTAAATCATTAATAGACGATTACCTTGTGCTTATTCGTCAATTAGTCGTTACAGAAACTTCCGAAGGATTCAATATAGATATTGAGAAATTGGCCGATCTGCCCCATCAGGAGTCATTACTTTACGAGCTTCTCACTCCTTTCGGATTTTCGGCCTGGAAGGATATTTCGGAGTTATCGACTGCGCAAAGTGGGAAATATATTCTTTCTGGGACACACAGATTGGTGAAGGACAGAGATAAATTATTGTTAACAGTCATCCCTTCAGAAGAAAAAATTAAGACCTTTGAGATTAAGGAAACCACTCTCCGTATCGACCAACCCATTCCATTGCTGTTTGGGGAAGTTGAAAGTCCCGGAAAAAATTCGGATTTGGAGATCTATGTCGACAAGGATAAACTAAGCTATCCACTTCAAATTAGAAAATGGCGGGAGGGAGACTATTTTATTCCCTTCGGAATGAAAGGAAAAAAGAAATTGAGTAAATATTTTAAGGATGAAAAGTTATCTTTGGTAGCCAAAGAAAAGACCTGGCTGCTCTGCAGCGGTGAAGAAGTTGTGTGGGTAATTGGCCTTCGTGCCGACGATCGATTTAAAGTGGAACCCCACACCAGGCAAATTATGAATATACGAACCTCCAAATCTACATCGTAACTTATGAAACAATATCTCATCTTGTTTATAGTGGCCATTTCCGGCTATTTTTCTGCAAATGCACAAGATTTTTTAGACCCTGTATCCTGGGAAGTCTCCGTTGAAAAAGAAGAGGACACCCGATACAACATACTTATGGAAGCCACGATCGATGCCGGTTGGCATTTATATAGTCAGATTCAATTTGGCGAAGAATTTGAAGGCCCTATCCGTACCGAATTTAGTTATAATGATAGTCCGGAAACCTATACACTGATTGGTGAAACGCAGGAACCGGACGTGGCACCGGTTTTCGATCCGGTGTTCGAAATAGATGTAAAGTACTTTGAGGAAAAGGCGGTATTTATCCAACCCATAGAGGTGGTGAATCCTGAAGGCTTGAAGATCGTTGTGGAAATTTCGTATGCAGTTTGTGACGATAAACAATGTCTGCCCCCCGATATCAAATCGTTTGAGGTGGACCTCGTATCAGGCAAAGCTGAAGCCGCTTCCGCCGAGATCACAGAAGACGATCTGGAAAAATCGGCAGCACTTAGTATCCCTGTAAAAGGAGATCTGGGAAACGCCAGCAACAGTAAAGGTTATCTCACTATCTTTTTCCTGGGTTTCCTGGGTGGCTTATTGGCCTTGTTAACTCCCTGTGTATTCCCTATGATCCCGTTAACGGTTTCCTTTTTCACCAAGGGCTCTAAAGACCGAAAACGAGGCGTAAGAAATGCCCTGCTGTACGGGTTCTTTATATTCTTTATCTACGTTCTTTTAAGCCTTCCGTTCCATTTACTGGATTCGGTTGATGAAGGCCTGCTTAATAATATTTCCACTAATATTTATCTCAATATTCTTTTCTTTCTTGTATTTCTTGTATTTGCATTTTCGTTCTTCGGGTATTTTGAGATCACACTACCAAGTTCCTGGAGTACAAAAATGGATGCTAAGGCCACAAGCATTGGAGGGATCATTGGTATCTTCTTTATGGCGCTTACCCTGGCCATAGTTTCTTTTTCATGTACAGGCCCCATCTTGGGTGGACTGCTGGGAGGATCCCTGAGTCAGGACGCCGGAGCCATGCAACTTAGCTTTGGAATGGGTGGTTTTGGCCTGGCACTTGCCCTGCCATTCGCCTTGTTTGCCTTGTTTCCAAACTGGTTAAATTCTTTACCCAGCAGTGGAGGGTGGCTCAATACGGTAAAGGTGGTGTTAGGATTCGCAGAGCTAGCGCTGGCATTCAAATTTTTATCAAACGCAGACCTGGTAATGCATTGGGGCTTGCTAAAACGTGAGGTCTTCATTGCGATCTGGTTGCTTTGTTCCATAGGAATGGCCCTGTATCTTTTCGGATTTATACGTTTTCCGCACGATGGCCCAAAAGGAAGTAAACTTCCAAAAGGCAATATTATCGTTGGTATTTTAGCTATTGCTTTCAGTATTTATTTAATTCCCGGACTTACAAATACTAAATACGCTAATCTCAAGCTGCTAAGTGGATTAGCACCACCGCTTTTCTACAGTCTGTACGACAAAGGCACCTCGGCACCTTTGGGGCTGGAGGCCTACAAGGATTTCTACGAGGGTCTTGACGCAGCCAAAAGCTCAGGAAAGCCAATTATGCTCGATTTCACAGGCTGGGCCTGTGTAAATTGCCGGAAGATGGAAGAACATGTGTGGAGTGTGGACGAAGTATTTAAGATGATCGATGAGGAATTTATCCTTATTTCACTTTATGTAGATGATCGTAAGCCCTTGCCGGAGGAAGATCGGTTTAATTTTTTACGGCCAACCGGTGGAACGAAACCTATACGTACCGTTGGGGATAGGTGGGCCACCTTTCAAACTGTGAATTTTAAAAACAATTCGCAACCTCACTATGTGTTAATGGATAGCGATTTTAACTTACTGAATGTTCCAGTTGGTTACACACCAGATGAGAACGAATATCTGGACTGGCTGAAAGCGGGTCTGGCGGAGTTTAATAAAACCAAATAGCAATTATGAAACGGATCCTGATCTTTTTATGGGTGGTTTGCATCACTTCGGTGTTGTTTGCCCAGGACAACGACACTTATGTAAAAGAAAATTATAACAAGACAGAAACTTATATCACCATGCGGGACGGGGTGAAACTTTTTACCTCCATTTATTCCCCAAAGGACACCTCTAAACAATACCCTATCCTTTTTCAGCGTACACCCTACAGTTGCAGGCCTTATGGAGAGGATCAGTTTAGGTCTAAAATAGGACCCAATGTATTTTTAATGAAAGATGGTTATATCATCGTTTACCAGGACGTAAGAGGCCGCTGGATGAGTGAAGGCGTTTACGACAATATGCGCGCTTATATTCCTAACAAAAAAGGGAAACAAGTGGACGAAGCCAGCGACACTTACGATAGTATAGACTGGTTGGTGAAGAACGTGCCTAATAACAATGGCAGAGTAGGAACCTGGGGTGTTTCCTATCCCGGATTTTATGCTACGTACTCCTTGCTCGATGCTCATCCTGCACTAAAAGCATCTTCTCCCCAGGCGTGTATTGGCGATTTCTATTTCGACGATTTTCATCATAATGGCGCCTATCTTTTAAGTTACTGGAGAGCCACAGCCGTTTTTGGATACGAAAAAACCAAGCCTTCCCAAACTGCCTGGTATACCTTTCCCGATCTGGGTACACAGGATCAGTATCAGTTTTTTCTGGATGCAGGACCTTTGTCTAACCTGGACAAGTACTACGGTGAGGATAATGTGTTTTGGCAACAGTTGAAAGAACATCCGGATTATGATGAATTCTGGCGCTCCAGGGGGATCATTCAACATTTAAAAAATATTAAACCGGCGGTGATGGTTGTTGGCGGATTGTTTGATGCGGAGGATCTCTACGGGCCTTTCGAAACTTATGAAAAAATAGAAGCCAACAGCAATAATTACAATACGGTTGTTTTTGGTCCTTGGAGCCATGGCGACTGGGCTCGAACCAAAAAACGGCAAGCCATTGGCAATGTATATTTTGGGGACGATATTTCAATTAACTATCAGAAAGAAGTAGAAACTCCGTTCTTTCGTCATTTTCTAAAAGGAGACGGTACAGGCAATACCGGTTTGCCAGAGGCCCGAATGTTCGATACCGGTACCAGGGAATGGAAATCGTATACAGAATGGCCACCAAAAAATGCAGAGCGTACCACCAGGTGGTTACAAAGCCACCAGCGCCTTAATAAGCTAATGGAAAAGAGCTATACCTTCGAGACCTTTATTAGCGATCCCGCTAAGCCTGTGCCGTATTCGGAAGATATTAAAATGGTGTTCACCCCCAGAAAATATATGACAGACGACCAGCGATTTGCCGCACGCCGTCCCGATGTGTTGGTTTTTGAAAGTGAGATCCTGGAAGAGGATATGACTATGGTTGGCGACCTACTCGCTAAACTTAAAGTTTCCACCACGGGAACCGATGCCGACTGGATTGTGAAACTAGTTGATGTATTTCCTCCAGATGCTGAAGACTATGAAGAAACCCAGGATTATCTAAAAATGAGCAATTATCATATGATGGTGAGAAGTGAAGTGATGCGGGGCAGGTATAGAAACGATTTTTCTAAACCCGAACCTTTTATACCTGGCGAAAAAACTGCAGTAGACGTGAAGCTGCAGGATGTGCACCACACTTTTAAGAAAGGGCATAAAATTCAGATCCAGGTGCTGAGTACGTGGTTTCCTTTAATTGATCGAAACCCGCAAACATTTGTATCCAATATCTTTGAGGCGCAAGCCGATGATTTTAAGAAACAGACACATATTCTATTTAATGATTCTTCAATAGAATTCTCTATCTTAAGACCATAAAAAAAGCATCCCGTCTTCACGGGATGCTATAACAAACCTAACTTAGTAAATTCTAAAAGTCTTAGTTGTACTTTTAAAATATTCTACCAAATGAATTTTCTATCCCCACAAAAAATTGATATCAGTAGAATTTTCACTAATTCTATTCAAAGGTAAAATTCAAACCTACATAAGTCCATACGTGCATACACGTATTTTGATAACTTTAGGATTCGACGGCAAGGATTATAAACAGGAGAAACTTCAAAAAAAAAGCCATTACGCGATCTTGTTATAGATTTTGTAACGGCTAATTTTTGTATAAGACACACAAGGTGCCTCAACTTTTACTTCCTGATCAAATGTATGTTATTTTTTGCTCCAACAAACATTTCCATACTGCGCCAAACTTACGAAAACGTTATAGTGTTAATATGTTTTAAAACTTTAACATTTTCTCAGTTATACCGGTGATATTTTATAATTTGTTAAACAATGTTTATTTTAATTGTAATAATGCAAAAGGAACCATTGTAAAAAACCATAGCATCACTTAAGAATATGCAAAAATTAACCCTCAAGAAAATAGCCAGAGAACTTGATGTTTCCATATCAACGGTTTCGAAATCCCTAAAAGATAGTCCGGAGATAAGTGAAGATACCAAACAAAAGATCAAGGCTTTTGCCAAGCTTTACAATTACCGGCCAAACACTATTGCCTTAAGCTTAAAGAATAGAAAGACCAAGACGCTTGGAGTGATCATCCCGGAGATCGTTCATCACTTTTTTACGACTGTAGTAAGTGGGATCGAGAAAATTGCGAATAA
This sequence comes from Flavobacterium sp., assembly GCA_008501705.1. GTDB lineage: Bacteria > Bacteroidota > Bacteroidia > Flavobacteriales > Flavobacteriaceae > Pukyongia. The sequence goes on from QQUG01000180.1 coordinate 16,404, forward strand.
CAAGGGCTATACCGTTATAATAGGTCTAAGCAACGAATCCTTTGAGAAGGAGGTTACCAATATGGAGAAACTGGCCAACGGCAGCATAGATGGTTTTATTTTATCGGTTTCCCGGGAGACCCAGCTCAAGAAAGATTATCACCATTTACTCGAAACTATAGATCACGGGATGCCAGTAGTACTTTTCGACAGGACCATTCCGGAGATAGAATGTGACAAGGTGGTGGTAGACGATACCGAAGGTGCGCGAAACGCTGTTAAAAAGTTACTTTCTGTAGGATGTAAGAATATTGCTCTTATCACAACAGAAGCCCATGTGAATGTGGGTGAATTACGAACAACCGGTTACAAAGATGCATTAATAGAATCCGGTATAGGTTTTTCTGAAGAGCTCATCCTAAAACTTAAAGACGAGTTCAACGAGGAGGGTATGGAAGACAATCTCAATGCAACCATCGAATTATTTCTTCGGAATAATCCACAAGTAGATGGTATTTTGGCTGTGAATGAAAAATATGCGCTTACTGCTATGAAAGCTGCCCGCTCCCTGGGGAAAGATATCCCGGGCGATATTAAAGTGATAGGTTTTACAGATGGTGTCTTGTCTAAATATGCTACGCCTAGTCTTACCACTGTGAGTCAGCACGGTGTGCAGTTGGGCGAAAAAGCAGCCGAACTCCTTATTAGAAGATTAGAGGATGACGACTACGAACCTCCTTATCAAACGGTTGTGGTAGAGACCCGACTTATAGAGCGAGAATCGACATCCTCAGCTTAACCGATTTCAAAAAATGCCCTATATTTACCAACGCACAGATCATGGCCTGATTTTTACTTCCTACCTTAAAATTAGATTTGATAAGTAAACTACTTATCGAAATAGTACAAATGCTATTTTTTACTCTATGAAGAAATGCAATTTTGCAATCGAAAAATGGAAATTCCATGGTTTGGTTACCCGGATTTTCTCCCCTTTACAGATTCCACAAAACTTGTTCTATCAAAATTCTGTTCCTCATGAATAAGAGGGGATTTATTTTCGACCTCGATGGAGTGATCGTGGACACCGCCAGGTATCATTTTTTAGCATGGAAACGCCTTGCCGACAGCTTGGGTATATCCTTTGGAGAAACCGAGAACGAACAATTAAAAGGTGTAAGCCGGGTACGTTCTCTGGAAAAGATCCTGGATTGGGGAAATGTAGAATTAAGTAAAGACGAGTTCAACGAATTACTGGATATAAAGAATAAGGATTACTTGCAGTATATAGAGCGAATGGATCAGGATGAGATCTTGCCGGATGTTCCCAGAGTTTTATCTTTTCTGAAGCAAAATGAACAGCCTATCGCTTTAGGATCGGCAAGTAAGAATGCTCGTACTATTTTAAAGGAAGTGGACCTCCTGAATGTTTTCGATGTGGTTATTGATGGCACTAACGTCTCCAAAGCAAAACCAGATCCTGAAGTATTTCTGAAGGCTGCCGAGGGACTGGGACAGGAACCTGAAAATTGTATTGTCTTCGAAGATTCAGTCGCGGGAATCAGGGCTGCCAACGCAGGTTCTATGTTAAGTATCGGTATTGGTGATGCCTCTGTCTTATATGAAGCGAGTTATGTTTTTAAGGATTTCACCGAAATTCCCACCGAATTTTTTTCAAAATTAATTTCAGAAAGATGAATCAGAAATATATTTTACCCGACCCCTGGAGCATAATCGAAGAAGGATTTGATGCTGAAAAAGTTAAATCCTCCGAAAGCCTGTTTAGTATTGGTAACGGGGCTATGGGCCAAAGAGCTAATTTTGAGGAGGATTACTCCGGAGAAACCTTTCAGGGTAGCTATGTAGCCGGTGTTTATTATCCGGATAAGACACGGGTAGGCTGGTGGAAGAACGGCTACCCCGAGTATTTTGCCAAGGTTCTAAATGCTCCAAACTGGATTGGTATAAAAGTTTCAGTAAACGGTGAGGACCTGGATCTGCATAGATGTACTGAAGTAAAGAATTTCCGCCGGGAACTCAATATGAAGGAGGGCTACTATAGAAGGTCATTCGAAGCCACCTTGCAAAACGGAACGGAAGTACAGGTTGAAAGCACTCGAATATTACACCTGGACCTGGACGAATTGGGGGTGATCAATTACAAAGTAACAGCCCTTAATAAGGATGCGGAAATTGTATTCAGTCCTTACCTGGACGGTGGGATAACAAACGAAGACAGCAACTGGGACGATAAGTTCTGGGACACTCTAAGTGTTACTGAAGCCGATCACCAGGGTTTCATTAGGTCTATGACTATGAAAACCGAGTTTCATATTTGCACCTATATGCAGTCGGATATTCTGTTAAACGATTCCGAAGCAACACCAGCATACACTTCAGAAAAAAAAGAACAGTACCTGCAATTTGATTATAAGATAAATATATCAAAAGGCGATACCGCAACCATACGTAAATATGCCGGATATACAGTCTCGCACAATCACCAACCCGATGCTCTAATCGACGCTGCAAAGAAAGCGTTACAACAAGGAAGAGATTTGGGATATGATTCGCTTAAAGAAAGTCAGGCCGATGCCTGGAAGTCGATATGGGAAATGGCAGATATTACCATAGATGGTGATGTTGAAGCCCAGCAGGGGATTCGATTTAATATCTTTCAACTCAATCAGACCTATCTAGGAAAAGATGCCCGCCTTAATATTGGGCCCAAGGGTTTCACCGGGGAGAAATACGGCGGAAGCACCTATTGGGATACCGAAGCCTATTGTTTACCCTTCTATATGGCTACTAAAGATCATGCCGTTGCGCGGAATCTGTTGGTCTACCGATATAATCACCTTCAAAAAGCCATTGAAAATGCAGAGAAACTAGGATTCAGTAATGGAGCTGCATTGTACCCCATGGTGACGATGAACGGAGAGGAAAGTCATAACGAATGGGAGATCACCTTCGAGGAGATCCATAGGAATGGGGCGATCGCATTTGCCATATATAATTACGTTAGGTATACGGGCGATGCATCGTATGTAGCCGAGAAAGGCCTTGAAGTTCTCATTGCCATTGCGAGATTTTGGCATCAGCGAGCAACATATAGCACCGATAAGAATAAGTATGTGATTCTTGGGGTAACCGGTCCTAATGAGTATGAGAATAACGTTAATAATAACTGGTATACAAACTTTACGGCAAAATGGTGTATTGAATATGCTGCTTCGGAAATAGACAGGCTGAAACAGGACGCTCCCTCAGACCATGCACGGATCATGGAAAAAACATCACTCACGACCGAGGAGGTTTCCGAATGGCTGAAAGTATCTTCCAATATGTATTTCCCGTATTCTGAAGAGCACAATATCTATCTTCAACAGGACGGTTTCCTTGATAAAGAACTTATCACTGTGGCCGATCTGGATAAAACACAACGTCCTATTAATCAGCATTGGTCCTGGGACAGGATTCTCAGGTCTCCTTACATTAAACAGGCGGATGTCCTTCAGGGCTTTTATTTCTTCGAAGATCATTTCAGTGAAGAGGAACTGGAACGGCATTTCGAATTCTACGAGCCTTTTACCGTACACGAATCGTCACTATCGCCTTGTGTACATAGTATTCAGGCGGCTAAACTTGATAGGATGGAACAGGCTTATCAGTTCTACTTGCGCACTTCCCGTTTAGATCTCGACGATTACAACAAAGAAGTGGAAGAAGGCTGTCATATTACCAGTATGGCCGGAACCTGGTTAAGTATCGTGGAAGGATTTGGAGGCATGCGGGTAAGAGACGGACATTTGGAGTTTAATCCTCGCATTCCGAAGCACTGGGATAAATACGCCTTTAAGGTGAATTTCAGGGGACAGATCTTAAAAGTAACTGTAAGCAGGCAGGGAAACAGCTTCGAATTGTCCGGAAGCGAGCCTCTTACGATTAAAGTGAATGGTGAAACCAAAACGATCGAACCCTCCAATTAATGCCAATGTAAAGTATTTCAATTATGAAAATATCCAAAAACGTAGCTTTTCTTATCGGGTTAATACTCATCATGCTAGGTTGCGCAGATAATAAAAAGAACATAGCCGAAACGCAAACGGTTACCGAATCTAAGTCACAGCTACCGTTTTCATGGGAGGCTGCCAATGTGTATTTTTTACTAACCGACCGATTTAATAACGGAGACTCATCCAATGATGTCAATTTTGACAGGACCAGGGAAACTGCAGTTCTCCGCGGATTTGAGGGAGGAGATATAAAAGGTGTCACCCAGAAGATTCGTGAAGGCTATTTCAACGAGCTGGGAATCAACGCCATTTGGATGACCCCTCTGGTGGAACAAATACACGATGGTACCGATGAAGGTACCGGATATACCTACGGTTATCACGGTTATTGGACCAAAGACTGGACAGCGCTGGATCCTAACTTCGGAACTCGGGAAGACCTGGCAGAACTGGTAAAAACAGCTCACGACAACGGTATCCGGATCCTGCTGGATGCGGTGATCAACCATACGGGTCCGGTAACTGCGGAAGATAAGGTCTGGCCGGAAGATTGGGTACGTACCTCCCCAAAATGTGAATTCAAAGACTACGAAAGCACAGTAACTTGCACCCTGGTAGAAAATCTACCGGATATACGCACCGAAAGCGATGAAGCGGTGGACTTACCGCCCCAACTGGTGGAGAAATGGAAAGCCGAAGACAGGTATGAGGAAGAGATGGCCGAACTGGATGCTTTCTTCGAAAGAACCGGACACCCCAGGGCGCCACGATTCTACATCATGAAATGGTTAACAGATTATATCTCCGACTTCGGCATCGATGGGTACCGGGTAGATACCGTAAAACACACCGAGGAATATGTTTGGGAAGAATTCAAAGCTGTTTGTGAAGAGGCATTTGATCGCTGGAAGGCCGAGCATCCGGATGAGGTTTTGGATGATGCATCCTTCTATATGGTAGGGGAGATCTATTTCTACGATGTGAATTCGGGCAGAAGCTACAATTTTGGCGACCGTAAGGTTGATTATTTCAATGATAGTTTTGATGCGCTCATCAATTTCAATCTTCGTTCCAGTGCCAACAGGTCGTATGAAGACGTATTCAGTAGCTATAGCGAAATTCTGAACGGCGAACTTGACGGTTATAGTACTCTGAGTTACGTAAGCTCTCACGACGATGGAGAACCTTTCGACAAAGAGCGTGCAAAGCCGTTCGAAGCGGCCAACCGTCTCTTACTGGCACCGGGAGCCTCGCAGGTTTATTACGGTGATGAGTCGGCAAGAACCTTGATAGTAGAAGGCACCAATGGGGACGCGACCCTGCGGTCCTATATGAATTGGGAATCTATTGAAAATGATCCCCAAACACAGAAAATTTTAGAACACTGGCAAAAATTAGGAAGATTTAGAAGAGACCACATCGCGATCGGTGCCGGTGTCCATGCCATGATCAGTGAAGAACCCTACACTTTTTCGCGAACCTATAACAGCGATAACTTTACCGATACGGTGGTTGTGGGGCTGGACCTGCCGGAAGGCGAGAAAAAAGTATCGGTTGCCGGTGTTTTTGAAGATGGATCCACGGTGCTGGATGCCTACAGTGGTGTTAGCGCGAAGGTGGTAGACGGACACATAACCATAGATACCAGCTACAACATTGTATTACTGGAGCAAACAAGCAAATAGGATGCAAAACCTGCAATACATAATATTAACCTGTTTTCTTTGCATGTTTTCCTGCAAGGAGCAACCCAAAAATGAGACCGTGGAAATGCAAAATACCCTCGAATCTATTTCACCTATTACCGATTCTGTGTTGGAATCGGCTGTTATTTATGAAGCAAATATCAGGCAATATTCTCCCGAAGGTAGTTTTAACGCCTTTACGAGAGATATACCAAAACTGAAAGAACTGGGAGTAAAGATCATTTGGCTGATGCCAATTTTCCCTATTTCTGAAGTAAAAAGAAAGGCCTATGGTGATCTTATGGTCGAAGATATAGAAGACCCGAAAGAAAGAGAAAGATATTTAGGGAGTTACTACGCGGTTTCCGATTTCAGGAAGATCAATCCCGAATTCGGTACTATGGAAGATTTCAGGAGGCTACTGGATGCCGCACATGAGAATGATATTTACGTGATCCTGGACTGGGTACCTAACCACACCGGTTGGGATCATACCTGGATCACCGAACATCCCGAGTATTATACAAAAAATGCCAATGGCGAGATAACAGATCCACTTAAAGAAGACGGAACTCCGGTGGGTTGGGAAGATGTTGCAGATCTGGATTATTCTAATAAGGAGATGAGACAGGCTATGATAGCCGATATGATGTATTGGGTAAAGGACGAAGGTATAGACGGGTTCCGTTGCGATATGGCAGGAATGGTACCCACAGATTTCTGGGCAGAAGCCATCCCCAGATTAAGGGCCGAAAAAGATATTTTTATGTTGGCTGAAGCCGATAAGCCGGAGTTAACAAAGGATAACATGTTCGAAATGGCCTATGGGTGGGAAGCTCACCATTTGCTCAATGCCATCGCCAAAGGAGAAAAGAACGCTACTCATTTTAACGAGTATATGCAACAAGCCGCTCAAAAATGGGCAGAAGGAGGATTTCTAATGAATTTCTTAACCAACCATGATGAGAATTCATGGGCCGGTACTGTGAAAGAGCGTATGGGAGAATCTTCCGAAGCTATGCTGGCATTAATCTATTCTATGCCCGGGATGCCATTGATCTACAGCGGACAGGAATACGACCTCGATCACCGACTGAAATTCTTTGAAAAGGATTCCATTCCGAAACAAAAAGGAGAGGTGTGGCCAGTGCTTGAAAAACTAGGGCAACTTAAAAATGGATCACCGGCACTGGCAGGAGCCAAATCGCCCGCTTCGTACGAAAAGTTAGAAACCTCTTTAGAGGAGACCCTAATCGCTTTCAGAAGAAAAAAAGAGAACAGTGAATTGATCTACCTGTCAAATACCAGCCCTAATAATGTTGAATTCACTTTGGCTTTAACTGGAAAATATAAAGATTTCATGAGTGGGGCAGAGGTTGATCTTCAGGGAAATGACACATTGCAACTCGACGCTTGGGCCTACCGGATTTTGCTAAAAATGTAAATTTCGGGCCTCAAACTTACTTCAGATTAAGAATTTTATAAACCGAAAACGTTATAGTTTCTTTTCCGGTTTGTATTGTGAATTTATTGCCATAGTTTTACAGTAATGAGCAATACAATTAAACGTGTAGCTGTGCTAACCAGCGGGGGAGATGCGCCCGGAATGAATGCTGCCATCCGAGCAGTAGTTCGTTCCTGTGCTTATCATAATCTTGAGTGCGTAGGGATCTATCGAGGCCTTCAGGGTCTTATTGAAGGAGATTTCGAAGTGCTGGGTCCGCGTTCTGTAAAGAACATCATAAATCGCGGCGGAACCTTTTTAAAATCGGCACGATCTCAGGAATTCCGTACCAAAGAAGGACGACAAAAAGCGTACGATCATCTAAAGAAAGCGAATATCGACGCTATGGTGGTAATTGGAGGTGATGGTACCTTTACCGGAGCTAATATATTTATTAGTGAATTCGATTTCCCCATTGTAGGCTTACCTGGTACTATTGATAACGACATCAACGGTACAGATTTTACCATTGGATATGATACGGCGCTCAATACAGTTGTTGAGGCCATCGATAAGATAAGAGATACGGCCAATTCGCATAACCGATTGTTTCTCGTTGAAGTGATGGGTAGAGATGCCGGAGATATTGCGCTGAATGCCGGTATCGGTGCCGGTGCGGAAGAGATCCTAATTCCTGAAGAGAATATGGGGAAGGACCGATTGATAAATTCTCTTAAGCGTAGTAAGAAATCAGGTAAATCTTCGTCTATTGTTGTTGTTGCGGAAGGTGACCAGATTGGCAAGAACATTTTAGGCTTGGCAGAATATATTAGAAAGCATTTAGACGAATACGAAGTGAAAGTAACAGTGCTAGGTCACATACAACGAGGAGGGTCTCCCAGTTGTTACGACAGGGTATTGGCAAGCCGCCTGGGTGTTGGGGCAATCGATGCATTATTGGATGGTCAGCAAGGAGTGATGATAGGTGTTTCCCATAATAAAATTGTATTGGTGCCTTTTGAAGAGGCTATCAAAGGTGAAAATAAAATAGATCAGGACTTAATTAGAGTGGCAGATATCACATCTGTTTAAACAAAGGATATATGACAAAAATTGGAATTAACGGCTTTGGCCGAATTGGAAGAATTGCGTTCCGCATCGCGGCGCAAAATGATAATGTAGAAGTTGTGGCCGTAAACGACCTGCTGGATGTGGATCATTTGGCTTATTTGCTTGAATACGATTCTGTTCACGGGAAATACCCGGGAACAATATCAGTAGAGGGAGGTAATCTAATCGTGGATGGAAAGACCGTTCGTGTGACAGCCGAAAGAAACCCTGAGGATCTAAAATGGGATGCCGTTGGAGCCGATGTGATCATCGATTGTACCGGTATTTTTACCACACAAGAAACAGCCGGAGCACACCTGAAAGCAGGTGCCAGAAAAGTAGTAATATCGGCGCCATCTAAGGATGCTCCAATGTTTGTTATGGGAGTGAATCATAAAGATGTGAAGCCGGAAGATAATATTGTTTCTAACGCTTCCTGTACTACCAATTGTTTGGCGCCTATGGCTAAGGTTATAGACGACAATCTGGGTATTGTGGAAGGGCTAATGACCACCGTTCATGCGGCTACCTCTACACAGTTTACGGTAGACAGCCCGTCACGCAAAAATTACAGACTGGGAAGAAGTGCCCTGTCTAATATCATACCAACATCCACAGGAGCAGCTGTTGCTGTTACCAAGGTGATTCCTTCATTAAAAGGTAAGCTCACAGGGATGGCCTTCCGGGTGCCAACTACAGATGTATCTGTTGTTGACCTAACGGTTCGTACCGAAAAATCTGCCACCTACGATGAGGTAAAACAATTGTTTAGAGATGCGGCCAACGGGTCATTTGCAGGAATTATAGACTATGTTGAAGATCCGGTGGTTTCACAGGATTTTGTAAGCGATCCAAATACATGTAATTTCGACGCGGATGCAGGTATTGCCCTAAACGACAATTTCTTTAAATTAATAGCCTGGTATGATAATGAGTATGGGTATTCTGCTAAGTTGATCGACCTGGCAGCTCATGTTGCAAGTGTTTAAGATATGACGATTATAGCAGATGGTGGTTCTACCAAATGTGATTGGATCCTACTCGACGAAAAGGGTGATCAGTTACTCAAGACGCGTACACGTGGCTTAAATCCCGCTGTTGTTCCCAGGGAGGAATTATTTGAAAGAATACAGGAGAATGAAGAGCTTCCCTCTTTATTTGAGAAGGCAACCCGGGTAGATTTCTACGGTGCCGGCTGTGGAACCGAAACTCCCAGGGTGGTATTAACTGCTGTTTTGGAAGAATTATTCGCGAATGCCGATATCACGGTAAAAGAGGATCTTATGGCTGCAGTGTACGCCGCTACCACCGAACCGGGAATAGTATGTATTTTAGGTACTGGTTCCAATAGCTGTTATTACGACGGAGAGAATATTTTCACACCGGTTCCTTCTCTCGGGTATACGCTAATGGATGAGGCCAGTGGAAATTATTTCGGGAAACGATTGATTAGAGATTATTACTATAAACGCATGCCCGAACAGATCGCAAAAGCCTTCGAAAAGCGATTTGATCTGGACGCCGATGAGATCAAACTAAATCTCTATCAGAGACCTAATCCAAATACATATCTAGCCTCTTTTGCCGAATTTATTTTCACTAGTAAGGAGGTAAATGGATATTTCTACAAGCTTATTAGTGAAGGAATGATCCGATTTATAGAATACCGCATCATGTGTTATAAAGAGGCCCAGACCGTACCTATTCATTTTATTGGGTCTATTGCTCATTACTCTACCGATATCATTCGCGATTGTATGAAGCGTTATCATCTGGATCTGGGTAATGTTATTCAGCGCCCCATTGACGGTTTGCTGGATTATTACCGGGTTCATGTGCTGAAAGTTGCACAATCCAGTTC
>QQUG01000229.1 GCA_008501705.1 Flavobacterium sp.
AAATATCGCGCTTCCGAACGCAGAAATTTTGGGCATCCTCTAGAGCTAACTGACCGCTCTTGTTCTTATTGTTCTCAGCTTAATACCACTAAGAGTCTTCAGCTGAACGACTTCTTCGGTGAGTTTTTGGGCAGTATTATAAACTACGATTCCCGTTTTCGATATACATTAAAAGACCTTTTGTTCAGGCCGGGGGTGATTACACGCAACTATGTGAACGGCCAACGATTGAAATATGCCAATCCGTTTCGTTTCTTCCTTAGTGTTTCTATAATCTACTTTATCTTACAAGGTCTTATAAGTACATTCGCGAATAGTAACTCCTTTTTTAATGACGCATCGTTCAAAAACGATCCTCCAGTGGTCATAAATACAGACGGTAATGATTTCCAGTTCGGAAATTTTGGTATTGATACTACGGCACTGGATTCCACCCGAAACAAAAATATAAAGCTGCTGGACTCGGTTTTAAAGAAAAACAATGTAGACTTAAAACAAAACAGCCTGGATTCTATTTTGGCGGAGGAAGAAGTGAACCTAGAGGAGGCTGAAGTGGATTCGCTACTAAAGAAGATCAATAGACTACCTTTTATTGGTAGAGATAACGAAGAGGCTTCCTATACGCTTATCCCGGAAGAATCACTGGACACCATGAGTGGTGTTGAACGTGCTGTTGAACGCTTTCTTCTCTACCGAGATTTCTACAAAACCACAAAGATCTCCAATCCGGTCGTTGCCCTGGATAGTATGAAACACAGAAATACGGGCTACAATCGATGGGCATACAGCAAGAACGAATCCTTTGAACGAATAGAAAAGAACCCCGGTGAATTTGTTCAGTATCTGCTGGATAAAACTCCTTTCTTCCTGTTCTTTTTCACTCCGGTGTACGCCTTTTTCTTCTGGCTTATCTATTCGAAGAAGAAGTACACCTATATGGAACATATGATCTTTATATTCCATATTTTCAGTTTTGTATTTCTGGCCGCAATTATCTGCCTAATTCCAGACTCAATCATCTTCAATGGAAACGATAATTTGGTCTTCTCTATAGTCCTGTCCCTGGTAGGTCCGTTTTACTTTTATAAGGCCCTGCGTAATTTTTATCAACAAAACCGACTCATAACTATAATAAAATTTATATTTTTAAACTGGATTTTCTGGATAGGAGCCACTGTAGCAGCACTCCTGTTCTTTGCGGTCACCGCAGCAATGTATTAAAATGGTGCAACAAGTAACAAAAGGCATAAAGATCTCGGTAACCACTCAATATGAGGGGTTTTTAGGTAATGAACATAAGACGAGCTACGCCTTTTCGTATACCATCTCTATCGAAAACAACAGCAGAGATACGGTACAACTAATCTCCCGATACTGGAGCATAAAGGATGCCTTAAATGAAACTCAGGAAGTGAGTGGACAGGGCGTGATAGGGATGAAACCCGTTCTCGAGCCCGGAGAAGTGCACACTTACAGCAGTGGTTGTATGTTACTTTCACCTATTGGTGCTATGAGCGGTGCATTTACGATGATCAATTTCAGTAATAAATCGGCTTTTAAAGTAGAAATCCCTTCCTTTAAATTGTACACAGATTTTGCCATGAACTGATCCCTGATCACAGCCTGTACTTTCCTTTTTTTTCTTTCTGAAGATCTTCATAAAACATTTCTACCGAGCCTTCGGCTACTATCTGCGTAATGCTTTTTGTCTTCACGAACCCACGATCCATAATAAGATCGGTTTTAGGGTCGCCTTCCCCCGCGGTTCTATGAAATTGAAGCAATTGTTCGGCATTGGGGTGAATATGCTCAAACAGGAAGTTGGCAAACCATTGTTCTCGCATTTTTTTCATTTCTTCTGAATATAATAAAGAGGACGACCATATGGCAGGAGCAAGGGGTTTTTCTGAAATATGGGAATTTTCACCATCCCAGACCAGCTCGAAGATCTGAAGTGCTTCAGAATAATCAACTGCTATAAGCGTAAAGGGTTCTATATCGCTAAAATTGAAGGCTTCGATGGCTCCTAAGAGCGAATCGGCCCCTAATAAAGTGGTTACGATCACCCCCCTGCTCATCCTGTATTCCGGTTTGCGTTCGTGAGTCGTAAATCCTCCATTCATCAAGCTTACAAAACGCTTTCGGTCACTCACTCCTATCCAGGTACCCCCGGCCAATACATCCTTTGGAAATAGCAACCTACTCCCACCCTGCTCGTAAACTGCCGGCATCAGGGTTTCGCGTCCGGGCGCCTCATCCCGGTTGGAGGTTATAATAAACCCTCCTTCAGATTGTGGCATAAAGGTTAAAGTACACATAGATAAAAACTACAAATATTATGGAAGTGAAAATACGAATTTGAATTTTCTTCAGAATAAAAATACTTCAGAATTGAACATTTTAAGCCCGGAATGATACCCGAAATTATAGGCTAAATTTTGTACCTTTGCGGTCTACAAAACAACCCTTAAAAATATACACATGGGAAAAGGATTTTTTGAAGTACCAATAGCGGTAAATGAGCCAGTAAAGGATTATGCTCCGGGTTCTCCCGAGCGCGAAGAAGTACTCGCCACTTATAAGAAAATGTTCAATAGCACGATCGAGGTGCCACTTTATATAAACGGTAGAAATATAAAGACCGGGGACACATCGAACATGGTAGCGCCACACGACCATCAACATGTTGTAGGAACCTATCACAAAGCAAAAATGTCTCATGTAAAAGACGCTATAGATACCGCCTTAAAGGCACGTGAAAAATGGGCAGCGACTCCATGGGAGCAGCGAGCAGCCATCTTTCTAAGAGCAGCTGAGCTTATCGCAGGACCGTACCGCGCAAAGATCAATGCTGCTACCATGATCGGTCAGTCCAAGAACATCTACCAGGCAGAGATCGATGCTGCCTGTGAGCTGATCGACTTCCTGAGATTCAATGTGCAGTTCATGACTGAAATTTACAGCGAACAACCCGAATCCACTTCAGGAGCCTGGAACCGACTCGAATACCGTCCGCTGGAAGGTTTTATTTACGCAATTACCCCTTTTAATTTCACCGCTATCGCAGGAAACCTTCCTGCCAGTGCAGCGCTAATGGGTAATGTTGTGGTATGGAAGCCAAGTGACAGTCAGGTGTATTCGGCTAAAGTGATCCTGGATGTCTTCAAAGAAGCAGGGGTACCTGCCGGGGTGATCAATATGGTAATGGGTGACCCGGTTATGATAACCGATACTGTCTTGGCTAGCCCGGATTTTAGTGGATTCCACTTTACGGGTTCTACCAATGTATTTAAAGATATCTGGCAGAAGATCGGGAACAACATTCATAAGTATAAAACCTATCCTCGTATAGTGGGTGAAACCGGAGGAAAAGACTTCATCGTTGCTCATAAAACTGCAGATCCGAAACAGGTTGCTACGGCTATCTCCAGGGGTGCCTTCGAATTTCAGGGTCAGAAATGTAGTGCTGCCAGCCGATGTTACATTTCGAAATCCATCTGGGCGAGAGTAGAGAAACAGCTTCTGGCCGATATTAATTCCTTTAAGATGGGCTCACCGGAGGACATGAGTAACTTTATTACGGCGGTGATTCATGAAGGCTCTTTCAATAAGTTGAAGAAATATATCGATAAGGCAAAAAAAGATAAAAAAGCGAAGATCATCGCCGGAGGTGGTTACGATAAATCCAAGGGGTATTTTATAGAGCCTACGGTCATCTTAACTACCGATCCTAACTATGAAACCATGTGTACCGAATTATTCGGGCCGGTAGTGACGATCTACGTTTTTGAGGATAAGAATTGGGAAAAGACCCTGCATCTTGTTGATGAGACCGGAGAGTATGCACTTACAGGTGCGGTTTTCAGTGAAGACCGTTACGCGCTGGAGCAAGCCGTGCGTATCCTGGAAAATGCCGCAGGTAATTTCTACATCAACGACAAGCCTACGGGAGCTGTAGTAGGCCAGCAACCATTTGGTGGTGCACGAGCCAGTGGAACCAACGACAAGGCCGGGAGTAAGTTGAACCTGTATCGCTGGGTGTCACCTAGAATGGTGAAGGAAACCTTTGTTTCGCCTACCGACTATCGTTACCCTTTCCTGGGTTAACATCAAATAAAAAAAGCAGCGTTGAACGCTGCTTTTTTTTATGGCTTGTATTTTAATGGAAGATGAACCACGCTTTTGGTTTCGAAGAAATCTTCCTCAAAGTAATCGGTGAGTGGGTAAATGGTCGCCTTCGGGAAAGCTGCGAGTTCTTCGGTAAGGTCCCCTCCTTTTAAGTAGAGAATTCCATTCTTTAATTCGTGCCGACTTTTTTTTGCAACATTATCTTTTACCCATCGAACGAATGTTTCCATTTGCGCCACTGCCCTGCTCACGATAAAATCGTAACGGTCGTTTATGGTTTCCACCCGATCGTTGGTGACCTTTACATTTTCCAACTGTAAGGCTTCGGTTACTTCGCGTACCACCTTAATTTTCTTTCCTATGCTATCCACCAGGTGAAATTGAACTTCCGGATATAGAATTGCTAGGGGAATTCCGGGAAATCCACCACCGGTGCCAACGTCCAGGATACGCGAATCGGGCTTAAATGCCAGTACCTTTGCGATCCCCAGGGAATGAAGCACATGACGCAGGTATAGTTCTTCAATATCTTTTCTGGAGACCACATTAATTTTTAGATTCCAATCTTGGTAAAGGACGCTTAACTGCTCAAATTGAGATATTTGGTTTTCTGTAAGGGTAGGGAAATATTTTTTGATCAGTTCCATGGGCAGTTATTAACTGCAAACTTAGGATTTCTTTGATAATTTATGATTATGGTATGGAAAATTTAAAATTACAATGCGTATTTTAGTCGCTTCATTTCAAAATCCCCCGTTTTGAGTAAAAACAAAATTGTGAATACCCCTCATATTAATTTTTCCCGTGTAGATTCTGCTAAATTTTTCCGAACCTTGAACAAGCGGGTTAATAGTTATTTTAAGGAAAACGATATTTCCCGTAACGGGAACTGGAAACTGCATTTAAAATCGGTTGTGATGTTCTCTTTATACCTGGCGCCTTACTTCCTTTTATTGTCCCTTGATTTTCCATGGTGGGCACAGCTACTTATGGCTATAATCATGGGAGTGGGAATGGCTGGAGTAGGTATGAATGTGATGCACGATGCAAACCACGGTGCTTATTCTTCAAAAAAATGGATCAATAAGATCATGGGAAGTAGTATGTATATACTTGCAGGTAACGTATACAACTGGCAGGTTCAGCACAATGTGCTGCATCATACCTATACAAATATTCACGGGCATGATGAGGATCTGGAAGCAGGAAGGATACTGCGGTTCTCTCAGCACTCCAAATGGTACAAACTGCATAAATTTCAACATTATTACAGTATCTTTTTCTACGGCTTATTGACGCTTAACTGGGTACTGACTTCAGATTTTTTACAAACCAAGAGATATCTGGCTCAGAAACTGGCCTATGGTAAACTTCCCAGCCCGGTAAAACAATGGAGCGTTTTAATTATTACTAAGATGATCTATGCGTCTGTTTGGATCGTGCTACCCATCTTGTTTTTTAATATTGCCTGGTGGAAGATCCTTATCGGGTTCTTTATTATGCACTATGTGGCCGGATTGATCCTTAGCGTTGTCTTTCAGCTGGCACATGTGGTAGAAGAAGCAGATATGGTCCTACCGGATCCTTCCGGTACTATGAAAAATACCTGGGCTATCCACCAGTTGTTCACCACAGTGAATTTCTCTACCAAGAATAAGATCATGAATTGGTTTACAGGCGGACTTAACCACCAGGTAGAGCATCATATTTTCCCTAATATTAGTCATATTCATTACACCAAGATCTCCAATATCGTAAGGAATACGGCACGGGAATTCAATCTACCTTATAACGAATATAAAACAACCCGAAAGGCCCTGATCGCTCACTTTAAACATCTTAAGCAAATGGGCATGAACCCGGCTATTACTGCATAGATATGAATCCTAAATTATCCGAACGAGTAAATAACATGGCCACCTCTGCAACCCTGGCCATGGCGGCAAAAGCTCGTGAATTACGCGCCGAAGGAAAAGATATAATTGGTCTAAGTTTGGGTGAACCGGATTTTACCGTGCCCGATTTTGTTAAAGAAGCGGCCATCCAGGCGATCAAGGACGACTACCACGCCTATACTCCGGTTGATGGCTACGTGGAACTTAAAAATGCTATCATTACGAAATTTAAAAGGGATAACGATCTGGTATATACACCTTCTCAGATCGTGGTATCTACCGGTGCCAAGCAATCTATAGCCAACCTTGCACAAGTATTGCTTAACGAAGGGGATGAAGTATTGCTCCCGGCTCCTTACTGGGTGAGCTATAGCGATATTGCTAAAGTGGCCGGTGGAGTACCCGTACCTATAGATTCCGGGATAGAAAGTGATTTCAAAGTAACGCCTGCGGCCCTGGAAGCAGCCATCACACCAAGATCGAAAATGCTCGTTTACAGTTCTCCATGCAACCCAAGTGGTTCTGTATACAGCAAAGAGGAATTAAGAGCCCTTGCCGATGTTCTGGTCAAGTTTCCTGATATCATTGTTGTAAGTGACGAGATATACGAGCATATCAATTTTACAGACGCCCATGCATCTATGGCTCAGTTCGAAGATATGTACGACCGCACGGTTACGGTAAATGGAGTGTCTAAGGCATACGCCATGACAGGCTGGAGGATTGGTTATATTGGAGGGCCGGAATACATTGCCAGAGCGTGTAATAAAATGCAGGGACAGGTAACCAGTGGCGCCAACTGTATCGCCCAAAGAGCAACGATCGCAGCCCTGGAGAACCCACCCAGTAAGATCAAGTATATGGTGGATGCATTCAAGAACCGAAGAAAACTGGTTCTTGATCTTTTAGCAGAGATTCCCGGTATAAAGACCAACGAACCTGAAGGTGCATTTTATGTGTTTCCGGATGTTTCTTTTTACTTCGGAAAAACAATTCAGGGGGTGAAGATCGACAATGCCTCAGATTTTGCATTATTCCTTCTGGACAAAGCAAATGTTGCCACGGTTACAGGGGAGGCTTTCGGAAGTCCCGATTGCATTAGGATCTCCTATGCCGCTTCCGAAGCAGATATTACAGAAGCCATGAAACGAATTAAAACCGTTCTTTCATAGCCGAATACAACTTCAGATTAACGATTTCTCCAGAAAAAAGGCGTTAGCAGGATGAGCACGGTGAAGAGCTCTAAACGACCTATCAACATTAAAAATGTAGACCACCATTTGGCAGCAGCCGGTAAATTAGCATAGTTACTGGTAGGTCCCAGTTCTCCGAGAGCGGGTCCCACATTACCAAGGGTGGAAGCTGCTCCTCCAAGTGCCGTTTGAAAGTCGAGGCCCAGCCAGGAAAATACCAATACCCCTACTATAAAGGACAGCATATAAAGAATAAAAAATGCCAGTATATTAAAAACAATAGGCTGTTGCACCGATTTTCTATTATATCGAACCGGTAATATTGCGTTGGGATGAAGGGTTCTTCTAAATTCGATGATCCCATTCTTGATCATGATAAGATGGCGCACGATCTTAACTCCTCCTGCCGTAGATCCGGATGATCCCCCTAGAAACATGAGTCCGAAGAAAAAGATCACCAGAAAGGGGGTCCACAAGGTATAATCTGCGGTTGCAAATCCGGTGGTGGTTACTATAGCAAGTACCTGGAACAAGGCGTGCCTGATAGCGCTTTCCAATTCACCCCAGACCAGTGGATGCTGAACCGATGAAGCCGACGGATCTACCTGAAAGTAGATCACTGCAGCCGCAACAAGAGTGAGTCCCACGATAAAAAAGCCGTAAAGTCTAAATTCTTCGTCCCGGAATATCTTACTGAACTTGGTTTTAAAAGCGAAATAACTAAGAATGAAATTAGTTCCTGCCAGAAACATAAATACCATGATAATGTATTGTATGATCGGCTGGTCGTTCCAAAAGGCCACGCTGGCATTCTTAGTAGAGAATCCGCCCGTACTTAACGTACTCAGAGAATGGTTGATAGCATCGAAAAAACTCATCCCCGCCAATTGCAATAAAATGGTCTCTGCTACAGTATAGCCCACATAGATGATCCAGAGTCGCTTTGCAGTATCTGTAATTCGCGGGTGCAATTTGTCGCCACCGGGCCCCGGGGCTTCAGCGGCGAACAACTCCATTCCTCCAATTCCTAAAAGAGGTAAGATGGCAATTGCCAGTACGATGATACCCATCCCTCCTATCCAATGCGTAATACTTCGCCAGAACAATACGCCTTTAGGTATGATCTCTATGTCATTTAATATAGACGCACCCGTGGTGGTATATCCGCTAATAGTTTCAAAAAAAGCATTGGTAAAATCTGGAATAGCACCGGTATAGAGGTATGGTAAAGTACCTGCCAGAGACATAATGATCCAGCCGAAGGTAACAATGAGATAACCTTCTCGCTTCTGTATTTCCTTACGATGATTCCTGGTTAGAAGCATTAAGGCACCTCCGGCCACCATGACAGTGATCCCCGAATAAACCATAGAAATTCCCACCCCATCATTGTACGCAAAACTAACTATGGCAGACAGTAAGATGAAGCCACTGTTAACCAGCAACAGCAGCCCCATGAGGTGAAATATAATTTTGTAATTAAGCTTTGAGATAGAGCCCATCACACAAAAAGTTTTTCAACCTTTTTTATCGATTGAGGTAAACAGCAAACCACTATTCTGTCACCACTTTTTATCTCGAAGCCTCCAAGAGCGATAAGGCCTTCCCCATCTCGGATCACACCCCCAATTACAGCAGATCTTGGAAAATCGATCTCGCGAATGATCTTGTTACATACTTTCGAAGAAGCCGTAACAAGAAATTCTACCAGTTCGGCGTTCATGTTATTGAGCTTGGTCATGGCCACGATCTCTCCCTTTCTAACATAACGGAAGATATTGTTGGCCGCCAAAAGCTTTTTATTTATTAGCGTGTCGATCCCAATGGAATGTGATAGTTGAAAGTAGTCCATATTCTCAACCAGGGCAATAGTTTTTCGTACGCCTCTCGACTTGGCAACCAGGCAGGACATTATGTTGGTTTCGCTGTTTCCGGTAACCGCAATAAAAGCATCCATATCCTGTATGGCTTCCTCTTCGAGGAGTTCGACATTCCTTCCGTCTCCGTTTATAACAAGAATGCCGGGGATCTCATCTGCGATCTCGAAAGCTTTCTCCTTATCGGTTTCTATTAGTTTTACATTGAAATTACTGGTACTAAGGTCACGAGCCGTTAGGCATCCTATGGCGCTTCCACCCAGGATCATAACATTTTTAATTTCCTCTCTAACCTTTCCCGACAACTTATAAATATACTCAACTCCGGTTTTTGTTGTTACAAAATACACCTGGTCTCCCTCCTTGAACTGGGTATCACCCCTGGGGATCAAGGTATATTGTGTACCGTATCGCTGAATGGCGATAGGCACATAGTCGAGTTCGGGGTATTCCTGTCCGATCTCCTTCACGGTTTTCCCTACAAAAGTAGCGGTACGTGATAGCGACAGCCCTATCATAGTGAGAGCGCCTTCGTCAAATTCGTAAGTATCGTTAAAAGCACTCTGGTTAAGCAAAAGTGCAATTTCGTTGGCTGCCAGCTGTTTGGGAGAAATGAGTTCGTCTATACCAAACTTGGTAAAGCCTACCATCTCCTTATTCTCAATAAATTCACTATTGGATATCCTGGCAATGGTACGCTTGGCACCCAGCTGCTTCGCAAGTACGCAAACAGTGATATTTGTGGTTTCGCTGGAGGTAACCGCTATCACGAGATCTGTATTGGCTACTTTAGAGTCTTTCAGGATAGAAATTGATGTAGCGTCTCCCTTAATAACCCTTATATCGAGATGTGCGTCGGCATAGGCCAGCGATTCTCTGTTTGTATCTATTAAGGTAATATCCTGAGATTCGAAGGAAAGAAGTTTTGCTAAATGAAATCCAACTTCACCCGCACCTGCTATTATGATCTTCATAGTCTATAAGCAATACGATGTGCAAATGTATATAAAAATCGAGAACAACTGCGATATTCACCGGATAAGTTAGACGCGGATAAAGTAAAGGGTGACAGGAAGTAATATTATTTTCTGCGCAAAACTGAGACGTCTAAACATGAGGGGTTTTTTAAAAAAGTACGTAGATTTGCAGCCTTAATTTATGGAAGCAGATGCTTACGTTATGAAGGAGAATGTTACACCTTATAAGGATTCGGAACTGAACAAGAAGGAGCAGGTGGAACAGATGTTCGATACTATATCGGGCAATTACGACAGTTTGAACCGGGTGATCTCCCTGGGGGCCGATCTAAAATGGCGCCGAAAGGTGATCAAAATGGTGGTAGGCTCCGAACCAAAGAACATTCTTGATATTGCCACCGGAACAGGAGATCTGGCTATAAAATTTGCGGAAAACACTAAGGCTGCCGAAGTAGTTGGACTCGATATTTCGGAAGGAATGCTTTCCATGGCCCGTAAAAAGACTGCTAATACGGCGTTGGAGGGTAGGGTAAAATTTATAAAAGCAGATAGCGAAGCATTACCTTTTAATGAAAGTTCTTTTGATGCGATAACGGTATCCTTTGGGATCCGTAATTTTGAAAACCTGGAAAAAGGGCTATCCGAAATTTATCGCGTACTCAAACCTGGCGGATTGTTTGTTATCCTGGAAACCTCGGTTCCCACTAAATTTCCTTGGAAGCAGGGGTACTTTGTTTATACCCGGGGGATCATGCCAGTAATAGGCAAGATCTTCTCTAAGGACAAGGTCGCATATAATTATCTTTCTGAAAGTGCATCAGTATTTCCGCACGGGAAAGCACTCAACAATATTTTAAAGAAAATTGGGTTTATAGAGGTGGAAAATATGCCTCAAACCTTTGGTGTGGCTACCATTTATAGCGCTACGAAATAACTATGAAGAAATTATTAATAGTCTTAGCCGTTCTTTTATTTGCACAAAGTGCTAATGCGCAGCTATTTAGCAGAGAAAGACTGGCAAATCTGGAAAACTTCGATCAACGATTCCTTACCTGGGGTTACTTTCTCGGTTTTAACAGTTACGATTTCAAGTTTGAGTATGAAAACCAGTTCATGGACGACAATACCGATATTCTTGTGGAAGCCCAGTCCGGATTCAATGTAGGGCTCATTGGTGATATGCGCATCAATCAATATATGAACCTGCGTCTGGAACCGGGTTTATATTACACCCAACGAAACCTGATGTTCCCTAATTTTGAAGAGGAGAAAGATTTCCTGAGAGAGGTTAAGTCTACTTATATTCATGTACCTCTCCTACTCAAGTTATCCACCAAGCGATTAAACAACATCAAACCTTTTATAGTTGCGGGAATCTCCACATCATTTAACCTTTCCAGTAATGAAGATAACCCCGAAGATAATTTCCAGGGGCAGTTTCGTACCACTAAAACGACTAGTTATTACGAGTTAGGGTTTGGGATCGATCTCTACCTTTATTTCTTTAAGTTCACACCTTCCATTCGCGGTGTATTTGCGATGAGTGATGAACTAGTAAGGGACGATGACCCAAATAGTCCTTGGACCGGTAATGTTACTAAAATGGCTACTCGTGGGATATTTGTAAATTTCACTTTTCAGTAGACCTTCGGAATTCACTTAGCAAGATCCCGGTAGCGGTTGCTACATTTAGACTTTCAGTAGCCTGAAGATCTCCGAAGCGGGGAATAGTAATACGATGATCCAGAAGTTGCTCTAAAGTAGAAGAGATGCCATTGGCCTCGTTGCCCATTATTAAGATTCCTTCGGAAGGTAATTCGCATTCGTAGACGGTTTCCCCTTTCATATCAGCGCCAAATACATCTAGTTCGCTTTGTTGAATAAATTCGTTGAGGTTGGTATAATTCAGCTGAACCCTGGCAATAGAACCCATGGAGGCCTGAACAACCTTTGGGTTATAACGATCTACCGTATCTTGAGAACAAACCAACTGAGAAACGCCAAACCAATCGCATAGCCTGATGATGGTTCCCAGGTTCCCGGGATCTCTAATAGCATCCAGCGCCACGATCAATCCACGAGTTTGAATGGGTAATGTTTTCGGAATTTTAAAAACCGCCAGCGAGTTATTGGCGGTTTTTAGCATGGATATCTTTTGTAATTCTCTGGGCGAAATCAATACGGCAGACGTTCCGTCTATCGATAGCGCTTCCGAAGCAAAAAACATTTCAGGAATCATACCACTTAGGATCAATTCTGATATTACCTTAGGCCCTTCAGCAACGAATAATCCGTATTTATCACGGTACTTTTTTTGCTGTAATCCCGTTATTAACTTTATTTCACTTTTAGTGATCAAAATATAGTATTTTTGAATTGCTGGTAAACCCTAACGCTTGATTAAAACCCTCACAAAAATATCATTAATTTCAGGATTTATAGTACTATTCTACTCCTGTAATGCAGTTAAACGGGTTGGAGACGACGAATATTTACTCACAGAGAACAAGGTGTTGGTAGATAGTGTTCAGGTGAAGGATGAAAAAGTATTGAGCCAGATCGTGCAACGGCCTAACCCCAGGCTTTTGGGAATTCCCTTCGGCATTTTCGTATATAATATAGCCGATCCAAAACCCGATTCCACCTTTCAGAAGTGGCTGCATAAAAAGCCTAAAAGAGAAGAGCGACTCGTTAAATTCCTGTCGGAGAAACAAGTGGTAGAACTCAAGAACAGTTACATTGGAATAAATAAATGGTTTGAAAGAACCGGTTCTCAACCTGTGGTGGTCGATGAAGCTAAAACCAACAAATCCCTGACCCGGCTAAAAAATTACTATTCCAGTTTTGGTTGGTTCAATACCGAAGGTGAATACAAAGTGATCCCTAATGAAAATAAGGAGAAACGTGCGAAGGTGGAGTATTCGCTCAAATTGCACAAACCCTATATTATAGACTCGATTAGCCGGCAGATAAGTTCGCCTGTTGTGGATTCACTTTTCACATTATATAAAGACAATTCGTTTATAGAATCCGGGAAACAGTTTGCGAATAACGATTTTAATAATGAACGCGACCGACTCACTATTCAATTTAGAAATTCCGGGCTATATTATTTTGATCAGGACTATATAACTTTTGAAGCCGATACCGTGAATACCGGCCATAAGGCCAATATAACTTATATTATTCCGGACCGTCGTTACCGGATAGAGGACAGCACCTATACCGAGCCTTTTAAGGTACACAAGGTAAATGAAGTTCGGGTGGTGACAGACTATTCCTTTGCCAACCAGAAAAAGGCCCTGCAGGATTCGGTTCAGCACAAAGGCTATAAACTTTATAGTTATGAACCACTGAAGTTCCGGCCCAAAGCGATCACCGACGCCATCTCCATTACACCAAATACGATCTTTAAGGATATAGACCGTACTTTAACCTATAACCAGATAGCCGATCTAAGTATTTTTAAATACCCGAATATTAGTTACCAGGAAGACCCGACAGATACCACCGGCACCGGACTCATTGCTACCATTCTGCTCACGCCCAGAAAAAAATACACCCTGCAGGTGGATTTCGACGTGATCCCAATACCCTCTCCTATTCAGGATTTTGGAATTGGATTTAGTACGACATTCTTAACTCGAAATGTTTTTAGGGGAGCAGAAACCCTTGGATTATCGGCACGAGGTAGCGTAGGTTCGTCTAAGGATGCTGCCGATAGTGATAGTAAATTCTTTAATATTTCAGATATAGGAGCCGATGCTAAACTAACCATTCCAAGAATATTATTTCCAATTAATACTGAAGGGGTGATAAAAAAATACATGTCGCCCACAACCGGTATCAGCCTGGGGATCAATGCGCAAAACAATATAGGGCTTGACCGGCAAAATTTTAACGGGATCTTTAATTATCGCTGGAAGCCATCAAATATAAAGACCTATACATTCGAACTTGCCAATGTGCAGTATGTGCGTAACCTGAACACAGATAATTATTTCAATATCTACAAAAATTCGTACGAAATATTAAATGAGATAGCCAGCGACATTGAATCGACAAACCCGGGGACTATCGATCCTTCCTATTATACTATCGATGAGGGCGGTGATATAAATCTTATAATTCCCGAAGGAGCCGATAATTTCCTAATCGATATAGAGAATAACGATCTGGGAACTACTGCAGAGAACACCGAAACTGCCAACAACATTAATGAACGTAAGGATAGATTGACCGAAAACAACCTGATCTTTGCTACTAATTTCCAATGGCTTCGAGATACCCGGGAAAATATCTTCGATAATACGTTTACCCGTTTTAGATGGAAAATAGAGACTGCAGGAAATTTCCTTTCGGGTTTCTCACGACTGGCCGGACTTGAAAAAAATGCCAATGGCAGCTATCGGGCTTTTGGCGTAGCCTTTTCACAATATGTAAAATTTGAAGCCGATTATATCAAGCACTGGGAATTGAATGATGGAAACATTATAGCCGTTCGGGCATTTGGCGGTATCGCTATCCCGTATGGCAACAGCAACAGTATTCCATTCACTCGAAGTTATTTCGCCGGTGGAGCGAATGACAACAGGGGCTGGCGTGCCTATGATCTTGGCCCCGGAAGTAGTGGTAGTGCCGATGAGTTCAATGAAGCTAACTTTAAGATCGCTTTAAATGCCGAATATCGCTACACCATACTGGGCGACTTTAAAGGCGCATTTTTCATTGATGCAGGAAATATCTGGAATGCATTGGATAATGTAGAGGATGAAGCCTCCCGTTTTACGGGTATTGGCGACCTAAAAGAGTTAGCTATTGCCACCGGAATGGGCCTTCGCTACGATTTCGGGTTTTTTGTTTTAAGGTTTGATGGTGGTTTTAAGACCTACAATCCTGCTTTACCGGAGGGAGAGCGATGGTTTAAGGAATACAACTTCGCAAATATTGTCTATAACATAGGTATTAACTATCCGTTCTAAACCGTTAAAATTTGTTATTTTTGCTAATCTAATCAGCCAATCTATGAGTCATAATATAAAGCCCGGGGTTGCCACCGGATCGGAAGTTCAGAAAATACATCAATATGCCAAAGAAAAAGGCTTTGCTATGCCTGCTGTAAATGTAATTGGAAGCAATAGCATGAATACAGTGATGGAAACTGCTGCCGAGCTTAATAGTCCGGTAATCATACAATTTTCCAACGGAGGAGCCCACTTCAACGCGGGTAAAGGTTTGCCTAACGACGCACAGAAAGCTGCTATAGCCGGTGCTGTTGCGGGAGCAAAACACGTGCATGAAATGGCTAAGGTCTATGGCGCAACGGTTATTATGCACACAGACCACTGTGCCAAGAAATTGCTACCATGGGTGGACGGAATGCTGGACGCAGGTGAAAAGTTCTATAAGGAACACGGGAAATCACTTTACAGTTCCCACATGCTGGACCTTTCGGAAGAACCAATAGAAGAGAACATCGAGATATGTAAACGTTATCTTGAAAGGATGAGCAAATTGGATATGACACTGGAGATAGAACTTGGTATTACCGGTGGTGAAGAAGATGGCGTAGATAATACCGATGTTGATTCGTCCCGACTTTATACCCAACCGGAAGAAGTGGCATATGCGTACGAAGAACTGATGAAAGTGAGCGATCGCTTTACTGTGGCCGCTGCCTTCGGAAATGTGCATGGTGTTTATAAGCCCGGAAATGTGCAGCTAACGCCTGTTATACTGAAAAACTCTCAGGAGTATGTTCAGAAAAAATATGGAACCGGACATAACCCCATCGATTTTGTTTTTCATGGTGGAAGTGGGTCCACAGTAGGTGAAATACGAGAAGCCATAGGTTATGGAGTGGTAAAAATGAATATTGATACCGACCTGCAATTTGCATTCAACGAAGGAATACGGGATTATATGGTGACTAACATCGGGTACCTGAAAACCCAAATAGGAAATCCCGAAGGTGACGATATCCCGAATAAAAAATACTACGACCCCCGTAAATGGCTAAGAGAAGGGGAACTAACCTTTAAAAAGCGTTTGATCAAGGCATTTGAAGACCTGAACAACGTTAATACTTTATAACACACCATAAACTCCTCCTATATGGCTTGGTTTAAAAGAACAAAAAAAGGGATTCAAACCCCTACTGAAGAGAAAAAGGACGTCCCGAAAGGGCTGTGGTACAAATCTCCTACCGGGAAGATCGTAGATTCGGAAGAGTTAGAAAAGAACTATTATGTGAGCCCGGAAGACGGTTATCACGTACGGATTGGCAGTAAAGAATATTTCGAAATTCTCTTCGATGACAACGAATTTAAAGAGCTGGACAAAGGGCTCTCTTCCAAGGATCCGCTAAATTTTATAGACAAGAAAAAATATGTTGACAGGCTGAAAGATGCGCAGGATAAAACCGGCCTAAAAGACGCAGTTCGCACTGCCGTAGGCAAATCTATGGGTGAAGAACTAGTGATAGCCTGTATGGATTTCAGCTTTATTGGAGGATCCATGGGTAGTGTTGTTGGTGAGAAGATCGCAAGAGCTGCAGACTACTCACTAAAACATAACTTACCCTTATTGATTATTTCGAAAAGTGGTGGAGCACGAATGATGGAAGCTGCATTATCTCTTATGCAACTTGCTAAAACCAGTGCAAAACTTGCGCAACTCGCCAAG
The DNA here is from genome assembly GCA_008501705.1 of Flavobacterium sp. GTDB lineage: Bacteria > Bacteroidota > Bacteroidia > Flavobacteriales > Flavobacteriaceae > Pukyongia. Next base: position 16,755 of record QQUG01000229.1, read on the forward strand.
GAGAAGATCCCATATATTTCGTTATGTACAGATCCTACCACCGGGGGAACGACTGCATCTTTCGCTATGTTGGGTGATATTAATATAAGTGAGCCCGGCGCTTTAATTGGGTTTGCGGGCCCAAGGGTGGTTAGAGATACAACTGGGAAGGAACTTCCTGAAGGATTCCAGACCGCCGAATTTTTACAAGAGCACGGTTTTCTGGACTTTATTACACACCGCAAGGACCTTAAAAGATCGATCAATCTATATCTGGACCTGGTCTTAAACAGACCACTACGCGAAAAAACAGCATAAAAAAAGCCGCTCATCAGAGCGGCTTTTTGTTTATACATGCTTAATCAAGATAAATAGTATATTCTACACCATTAACCGTAAGGATCGCAATGTTGTCGCAGCTGCCATCTCCAAAGTCCAGGGTACCTTGATTCCCGTTCCTTGTTATCTCTATAATTCCGCTAACAAAATGAGGACAGGTTGCCTCTCTTCTTAAGGCTTCCGTAACAATTCCGTAATGTGTATATCCGGTATTGGAAACCACTTCCCTGTTCCCGGTTACAAGCCATACGTTATCCATCCATGAACCACTGTGGAACCCTTCTATCCATTCGCGTACTCTGGTGCCATCTTTCTGAAGGACAAGCCCGCCAGGAAAACTTAGCTGCAGATCGACATGGACCGTAGACTGTGGATTTCCATTGGCGTTGTTAAGCTCTCTGAAAATAGTCGCCCCGCCGGCAACGTCAATATCATTCCACTTAAAGTTTTCCAGTGTATAGGTAATGGTTCTGGTTCCATTCTGGATCGGGCCATAAGTAATATTCACTATTCCCGAAACAACTGCGCCATTTTGGAGGGTGCAGCCAAATCCGAAATCCAGGGTAACAAAGGTCACTCCATTCTCCGAACTAATTGTAATGGTAACACAATCCGGAAACAGACTGTTGGAACGTCCGGCATTTTCTTCGATCTCGGCATAGGCTGTTTCGAGCATATTCACCACGCCATCGGTAGTGGCATCGGCCTGTGAGACTTGTTTGGACTCTTCCACAAAGACGAGATCTGCACTGTTGCTGGTGTCGGTATCTGCAGTTTCATCCTTACTACAGGATGTAAATACGATACTTAATACAAACAAACTTAAAACTGAAATAAATAGATTTTTTTTCATGATACAAGTATTTAAAAGTTAGTATCATTTTGACTGAATTTCAAGCATAAAGTTTAAACAAACTTTGATTTTTTTTACATTTACTTTACTGAATATCAATTATTTACAAAAAAAAGCCGCTCAATTGAGCGGCTTTTTATAATGATAATATGTTTATAGTAAAATAGGATATTCCTGTCCGTTAATGATCAGGGTCGCCTGGTTGTCGCAACTACCATCTCCCCAATCGATCGCTCCGGTGAACCCTTCCTGTTGTATTTCAAGAACGCCACTTACCAGATAGATACAAGCTAATTTTCTAACCAGCCTTTCAGTTACTTCTCCACTACGGCTAAATCCGTTAGTAAAAACTGTATCCCAATTCCCGGTGATATGGAAAACATTGTCTGCCCAGGTACCGCTTCCAACACCTTCTACCCATTCGATAGTTCGCGTTCCTTCTCGGGTGGCAGTTATTTCGGTTCCGGGGAAACTCACTGTAATATTTTCGGTAGCTGTAGATTGTGGATTGCCGTTAGTATTGGCAATCGTTCGCACGATCACGCCACCTCCTGTTACAGCGTTGTTATTATAGGTAAAGCTTTGATAGGTATAATTAATGGTTCTGGATCCACCATCTATGGGGCCATATTCCAATAGTATACTACCCGTAACCTGGGCACCATTGTTTAACTGGCATCCATCCCCGAAATCCAGGAGAATAGTTCCTCCTCCATTTCCATCGGGATTGATCACGATCTCGGTACAATTTGGAAAAAGTGAAACATTGTTACTTCTTCCTTCTTCCACTTCCACATAGCCGCTTTCCATTATATTAAAAGATCCTTCCACCACGTTATCCGCTTGGGCGGCACGGGCTGTATTTTCAGCAGAAAAGTTAACCGAACCATCATCGCCGCTTTCGTCGTTGTTGCTACAACTAAATAGCAATAATCCCGCAGCAACAAAAGAAATTAGGGCAGTTTTCTTTACATAAGTTTTCATTCGAATAGTGTTTTAAGTTATTGTTGTTAAGACTTCTTTAACGTTTAAAGGTTTAATTAAGTATGTAAAATATATAAAAACACAAGAAAATTGATAATATTATCGACAGTTTTCGTAATTTTGCAGGCTGATAGATCAAAGAGGTCATCATATACATAAAAATCATTTAAATAATATTGGCATGTATTTAACACCAGAAGTAAAGAAAAACATTTTTAAAAAACACGGTAAGTCGGAGAACGATACCGGTTCTGCAGAAGGGCAGATCGCATTGTTCACACACCGTATCGATCACCTAACCAAACACCTGAAAGCGAATCACAAGGATTATAACAGTGAGCGTTCATTGGTAAAACTGGTAGGAAAGCGTAGAGCGCTGCTTGATTACTTAATGAAGAAGGATATCTTGCGCTACCGTGCGATCGTAAAAGAACTAGGATTACGTAAGTAATAAAAAAAGGGATGCTTTGGTGTCCCTTTTTATATTTTTCGGAAGAAATTCTGAACATATAAGAAAAGCTACCCTTAGGTTTTTCATTGGTCAACCACACAACAACACAACTTACGACCGAAGACCGGTCGCTGACCAAATTAATCGTGCTATCCCTCTTGGATGTATAGCACTCTAGAAAAACAATTAAATAATGATACCTAATGTATTTAAAGAGGTCATAGACCTTGGAGATGGAAGAGAAATATCCATCGAAACCGGTAAACTGGCAAAGCAGGCCCATGGTTCTGTAGTGGTTCAATCCGGAAATTGTATGCTACTATGTACGGTAGTATCGAATTATAAACAAAGTGATTTAGATTTTCTACCCTTAACAGTGGATTATCGCGAGAAATTTGCTGCCTCTGGTCGATACCCGGGCGGTTTCTTTAAAAGAGAGGCGCGTCCCAGTGACGGAGAGATCCTTACCATGCGTTTGGTAGACCGTGTGCTTAGACCGCTATTCCCAAAAGATTACCATGCGGAGACTCAGGTTATGATCCAACTCATGTCTCACGACGAAAATGTAATGCCTGATGCCATGGCTGGATTGGCCGCTTCTGCTGCTATTCAGTTATCCGATTTTCCTTTCGAATGTGCCATTTCGGAAGTACGCGTAGGTCGTGTTGAGGGAAAATTGATCATCAACCCAACTCGCGAACAGCTGGAAGTATCAGATCTTGATATGGTAATTGGAGCTTCTGCAGACTCGGTTATGATGGTTGAAGGAGAGATGAAAGAGATCTCGGAAGAAGAAATGGTTGAGGCAATAGAATTTGCCCATGAAGCCATCAAGGTTCAGATTGATGCTCAAATGAAACTGGCCGAAGCTGCCGGACGAAAAGAAGTTCGTGAATACGATGGAGAACCTGAAGATGAAGAACTTGAAAAGAAAGTTCACGACATGGCCTACGATAAAGTCTATGCCATAGCAAAGGCAGGATCTGCAAAACATGAGCGCAGCGAAGCATTTGCAGCGATAAAAGATGAAATACTCGAATCCTTTACCGAAGAGGAACTGGAAGAGGTTGGAGATATGGTTAAGAAATATTACCGCAAAGCGGAAAAAGAAGCCATTCGCGACCTTACACTCAACGAAGGATTAAGACTGGACGGAAGAAAATCTGACCAGGTACGACCTATTTGGTGTGAAGTGGATTATTTACCATCCACGCACGGATCTGCGATATTCACCCGAGGTGAGACACAGGCACTTGCTACGGTAACACTTGGAACATCAAGAGAGGCCAACCAGATCGATATGCCATCCTTTGAAGGAGAAGAAACATTCTACCTACATTATAACTTCCCTCCTTTCTCCACTGGTGAAGCAAGACCTATTCGTGGAACATCCCGTAGAGAGATCGGTCATGGAAACCTGGCACAACGTGCACTAAAGGGAATGATCCCGGAAGATTGCCCGTATACGGTTCGTGTAGTAAGTGAAGTTTTAGAATCTAACGGTTCTTTTTCCATGGCAACCGTTTGTAGCGGCACCGTGGCACTGATGGATGCCGGTGTTCAACTTAAAAAACCAGTATCTGGGATTGCAATGGGACTTATTTCTGATGCAGAATCTGGTAAATATGCCGTTCTTTCCGATATTTTAGGTGATGAAGACCACTTGGGCGATATGGACTTTAAAGTTACCGGTACGGCCGATGGTATTACCGCCTGCCAGATGGACATCAAGATAAAAGGTTTAAGCTATGAGATCCTGATCAATGCATTGAAGCAAGCACGTGATGGACGTTTACATATCCTGAACAAGTTAACAGAGACCATCGCTCAACCAAATCCGGATGTGAAACCACATGCACCTAAGATGGTCACTACCACGATTCCAAACGAATTTATCGGAGCACTTATTGGCCCCGGTGGAAAAGTGATTCAGGAGCTTCAGAAAGAAACCAAAACTACCATCGTGATCAATGAAGATCCGGTGACGGAAGAAGGCATTGTAGAGATCCTCGGAACTGACCAGGCAGGAATTGATGCCGTACTCGCGAAGATCGACTCTATTACCTTCAAGCCGGAAGTGGGTAGTGTATACGAAGTGAAAGTTATCAAGATACTCGATTTCGGAGCCGTTGTAGAATACATAGATGCTCCCGGAAATGAAGTATTACTTCACGTATCTGAATTAGCCTGGGAACGAACAGAGAATGTAACCGATGTAGTGAACATGGGTGATGTATTCGATGTTAAATACTTCGGAATCGATTCGAGAACCCGCAAAGAAAAAGTTTCACGTAAAGCGTTACTACCTAAGCCGGAAGGTTATAAGGAAAGACCTCCACGTAGAGATAACAACAACCGGGGACGAGATAACCGCAACCGGGATAACAAGAAAAGAGATTAATTTTAAATCTCAATTTATAAAAAGCCAGCTGAAAACAGCTGGCTTTTTATTTGTATAATCATCTATCTTTTAGAATATTTCACCTAAAATAGTAATTTACTTTCCCATATTTTATAGACAAAACACCCATTCATAGGGATTTTTTTGCATTACATCGAATCGTGTTAGGATTTTTGTAAGAATATACTACATTGGCTTTTGAAGGAATTTTCCTTCGATATAAGAAGCCCCCAAATGAACACTCTTATAAATCGTCTTTTCGTTAAGAACGAGGCAAAGGAAGTACGTAAGAAGGTATGCAAAGATCCCAGGAGACATGTACTTACTTATCTTTACGATCTCGCCTCTAACTCAATACACCTCACCGAATTAAATTCGCTATTAACTGAATTGGAATTTGATGAAGATCCGTTCTTCGCCGATCTGCAGTTAGCACAATTCTATTTAAAATTAGAAGAATACCTTATTGATAAAGATCCAAGATATATTTCCTCCCGAGAACAATTACGGTTGGATACCTATGGTAAATTCCCCGAGATCCTCAACACAGTTGCATTTAAATTATTACTAGAAAATGACCAAAACCAGGGTGTTCATCTGTCGCGTCTCTTTCTGAAATATGTACTAAAACGAATTTTAAGAGATAACAGTAAAAATGAACTGGTAAAAGAATGGTTCGAGCGATGTAGCATTCAATTTCCGGATACATACGAAATCAATATAGTTGAACGGATCAACCTTTTACGCAAACTTAAGGACGCCTCTCTTGAGATATATTGGAAACTTGCTGAAGTGGTTGGTTCCAAGGATATTGAAAACTACTATTATGATAGTTATACCACTTTCAGTAAAATATACGAACCACTAAAAGCTCTGAAGATCGTTAACGATCTAATTCCGAGCGACCAACACAAACCCGAAGGAACTCCGGTTAGAAAACTTATCGCAGTAAAAGATAAAAATGAACAGGACGATCCAAATCAAATAAACGTTTCTCAATACAAGGCTATCCTTGAGAATATCCTGGACGGATTTCTTTTAACAGATGATTGCCTGCGTATTATACAGTGTAATAATACCGCAATGCAAATTCTGGGGCTGAGCCCTTCTAATTTAGACCAACACAATCTAAGGGAATTTTTACCTCAGGAAATTAACCGCGGACTCTCCCAGGATATTAACAGGGTGGATTCTTCAATTCCCAGTGTGATCCTTGGAAAACGCGTCGAGACCATTATTTCTAATAAGGATGGTAAGCACGATGATTATGAGATCTCTATTACCAATAATTATACAAGCGACAAGCCAACTTACAGCGTTTTTCTGAAGAATATCAGTCATAAAAAACACATGATGGAGGCCATTCGTGAAGCAAAAGTGAATGCAGAACGTACGGCGAAGGCAAAGTCTACCTTTCTCTCTAATATGAGTCATGAAATTAGAACGCCTCTTAACGTGATCCTCGGGCTTTCCGAGATCATTAAAAAAGGAGCTACCGAAGAAAATACAACCCTGCGCAAGAATATTGAAGGAATCGATTTTTCAGCGAAAAACCTCCTTTCCATTGTAAATGACATCCTGGATTTCTCAAAAATTGAAGCCGGGAAACTCACGCTGCAGTCCATCGATTTTAATTTACGAAAGGTGGTTGAGAATCTTTCAGATGGATTCGAAATAAAGGCACGTGAGAAAGGGCTTGAGCTTATTTCAGAAATGGATGAGCATATCCCTGATATTGTGATTGGTGATCAATACCGTCTCAACCAGATCCTCACCAATCTTATTGGAAACGCCATCAAGTTTACGAAAAAGGGACAGGTTAGTATTGCGGTGAAATTACTGGCCGAATATGAAAATGAAATAAAACTGCAATTCAAGGTGAAAGATACAGGAATAGGAATTTCGAAAGAAAACCTCAACAGGATCTTCGATAGTTTCTTCCAGGTAGAGAACAGAGAGGATTCGGAAATTGCCGGAACCGGTCTCGGACTTGCCATAACCAAGGAGCTTATCAATCTTCAGAATGGTGATTTCAATGCTACCAGTGTGGTTAATGAAGGCTCGGAGTTTGAATTTGTTCTTCCATTCAAGCGCAGTAATCTAAAGAGTTTAAACGACTCGATCAAGACCTATGTAAGGCAGGATAAAAAACTGGAAGGCTTGAAAGTACTGGTGGCTGAAGACAATAAAATGAATCAATTCTATATCAGGCAACTGCTCAACAACCTGAATGTGAGTGTTGATATAGCCGAGAATGGTCAGGAAGCAGTAGAGATATTTGAACAGGACCGATCTAATTACGATCTTATACTTATGGATATGCATATGCCGGTTATGAATGGTATAGAGGCGATCTCGACCATACGTAAATCGAACAAGGATGCTATCAAAAAAGTACCTATTGTGGCCTGTTCGGCAGACGTATTCCCGGAAGCGCGTAAAAGTGCCATTAAAGCAGGAATAGATTTCTACCTCACTAAACCCTTGAGCGAAGAAGCTGTGAAAGAGGTGTTGTTCTGGTTGATCTCCGACGAAGAATTCGAACCCCAGTTACAGTCGGAAATAGTATTATCCACTTCAGAAGAAAATGTAAAGGAGAGTCGTAGTGTGGATATGAATCTATTAAAGGAAACCTTCGATAATGACGAAGAATTCATCTCTTCCCTACTGGAAGTATTCATCCAGACCACTCCAGAAGATTATAAGAGTTTACGTACCTGTATAGAAAGGGAATACTATCCAAGAGCTAGTTCCCTGGCCCATAAAATGAAATCCAGTTTTATGAATCTGGGCATGACCGTTCACGGGCACCATTTGCAGCAGATCGAGAGCCATATCATTAAAAAAGAAGGTATCGAAGAAGCTAAGAAACATTTTACTGCATTCAGCCAGATGTATACCAAAGCACTGCTGGAAGTGAATTTGCTGCTCATCGAGTTACGTCATAAGTAAGTAAGAAAAAGCCTCCCTCGGGAGGTTTTTTTGTTTTGAGACGCAACCATTATAGATATAACAGACTTTGTAATTGAAGAAACTATTGTTGAATTATAATTATTAAGTCATGTTAGGAAATAGTCGAATAATTTTATTTATTATTCTTTCATTCACATACGGAAACGCACAAAATATTGAATGGGCACTTGCCGAAGGAGGAACGAATATTGATTCGGGATCAATGATCTATTTAGATTCTGAGGAGAACATATTGGTGACAGGGTCTTTCTATGATGTAGTAGACTTCGATCCAGGACCGGGGACATTCAATCTTACTTCCAGTGGCCTGGCTGATGTTTTTGTACAAAAGCTGGACCCCTCCGGCCAATTAATTTGGGCTATTTCTTTCGGAAGTGGTGCCTACGAATCTGCGTCTAATGTAGTTGTTGATTCGGCCAATAATATCTTGATAAGTGGTTTTTTTGAAGGGACAGTAGATTTTGATCCGGGACCGGGATCAACCTTACTCAGTTCGAATGGTGATCAAGATGTTTTTGTGGTTAAACTTAGTTCGGAAGGTAATTTGTTATGGGCGCTCAACTTTGGGAGTATTGAGTCTGATTATGCTGCAGATATGGTTATCGATTCCTTAGATGCTATTTATTTAACAGGCCGATACAATAACTATTTACCTACACCCGATACACGACAAAACACAACCTTCCTCTCGGATATTTATGTAACTAAGATCAACACCACCGGACAAACCCTCTGGTTTCATGTAATAGGTGGCCCCGCATTCGATTATGGAACCTCTATTGCTTTAGACAATACCAACAAAGTATTGGTTGGTGGCAGATTCCAGGAAACTGTGGATTTTGACCCGGGATCAAACACAGATGATAAAACAAGCCATGGAGGTTCGGATGGCTTTCTCCTTTGTTTCGATCTTGACGGGACCTACAATTGGGCTCGTTCATTTGGTGGGCCTAATCGCGATTTCGTCTGGGCACTGGACATAAATGATCAAAATGAAACAATACTTACAGGATACTTTA
>QQUG01000064.1 GCA_008501705.1 Flavobacterium sp.
AGTGGTTAATTTTAACGCGCCCATGTCTCCAAGATCATTTTTACGTAACCACTGGTTAAGATCGATCAAATTCTGAACTGTACCCTTACCATAGGTCTGCTTACTACCTATAATGATCGCACGCTTATAATCCTGCATGGCTGCCGCCAGAATTTCGGAAGCAGAAGCAGATAATTCGTTTACCAGGATCACAAGTGGGCCATCCCAAACAATTTCGTCGTCCCTGTCTTTCAACACTTCTTTCTTCTGTCCGGTGGATGCAACTTGTACAACTGGGCCATCTTTTATAAAGAGACCTGCAATATCTACTGCTGTACGTAAAGATCCACCTCCGTTATCACGTAGGTCGAGTACCAGTCCTTCAACACCTTCTTCCTTTAACCTCAGGATCTCGTCCTTTACGTCGCTGGCTGCATTGCGCTTCTTATAATCGGTCATATCGAAATAGAACTGCGGCAGGTTGATTAGCCCGAATTTCTTGTCTTCTTTTTCTATCACGGTAGACTTGGCATAGGTTTCTTCCAGTTCTACCACATCACGGGTTATGGTTTCTTCCTCTATGGTGCCATCCACTCGCTTTACCGTAAGGGTGACTTTGGTTCCTTTCGGACCTTTAATAAGCTTCACAGCATCATCTATTCGCATACCCACCACGCTAACTGCTTCTTCTTCATCGGCCTGTTTAACCTTCATGATGATATCACCAACCTCGATGTGTTCACCACGCCAGGCCGGGCCACCACTAATGATCTCTACCACATTGATATAGTCATTTTTTTTCTGAAGTCGTGCACCAATACCTTCAAGCTTCCCACTCATTCTAAGATCGAAACGATCTCTGTCCGGTGGCGCAAAATAATTGGTGTGCGGATCGAATTCTTCAACCACAGTAGTAAGGAATACAGCAAAGTAATCCTTCCTTTGAAGATCATCTGTAAACTCGAAGTATTCCTTTAGGGAGGTACGGGTGAGGTCCCTGGCTTTTACTTCAAGCTCGGTAGGAGTCATGGCGGTATAGCCTTCTTCATTTTCAACCTTGGACTTATCATCCTCCACCACATCGTAATAGGAGCTTAAGCTGGTGAATTTTAATTGTTGTCTCCAACGTTCTTTTAGTTCCTTTTTCGAATTGGCGTACTCCAGATTATCGTAATCTACATTGATGATCTCATCCTGGGTATAATCGAACGGATGACTTAGTACATCTTCATAAAGCTTCTTGGCTTCTTCCAATCTGTCGTTATAACGGGTATATACCAAATTGAAAAAGGTTAGGTCCTTTTCCTTTATCTGATCATCGATCTTGGTTTTGTAAACACTAAATTCCTCTATATCCGATGCCAGGAAATACCGCTTAAGCGGATCCATAGCATCTATAAAATCGTCATAAACCGCTTCAGAGAAGGTGTCGTCCATCTCGGCGGGATCGTAATGTCCTTTCTGAAGAACATAAGTAATAAGATCTATTAGGAGTTTATCTTTATCCGGATCGTTAAATTCTTTGGTTGTAAAACTGCAGGAAGCGGCGGCTACAAATACTGCAAGGAATAATACTTTAAAATTCTTTTTCATTAATCGCATAGCTATCATCATTTTTTCAATCTTCTAAAATATATAAAAAACCGTGCCAAGGGTCTATAATGATACTAATTTTTTGTTAAACAAACTAATTACTGAATGGTGCGTAAAATGTGTATTTTTGCTATGCAAAACCCAAGGTATGAAGCATAAAAGGCCCCTTATTTTAGTGACTAATGACGATGGGATAACCGCCCCTGGGATTAGAACCCTCATTGAGGAAATGAATACCCTTGGCGATGTTTGCGTTGTTGCCCCGGACTCACCACAGAGCGGGATGGGGCACGCCATCACCGTGAACGACACGCTATTCGTTGATAAGGTAGTGGTGGATAAAGACGCCCCGCAAGTTGAGTATAGCTGTAGCGGAACTCCGGCAGATTGTGTAAAGCTGGCAGTGAATGAGATATTAAAACGCAAGCCCGATCTATGTGTAAGCGGAATCAATCATGGAAGTAATTCTTCTATTAATGTAATTTACAGCGGAACCATGAGTGCGGCCGTAGAGGCGGGAACCCAAGGAATCCCTTCCATAGGATTTTCATTGCTGGATTATTCGCTGGAGGCCAATTTCGATCCGGTTCGAAAATATGTGAAGCAGATCGCCATTCAGGCACTCGAAAATGGAACTCCGGAAGGCGTAGTACTCAATGTGAATTTCCCCAAACTTCCCGAAAATAAACTAAAAGGCATAAAAGTTTGCAGGCAGGCAAATGCACATTGGGTAGAGAATTTCGACAAGCGGGTAAATCCGTTGGGAAGGGACTATTACTGGCTAACCGGTGAATTTGTGAATGAGGACCAGGGAGAAGACACAGACGAATGGGCTCTGGATAATGGTTATGTGTCTGTAGTTCCGGTACAGTTCGATCTAACCGCTCACCATGCAATTAAAGATATTAACTCCTGGGATCTGAAATGAAAAAAGAGATCGGCATAGGTTTTATTAGCGGGATACTGGCCAATGCGCTGGGGATCGTGCTTTGTATTTTTATTATATCCCTAATTAAGGATTTTAGTTTTGCAGAAACCTTCTCATTCTACAGACGCACAGACAGTCTCTGGATGATCATTACGCTGGGTGCCTTACCAAATTTGGCAGTGTTTTTTGGTTTTTTACGTATTAACAGGGAATACAGAGCGCGCGGTGTGTTATTGGCAACATTTTTGACTGCCATAAGCGCATATATCATATATTTCAACTAAATGAAGTACTACATCATAGCCGGAGAAGCATCGGGCGACCTGCACGGGTCCAACCTGATCAAGGCCATTCGTACAAGAGACGAAAGTGCCCAATTCCGTGTTTGGGGTGGTGATCTAATGGAGAAAGCAGGAGCAAACCTCGTAAAGCATTACAGGGACCTGGCCTTCATGGGCTTTGTGGAAGTACTTTTTAATCTTCGAACCATATTTAAGAATATTGCTTTTTGCAAAAAAGATATAGAAACCTTTCAACCCGACGCCCTTATTTTAATTGACTACCCTGGCTTTAACCTTCGCATCGCCAAATGGGCTAAACCTAAAAATATCGCGGTACATTACTACATATCTCCACAGATCTGGGCCTGGAAAGAAGGCAGGATAAAACAAATAAAACGCGATGTGGACCAGATGTACGTGATCCTCCCTTTTGAAAAGGAGTTCTACGAGAAAAAACACAGCATGCCGGTACATTTTGTGGGACATCCGCTTATCGATGCTATCTACAAACGCCATCAGGTAGATCCGGGTGAATTCAGAAAGAAATACGGGCTGGATGACAGACCCATCATTGCTTTGCTACCTGGAAGCAGGAAACAGGAGATCGCCAAAATGCTAAGAGTGATGCTATCGGTAACTTCAAGCTTTAAGGATTATCAATTCGTGATCGCTGGTGCACCCAGTGTGGAAGCCGGTTTCTATGAGCAATTTATCGATAACGATCAGGTTCATCTTTTGTTGAATAAAACCTACGATCTGTTGAGTATTTCCTATGCTGCCCTGGTTACCTCCGGAACAGCTACCCTGGAAACAGCGCTGTTTAAAGTCCCACAGGTGGTGTGTTATAAAGGTAGCTGGATCTCCTACCAGATCGCCAGGAGAGTGATCAAACTAAAATATATTTCATTGGTGAACCTCATCCTGGACAAACCGGTTGTACGGGAACTCATACAGGAAGAATTCAATTCAGAATTCTTAAAGGACGAACTCACTATAATTCTTGATCCGTACAAACGGGCAACCCTGTTCCTGGATTATTACGATCTTGAGAAAAAATTAGGGGGGCGTGGAGCCAGTGATAATACGGCTCAATCGATCGTATCATCCCTCGAAAAGTCCGAATAATTGTAAAAATTTTGCATTTAGCATTTTTTTTCTACTTTTATTCAAACCAAATCTCACATGAAAAGAGCCCTACTTCTCTGTCTGTTAGCGGCAGCCCTTGCCTCTTGTGGTGCTTCACGACAACCTTCCAATACCGTTGTTATTGGCAAAAACACCCACACTATTTCAAATAAAAAAGTTAACAAGATCGTCAATCACGCGAAAGGTTTTGTGGGTACCCGATATAAGTTTGGAGGAACAACACGTAAAGGAATGGATTGCTCCGGACTAGTATATATTTCCTTTAAGCAGGAAAACATAGCCTTACCTCGCATCTCCCGCGATATGGCGAAAAAAGGGATGCGTATAAATTTAAACCAGGTGGAAGAAGGCGACCTGGTTTTCTTTAGAACCAATAAGAACCGTAAGGTGATCAATCACGTAGGTCTTGTAGTAGAATCGAAGCGTGGAAGTGTAAAATTTATACATTCCACCACCTCGAGAGGTGTGATTATTTCTTCCCTGGACGAGGGTTACTGGAACAAAGCATTTGTAGAAGTGCGGCGGGTGATTTAACTTAGCATACACCTCATTCTTACTCCCCGGTTGAACTATACAGTCAATCGGTATGCATTTTATCAAATTCCCCATCGTTCGGTTTTCGTTCTTCCTTATTCTGGGGATCACAGCAGCTCATTTTTTCCGTACTCATTATTGGTTCTATATCCTGCCGGTAGCTTTGTTGGCGCTTTTCGGTGCCTGGATGATCGCCAGAAGGCAGGTGTTTCAGAAAGTTTACTTCGGAATTGCGGCCTACCTGTGCTTCTTCGGATTAGGATTATTAAACTATCAGTTAAGGCTCCCACGCTTCCAAAAAGATCATTTCAGTCATTTTATTTCCGAAGAAAAATCCTCACTCATCGAAGTAAGGGTAGAGGAGATCTTAAAACCTAATTCGTACGCCCATAAATATATAGCGAAAGTCTTGTCCAACGGCCAACGACCCCTGGTAGGCAATATACTTATCTATGTGCCGAAGGGTGATACAAGTCAATTATTTTCCATTGGGGATAGAATCTGGGTTGAAGGACAAATATCGGCCGTACCACCTCCTTTGAACCCTTATCAATTTAACTACGCGGCATTCCTTGAAATTCAGGATGTATATCACCAAATAAGAACGGAGCCTAACTTAATCCAAAAAGTGGCTTCCGAAGGGTTTTCATTTAAAAGTTATAGTTCGAAACTTAGAGATCAGCTTATCCATAAGTTGGATGATCCAGTCTTTGGTGACGAGGAACGGGGTATTATTCAGGCCTTGATTCTCGGCAAACGCAATAATATACAGCCCGATTTATACCAGTCTTACGCCGCTGCCGGGGCCATTCATATCCTGGCTGTCTCGGGTTTACATGTGGGCATCATTTATTTTTTACTGTTGTTTGTACTTAAACCCTTACGATGGTTATCCCATGGGAAGAAGATCCAATTGGTGATTTTGGTACTATTACTTTGGGGATACGCCTTACTCACCGGATTATCACCTTCGGTAACGCGTGCGGTAACCATGTTCTCATTTTTCGCCCTGGCACAATTGCTAAATCGGCCTACCAATTCGATCAATACATTATTTCTTTCGCTTTTCTTCCTGTTGATCTGGAATCCTAAATGGCTGTTTCACGTAGGTTTTCAGTTGAGTTATGCAGCTGTGTTCTTTATTTTATGGCTTCAACCCCAACTATATAAATTGTATACGCCACGATTCTTTCCGGACAAGTTGATCTGGGGAATATTTACGGTAAGCATTGCCGCCCAGTTGGGTGTGGCTCCCTTGAGTATCTATTATTTCAATCAGTTTCCCGGTCTGTTTCTGCTTTCCAACCTGGTTATTCTTCCCTTTCTCAGTTTATTGGTTTGCTTCGGAATAGTAATTATCATCCTCATAAGCCTGGAAATACTCCCCGATTGGTTGGCCGGATTGTACAATAAGCTCATCGGCTTACTGAATCAATTTGTGAACTGGATCGCCTCGCAAGAGTCTTTTTTAGTCACCGATATTCACTTTCCATTTTTAATGTTAGTGGGGTTATATGTACTTATCCTGGGGGTCCTTACACTTGGCTGGCCGGTAAATTTTAAAAGAGTAAAGGTCGCCTTGTGTTGCATACTTTTTTTCCAGTTTCTTTTATTTCTGAATTCGTTTCAGGCCACCAGCTCTCAATTAACTATATTTCATAAAACCGGGCATAGCCTGATCGGCATTAGAAAGGGTAAAGAACTAAAACTTCTGAAAGCAGATACCTTGACTCGATTTGGCAAAACATATCCTATCCGGGCGTACAGGACCGCGATGGATTGCGAGGTTTATTCCGAAGAA
Organism: Flavobacterium sp.; assembly: GCA_008501705.1. Classification (GTDB taxonomy): domain Bacteria; phylum Bacteroidota; class Bacteroidia; order Flavobacteriales; family Flavobacteriaceae; genus Pukyongia. The sequence continues at coordinate 6,263 of QQUG01000064.1, forward strand.
AAAATTCCGGATATCATTTCATATACAGGTAAAATTATGCTTATAGTAGACAGCAGCGCGGTCTATCCTTATGACCGGAAGGTTGATATAGTAGTACTGAGGGGAAATCCTAAAGTCCATCTCGAAAGGATCATTGATAGCCTACAGCCAGCTCTGCTGGTAGCAGACGGATCTAATTACAGATCGTATGTAAACAGATGGCGGGCGACTTGTAAAAAAAGAAAGCTCACCTTTCACTTTACCGGCGAACGGGGAGCTTTCATCCTGGAGTAGTGAAACACTTAACTTAAAGCTACTCCTAGAACGTGCCTTTAAAATTCTTCTGATAGTTTTCCCAGGCCTCCATGGTAGTGATCTCGGCGTAGTCGTCGTTGGCGATCATCTTGAGATAGATCTCGAACTGTTGCGGGGTCTTGTAACCGGGAATCGCCTGGATAAGGTCTCCGTTAGCTTTAAAGAATACAATGCTGGGATAACCTTGTAACCGCAAGGCATCGGCAAAAAAATGAGTTGCGTTTCTACCTTTGCGTTCCGGTTGATAATTTGGATTGGTATAGGTAAAATCCTGATAGGTGATCTCTTCGGTGCCTTCGGCGTTAAATTTTACGGCATAATAGTGCTCATTTACAAAGTCGATCACTTTTTTATTTCCGAAGGTCTTTTTATCCATTAGTTTACATGGCCCACACCAGGTGGTATAGACGTCCATCAATATCTTCTTTGGGTTCTTGCTTTGTGCCTCCAGGGCTTCGTTCATGGTCATCCAATTGATCTCCTGGGCCGATACCGTTCCAACGATCAATAGAGCTACTAAAAGTACTAAGTGTTTCATTCTAAATAAATTGATTCTAAGCTAACAGCAACAAAAAACGTTCCAAATAAAGGAACGTTTTTTTGTCGAAAGTATTGTTTTTACCTTACGCCGTGCATAAGCCTTTTTAGCAGAGGATGCAGCATAAGCGATACAAGTCCGAGCCCGATAGGTATGAAGGTGAAAATAAGGAAGAATGTAGACAGGCTGTATTCCTGTGCGATCTTCTCAATATCGCCTCCAACGTAATGAGCTAATTTATTTCCAATGGCAATTGCCAGGTAGTATACCCCGAACATAAATGCGATCATTCTGGCCGGGATCAATTTACTGAGATAGGATAATCCCATGGGTGATAGGCAGAGTTCTCCAAGGGTATGAAACAAATATGCGAACACAAGCCACGCCATGCTCAAACTGGCACTATCTGCACCTGCCGGTACGTTTCTCGCTCCGAAAGCCAAAAAGGCAAAACCAAGTCCTAATAGTGCGAGCCCGAGGAAGTATTTTACAGATGCCGGCGGATTATACTTACTATCCCACCATTTGGTGAATAAGGGTGCGAACATGATAATAAAGAGGGAATTCAGAATAGCAAACCATGTTACAGGCACTTCGGTTTCTGTAGATTGGAATTCGGTATATAATTTAAAAATTACGATCGCCCAAACGATGATAAAACTAATACCAAGGATCACATTAGATAAACCTATGCGATTAAATGTTTTTCTAAACAAGCTTAGCAGTACATAGGTAATGATAAGCAATGGCACCACGGTGACGACCAGGTCTACTATTTTAAATCCGGTTGCCGCATTTCCTTCCAGGAATCTATTTGTAAAATCCCTGGTATATAATGGCAGGGAACCGGCTGCTTGTTCGAAGGCAGCCCAAAAGAATACTGTAAATACGCAGAAAATAGCAAAGGCGATCATTTTATCACGTTCGATCTTCACGTATCTGGGAAGCCTGATCAGCAACAGCAGTATAAAAGAAACGGCAGCCAGGAGGGCAAAGAACAGTGAATCTGTCATCCCGAAAAGATCGAAATTAAGCGTTTGAATATCCCCTATTTTACTTAATGGATCATTGATAATAAAAATAAGGGCGGAGACCGTGAAAACTGCGATCAAAAATAGATCCAGGGGACGAAAAGGATTAAGCTTTAACCCGGCTTTTACATCCCGAACAGCATCCTGGTTCACCTGATTTTTTTCAGGTTTATCACCTATATTTCCAAATAAAGGTTGTGCGAAATAGAATTGTAGCATCCCCAGTAACATAAATACTCCTGCCAGACCAAAACCGTAGCTCCAGCCCACTTTTTCTCCAACCCATCCACATAGCATGATCCCGATAAACGCACCTGCATTCACCCCCATGTAAAAGATATTATAGGCCCCGTCTTTCTTTTCGTCATGGCCTTCATACATCTTCGATATAATGGACGTCATATTAGGCTTAAAGAAACCATTCCCCAGAATAAGAAAGGCAATTCCAATATATAAGAAAGTAGGGGTCTCCATAGCCATGGAGGCATGGCCTATGGTCATGAGCAAGGCTCCAATTACCACAGCCATTCTATATCCTATCTTGTTATCAGCTAACCAACCACCTAGTAGGGGCGTTAAGTAAACCAGCATAGCGTAGGTACCTAATAACGAAAGAGCAGCAGGCGTAGACCATTCCCAACCGGGATTATCACCAATGATTGCTCCGGTTAAGAAGATAACCAGGATGGCACGCATGCCGTAGTAGGAAAATCGCTCCCACATTTCGGTGAAAAAGAGTACGAACAAGCCGGCTGGATGTCCTAATACTTTGTCTTTAAAGAAATTCTCTGTATTTGCGTTCATAGTATATATTTATTCGTGATCTGCTAATTCGAATCCTTCGGTTTCATCACTATGCATCTCTCGTTCATTGTCTTCGGCACCATGCGTTAAGCGTTTTAAGGGTTTTAGAATGGCAATAAATAACCCACCAACAATTACGGTAAAGACCAATATTCCTAGAAATACTGCATACTCTCCAAAATCGGAAGCTGATTCACCAACAATTCCGGCAACCTTATTACCCAATCCAGTTGCCGCGAAATAAACTCCCATCATTAACGAGGCATATTTGATTGGTGATAATTTTGTTATGAATGATAACGCAACCGGAGAAATACAAAGTTCTCCTAATGTATGAAACAAATAGGCAAGAACTAACCAAATCATACTAGACGATCCTGATTTATCCAATTCCATGGCTGCGAAGACCATAAATAAAAATCCGAAGCCCATAATAATAATACCCAGCGCCATTTTAAATAAAGAAGTCGCCTCCTTTCCTTTCAATTGCCTCTTTGCCCAAAAAGCGGCAACACCAGTTGCAAAGAGAATTATAAACCCTGCATTTAAACTTTGGAACATTACAGTGGGAACTTCCCAACCAAATAAATTACGTCTTGTATAATCGTCAGTATAAAGATTCATCAAACCTCCTGCCTGCTCGAACGCCCCCCAAAAAATTATCACCATTATAAAAGATATCAACAGCACCACAAATCGGTCTTTGTATACCTGGGTGTCTAATTCTTTATAGATCATCAACATTAAGGAAGTAATAGCCGTTAAGAAGATGAAAAGCAATCCGTAACCCCATCCCATAAAATACCAACCAATTAACGACGCAGCAAATAATACTAAACTAATGATTAGCTGAAATGGTGAACTGAAAAGGTCTTTATAAAGTTTTCCATATGAAATTTCCTTATCATCGCCTTTACCTGGTTCAAAATTTCCTACGTTTTTCAAGTACTTTTGACCATATGTGTAATTAATGAGCCCAAGGATCATAACTACACCTGCGAGACCAAATCCTGCATGCCATCCCCATTTGGCAACAACAAGACCAACTACAATAGTTGCCAATAATGCACCTGTATTAATACCGATATAAAAAATTGAAAATCCCTTGTCTCGTCTAATATCTCCTTGTTTATACAATCCACCTACCATTGTAGAAATGTTAGGCTTTAGTAAACCAACCCCCAAGATCACTAATCCCAATCCAGTGTAAAATGCCCAAACATCTGTTAGCACCAATACCCCATGACCCAAACATAAAATAATTGCTCCAATGAGAACAGATTTCTTTTGCCCGATTAATTTATCAGCAATCATTCCACCAGGAATTGACATAACATAAACCAACATTGTATACCATCCATACAACGCAAGCGCCTCTTGATTGGTCCAACCAAGCCCTGCTCCTCTGTCATCAGTTCCTAATGCAGAAGCAGTCATATAAAGTACTAATAATGCTCGCATTCCGTAATAGGAGAATCGCTCCCACATTTCAGTAAGGAACAATATGTAAAGCCCGACTGGATGCCCAAAAAGTTCTTTTTGATGCGCTTGTTTTGTAATTGTAGACATTGATTTTAAGATTAGTTAGAAATTAGTTGTTTTTATGTTAGTTTTTTATCTGAATGAGATTTTCAGATTGGGGCTTACCCAGAGATTTATGGATAAACCGCGTCATATTCTTGTAGAGATGCAGGCGTGTATTTCCGCCATAGATCCCATGATTCTTATCTGGATAGATCATCCATTCGAAATTCTTATCGGCCTGAACAAGCGCTTCTACCAGTCGCATGGTGTTTTGAACATGCACATTGTCATCTGCACTTCCATGGACAAGCAGAAAATCTCCCTGAAGGTTATCCACATGTGTAATGGGCGAATTGTTATCGTAACCGGAAGGATTCTCCTGGGGCGTCTGCATATAGCGCTCTGTATAAATCGTGTCATAGAACCTCCAGCTGGTCACTGGTGCTACCGCAATTGCCATCGAGAAGGTATCTGGTGCCTGGAATAGACAATTAGCCGACATAAATCCGCCATAGCTCCATCCCCAGATGCCAACTCTATCAGCATCTATAAACGGTAATTCACCAAGTTTCTGAGCCGCGGCTACCTGGTCTTCAACCTCGTATTTACCCAGCTCTTTTTGTGTCATCTTTTTAAAATCTCTCCCTTTCAAACCTGTTCCACGACCATCCACGCATACAATGATATAACCTTGCTGTGCCAGCATCTGGTGCCAGTAGTCGTTGGCGCCACCCCAGCGATTTGCTACATTTTGAGATCCAGGTCCGGAATATTGATACATGAACAAGGGATATTTCTTGTTGGGATCGAAATCCTTTGGCTTGATCATGTACATATTGAGATCCTCACCATTTACACGAATTGTAGAGAATTCCTTTGGTGAAGTGACGTACTGCTCAACTTTTTGCTTTAACGCATTATTATTTTTAATCTCTCGTATCTTCTTTCCGTTCTTCGCCTGGTGAAGTGTAAAGACATATGGCGTTTCCGTGTCTGAAAACGTGTTGATGAAGTAAGAATAATCGGCACTAAAAGAAGCGCTGTTGGTTCCGGTTCTTTCTGAAAGTTTTATTTTATTCTTTCCGGTTTGAGTGATGGAATACACCCCGCGATTTATGCTACCGTCCTCCGAACTCTGATAATAGATCCGTCCTGTATTGGGGTCGAAGCCATAGTATTTGGTTACCTCCCATTCACCATCGGTTACCTGGTTAATAAGTTTCCCATTGCGGTCGTAGTGGTAGATATGATTCCAACCACTTTTCTCACTGGTCCAGATAAAGCTATTGTCATTGAGAAAGGTAAGATCGTCTGTGATATCCACATAGGCGTCGTCTGTTTCTTGTAAAATTAATTTTGAAGTGTTTGTAGCGGCGTTTACAAATACCAGATCCACCACATTCTGGTGGCGGTTTGTTAATCGAACACTCAATATATCCGGATCGTTGGTCCAGTTTATTCGAGGTATGTAGTAACTGTTATAGGCAGATAGATCAACCTGGGATGTTTGTCCCGAATCTAGTTGGTATAGATGAAGGGAAACTTCGGCATTTGGATCACCGGCCTTTGGATATTTAAAAACCTGCTGGGTGGGATAAAGTTCTTCCCCAAAAACATCCATAGAAAAACGCGGCACATTGGTCTCATCGAATCGAATAAAAGCTATCTTCTTACTGTCTTTACTCCAATCGAAGGCACGCACAAACGCGAACTCTTCCTCGTAAACCCAGTCTGTGATCCCATTTATAATACTGTTCTTCTTCCCGTCTGTAGTGATCTGCTTCTCTAGCCCGCTAACCAGATCCTTGATGTAAAGGTTGTTGTTATTACCATAAGCAATCTTACTTCCGTCCGGACTAAAGGTTGGTTCCTGAATTTGCTTTTCGGAAACCAGGGTTAATTTTTTGGTGGTAAGATCGTACACATAATACGTTCCCAGCGAGGATCTTCTGTACACTTGCTTTAATTGAGTTGCAAGAAGCAATTTAGATTCGTCTTCACTGAATTCGTAAGAAATGATATAGTTGATACCCTCAAGGTCGTTTGAATTGACAAGGGTTCGCACTTTCTTTCCGCTGGCATACTCATAAACATCAACCGTAGAAGCACTCTGAGATCTGTTGTAATCCAACACGGCATATTCTTTACCATTAGCCAGAGAACGTAATACATCCATTCGTTCGGAGCGAAAGGCTCCGCCCCATATTTCTTCTAATGTAATCTGTTTTTGTTGAGCTTGAGTGGAAAAACTAACGACCAGGAACAGCGTTAGGATGGGAATAGAAAAAATTCGATTCAAAACGTTAAATTTTTGTTACGTCAAGTTTACTAAAATTTCACGAAAATCCGGTAGTTTTTATGTTAAATACAGCCATTTTGTTAGTAACTATGCCGCTTTCGGCTTCGCGAGAAATACTATCTTTGTGTTTCAAATTAAAAACTGCATGCATAAGCCTGTTTCCGGATTTTCGAAAATGTCCAAGCAAGATAAAATCGACTGGTTGGCACGCACCTATTTCAGTAACAATACCGAAGCGATAAACATCCTGAGGCAGTATTGGAATAGTGATACCAAATTGCAGCAATTACACGACGATTTTACAGAAAATGCGGTCTCCAATTACTATTTACCTTTCGGAATTGCACCCAATTTCCTCATCAATGATAGGCTTTACACGATTCCTATGGTGATAGAAGAAAGTTCGGTGGTGGCTGCAGCCAGTAATGCCGCGAAATTCTGGCTGAACAAGGGCGGATTTCATGCTGAAGTGTTTTCAACCGAAAAAAACGGTCAGATCCACCTGGACTATTTCGGAGAAAAGAACGTCTTATTCGACTTCTTCCAAACGATAAAACCACGGCTTTTTGATTCTGTTTCTGAAATTGAAAAGAACATGAAGAAACGAGGTGGCGGACTCAAGGACATCGAATTAATCGACTCCTCCGGCTCACTCGACGGATATTTTCAGCTTCATTGCACTTTCAATACCAGGGATGCCATGGGCGCTAATTTTATTAACAGCTGCCTTGAAACGATCGCCACTACCTTGGAGGAAGAATGTCTGGGTTATGAGCCATTTCTAAAGAATAGCCAGCCTCCCAAGGTTGTTCTAAGCATCTTGTCCAATTACGTTCCCGAATGCCTGGTAAAGGCATGGGTAAGCTGCCCGGTAAGTGCCCTGTTGAAAGATGCCACCGATGCAAAGGTGTTCGCACAGGATTTTGTAAGGGCAGTAGAAATAGCCAACACCGAAATACGCAGGGCGGTAACTCATAACAAGGGAATTATGAACGGAGTCGACGCCGTTGTGGTTGCTACCGGTAACGACTTTAGGGCGGTAGAGGCGGGAGTTCATGCCTACGCTTCCAGAAGCGGCGCGTATGCCAGTTTAACGAAGGCTACGATAGAAAATGAAGAGTTTAGGTTTTCAATAGAGATCCCATTGGCATTGGGTACGGTGGGCGGACTTACAAGCCTGCATCCCATGGTAAAATTTGCCTTACAACTGTTGCACAAACCTTCAGCGGAGGAATTGATGCAAATTGTCGCCGTTGCGGGCCTGGCCCAAAATTTTGCTGCCATCCGGTCCCTGGTGACCACCGGTATACAGAAAGGACATATGAAAATGCATTTGATGAACATCCTCAACCAGTTGGAGGCCACTTCAGAAGAAAAAGAAAAGGCGGTACGCCATTTTGTAAAGAACACGGTTTCACATAGTGCAGCCGTAGAATTCATTAAGAAATTAAGAGCTTAGGATGCAGAGCTTTCACAGCAACGGAAAATTACTACTTACGGGCGAATATACGGTGCTGGACGGAGGCCTCGGGCTCGCAATTCCCACTTCTTACGGCCAGTCACTTAGCGTGAAAAATATAGAAGATAAAGGCTTAGTCTGGAAAAGTTATAATGCAGATTCTACCTTGTGGTATAAAGGCAGTTTCAAGATAAATGAGTCTGTGATCACTACAGAAAATAAAGACCAAACCTCTGTAACTCTTTGTAAGATCCTACAACAGGCCATGAAATTAAATCCCGATTTTCTGAATGAGGAATCAGGATTTTTTGTAGAAACTTCCCTCAATTTTCCCAGGCAATGGGGACTGGGGACATCTTCAACACTTATCAATAACATTGCTCAATGGGCAAAAGTAGATGCCTTTAAACTGCTTGAATACAGTTTTGGCGGTAGCGGATATGATATAGCTGCTGCCCGTAACGACTCCCCTATTCTGTATTCAAATAAGGGGAAAACACCCCATATTCGGCCAATCAATTTACCCTGGGAGTTTACAAACAGGCTCTTTTTTGTTTATCTGAATAAGAAACAGGACAGCAAGGAAGGTATTGCCAGATACAAGGAAATTGCACGGCACAAAGAAACAGCCAGAGCGAAGATAGACCTGTTAACCGAACAAGTAACCACCATACACAAGCTGGAAGTGTTTCGCAGCCTCCTGGAACAACACGAAACCATTATATCCCGTTTACTGCAACTTCCGAAGATTAAAGACGAACTGTTTCCGGATTATCCCGGACTCGTAAAGAGCCTTGGGGCCTGGGGTGGTGATTTTGTACTAGTGAGTGGCGGGAAGGACGATCTTGATTATTATAGAAACAAAGGCTATACTACTATTATTCCTTTTGCGGAGATGCTAAAATAAAAGTCCCCCCGGACTTATACAGCTGGGGGGATTTTCAGTTTTATTTATAATTATCTTTTCCTAGTAGAAAACAGCTCTGTTATCTTCAATATCTGCACTTTCTTTAAGCGCTTTAAATACGTTGGCGTTCAAGGCCTGCGCTACACCCGTATTCAATTCATTGGCGTAAGGTGCATAGTTATCCAGTTCTGGTGCCTTATTAATGGCAGTTACTTTTACCTTGAACACACCTGTTTTACCTTCAATAAGACCTGTTTCTTCTCCTACATCCTTCCCAAAGGCAACACCTACCACCTTAGGTTCGTTTCCTGCTCCCGGAATTGTAGGGGCAGACATGGTCATAGCTGAAGCAGTTTGCACTGATACATTTTCTGAAGTAGCGATCTCCTGCATAGATTTACTGTTAATACGGTTTATGATCTGCTCGGCTTTCTTTTTATTCCGAAGAATAGGTGTTACTTCGGCAGATGACTCGGCTATACTCTTCAATCCTTTTGGATCCTTGCGAGTTAGTTGTACGATCACATAACCCTGACTAACATTGAACCTGCTTATATCTCCAACTTCGGTCTCTTCGTTAAATGCCCAGTTTACGATCTGTCTGTTAGTTCCAATCCCCTGAATTTGAGCATCCATCTTCCCAACTTTATTCACGGGGCGTACGCTTAGCCCCTGGGCTTCTGCCTGCTCGGAGAAATCACCTTTGGTCGCTTCTATCTCGAAGGTAGTAGCCTCGGCAAAAATCTCGTTGATCGTTGGCTCTGAAGGCTCGATCTCTTTTGTGATGGTAGCGATCTTCACTACATCCTTAAAATCTTTTTGTCCTAATACCTCAACGATATGGTATCCGAAATTAGTCTTCACAATCCCCATATCTCCGGTTTTCTGTTCGAAGGAATAATCCCTAAATGCCGGTACCATTTTAGTATATTCGAACCAGTCGTAAACCCCATCATTCTCAATGCTTCCGGTGTCTGAAGAGTACTGCTTCACAAAGGTTGCGAATTTTGATTTGTTGCCCTTTAAAATAGTTAGCAGACTATCAGCAGTCTTCTTGGCCTGGGCATCGGTACGGGTAATGCTATCTGTACGGTTCAATCCCAATGGGATTAGGATATGACGAACCCGGGCACTATCTGGCAACTGACGCTTCTCAATAACCTTGGTTAGGTTTAAAGTTTTATCCACCTGGTAAGGCCCGTAGATATCTCCTTCGTTAAGATCGAAGATAGTATCTTTAATGGAGGCAGGTAACTGCTCTTTGGTATACCAGCGGTCGGTATAAGGTACATCTGAATGCGAATTCACATACTCCTGGTAATTTGGAGTTTCTCTAAAGCCCAGAATAGTATCGATCTTATTAGACAGGTTGTTCATTTCCCGTCTGTTATCTATCAAAGCAGTAATTTCTGCTTCTGCAGCCTCAATATCCTCCTGAGAAGCAGTTTCTTCTATGAGTACATACTGGAAATCCACCTCAGGTTCTACTTCAAACTTTTTTGGGTTTGCCTTTATATAAGCCGCTATCTCTTCATCGGTAACGGTGATGCTGGTATCGTCGATCGAAGTAAACGGTACATGTACAAATTGGATATCTATCTTATCGTTCTCAAAGCGGTATTGCTGCTCTCCTTCTGCGATGGTAGAGGTTAAACCTCCTCTTAGCATCCCCAGATAGGTATTCTCAAGCACAGTTTGCTTTACGTTTTTAATATAATTCTCCCAGTTCTCAAGCGGCGCCGGATTTACATTAGCGTTTGCTTTTATATCGGCAACATATTCCAGCATTTTCAGTTCGCTGTAGTTACCATTCTCATCCTGAAAAGTGGGATCGTTTGCCAGGTAGACACTTAAAGCGTTATTAACCTGTTCGCTTTCAACCCGCAGACCAAGCTTTTCGTACTGCTCTTCCATGAGTACGCGTCTTAATTCACGATCCCAAACCAGGTTCACAGCCTGAGAAGTAGATGCATTGGGACCCATCGATTTTTGCGTGGTCTCAACAAGTTGAGCAAATTCTGTACGGTCAATATCCACACCGTTCACTGTGGCAACGGTATTTTCTACACTCGAACCACCCCCTCGGGTAAGTACATCACTGAGGATGAAGGCGAAAAGGGCCATTGCTATAATCAAAATAAGGAATATTCCTCTTTTTCTAATACTGTTTAATATTGCCATCTGTCTGTCAAATTTCTAGGGGGCGAAAATAGCATTTTCCCTTCATTTATAAAAGGTTCGGAATAAAAAAAACGGTAAATAATAGAAATCTAGGCCTCGGGATTAATCTTCAGGTCTATAAGTTCTATTTTGGTGCTAGATACTTCCAGTATCTTACAAATGAAGTTTTCGATGATTACTGTTTCGTTCTTTTCGGGGATTTCTTCGGTAAAATTAACGATCATACCGCCCAGGGTCTCGTAATTCTCACTTTCAGGCAGATCGATCTTATAGCGTTCGTTGATATAATCCACTTCCAAACGGGCAGAGAATTTAAAATGACCCTTATCCAGTTCTTCTTCTATGAGTTCTATAGAATCATGTTCATCCTCAATCTCACCAAAAAGCTCCTCAATAATGTCTTCTACCGTCATTATACCGGCCGTTCCACCATATTCGTCTATCACAACTGCGATGCTCTTACGTTTTCTAATAAGGATATTGAGTACATCCTTAGCGAGCATGGTACCAGGCACAAAAACAACCGGGATCAGAATTTTCTTGATAGACGCCGGTTTTTTAAAGAGTTCAAACGAATGTACATAACCCACTATATCATCAATATTGTCTTTATACACCAGGATCTTCGAAAGCCCAGTTTCTGTAAAGATCTTGGTGAGTTCCTGTATTTCTGTTTCCAGATCGACCGCGATTACTTCGGTACGCGGTACCATTACTTCTCTGGATTTCACTTCCGAAAATTCAAGTGCATTTTGAAAGATCTGTATTTCGGAATCCACGAGGTCATCCCGCTCCAGGGTATCCATCTGTTCACTGATGTAATTGCCCAATTCGATCTTACTAAAACTAAGCTGTACGTGATCACCTTTGGTTTTGAAGAATACTTTTAGAACGATATCGGAGATCCATATTACGAATTCGGAAATTACCGAAAACAGCAGGTAAAACAAGTAGGCGGGCACAGCAAAAACTTTCACCAGTTTATTGGCGTAGATCTGGAAGAATACCTTCGGAAGAAACTCGGCTGTCAGTAAAATGATAAGCGTAGAGATGACCGTTTGCACCAAAAGCCCACTAAAGCCAAATAAAGGGATGTATCGCATCAACAGATCACCCATAAAGAAACCGTAAACCACCAGGGCTATATTATTACCAACCAGCATAGTGGCGATAAACTTAGAAGGTCTTTTTGTGATTTTTTTCAGCACCCCGGCGAGAAATCCGGTTTGCTTTTTTTCGATCTCTATATGGACTTTATTGGAAGAAACATAGGCTATTTCCATACCCGAAAAGAATGCGGACAGGATTAGCATAATAACAATGATAAGAATACTAAATTCCATTATCTGTTTTTGTTGCGCTCCTCGATCTTCTTCCTGAATTTTCGTTTAAAGAAGAACATAAAGATAGCTACAACCGTGAAGAAAGCAAATAAATAAGCACGGTTTCTATTGTCTGTCCAGTTACTTATAACCAGATAGATGGAAAAACCTGCCATTGCCAGATAAGCGTATTCAAAAAGTCGGTATATTTTATTCCCCATCGGTATTCTCTCTATTTTCGTTATCTATATTTCTATCTATTAATTGCTCTCCGCTATTGGTTCGGGATAAGAAATTGGTAAAATCCTCGCTCGAATCGAATCCTGCTCCATCATTGTATGAGCCGTCTTTAAAAATAATCCGGTAGGGTTGGTCTGTAAAAACCCATTGGTTCTTCTGGTCCCAGTATAGTTGTTCCGCTCGCAATATCAGGCTATCGCTTGTAACAAGCACAACATTCTTACGCAGGTCTACAATATTGGTTTCATCGTAACGAATGGCAAAATCTGAAGTTACCGTACTAAGCTCATCATTCTCGTTCCAGTAACGAACTTCAACACCTTCCGGAAATTCCTGGTAGGGAAATTCCAGGTTGGTATAATCGTTCCTCAAGGGAGAGATCAGGTTTGCTACAACCTTACCCGAATCTGTGTATTTCACATTGATATTCTTCGCCACTCCTATGGGTGCGCCGTCCTTCAGATTTAATTTCTGAATATTCTCGTAATTACTTTCACATGAAAAAAGCGTGATGACAATCGATATTGCCATCACGCCCTTTAGCATATGTTTTATTTTGTTCATTCTTATAGATTAGGCACTCTTACGCTTCCGCCTACCCAACAGTTAAAGGTAATGGTTTTTCCAGCCATTCCTTCGGAAAAGATATCACTCTTACTTGGAGCTCTTCCTCTAAACGCACTAGCAGTGCTTCGCGCATTAGCCGCGATGGATCCGTCCACTCTCGCGGCACGATCTGCCATCTCGGCTGCCTTCCAGTAGATAGCACGCTTCTCGAAGGTGGTGGTTCCACAACTGTTTGCACTACTACCATACATATTAGCGATCTTTAGGTAAGCGATACCTGCCGATGGCTTAACTTCTACCATTTTAAGGTAGTAAGTACGTGCTTGACCAAAACTACCTTTCTTACGGAAATTCTCGGCTATACTGTAATATACTTTAGCTTTATCGGCCGGGTTGGTTTCCAGTTCGGCAGCCTGGTTGTAATAATCCAGGGCTGTACTACTTTTCCCGTCCTTATCGGCAAGTTTACCTAAATAATAAGCAGATTTTGCAGAAGGCTCCAGGGTGTGCAGTTGTTGCACCAATTTGAAGAATAAAGGCGTATCACAATCTTTAGCACTCAGTCTACCGGCAGCTCTTCGCAACCAACTAACATCGTTTTTCTTGTTATCGAAATCTTTTTCATACAATGGAATAAGATTAGGACAATCTGCTAACTGACCCAGTTTTCCATCAACACTCCCTTTTACCGTACCATAAGCAGAGAGGTTTTTCTCGTAAGCATGTAGCCTGCGTTCTTCCCTCGAGCTAAGTTTGGTACCAGCTTCCTGCTTATCGATCAATTTTGTAAGGCCAATAGCCAGCTTACCTTCTTCCTTCTCGATCTTTTGGATCACCACATCGTAAAGGTCGAATACATCGTCGATTGGTTTTTCACCACTATTAAACAGGTCTACTGCCAATGAGAAATAAGTATATAAACTTTTCGGGCTGGTAAATTCATCCTCATCTTTCTTAAAGGCTGCATCGAAAGCGTTAAACTGTTCAAGTTTTGTTCCTATTTCATTATCGTACTTCACCTGGGCCATTTTCATCATCAATTCACCTTCCTTGGTTTTTGAAGGGTAATACTGCATTCTGTACTTATATGCCTGGTCCAGATCTGCGATCTTGGATTTATCACCTTTCCCGATAAAATATTTAAACATTTTCTCGGCATATTGGTAAGTCGCCATACTGTAAGTAGGACATTCGGCAACTAATTGAGCATAGTGAGGTAGTGCACCCTCATAATTTTTTGCTTTGGCTGGTTCTATAAATAAGGAACCTAAAGTTGCACATTTCTCCTGTGCCAGGGCTTTGCTTCCAAAAGCCAGAAAAAGTACAGTTGAAAGTATAATAGCTTTCGTCTTCATAGTGTTAATATTTATTGTATTAATCATAATATCGTTTTTCAAACCATCGGTCATTTAATGACAGACTAATAAATGTATTAAAGAAATTCTCCTGAACCAGTCCAAAATCTGTAGTTCCTCGTCTTCCAACTTCAAATCCAACATTGATATTCGAGAATAATCTTCCTACAGGCAAACCAAGTCCAAAAGATATGCCAAACTCATTAATTCCTTCACCATTTATGTTAATTCCTGTTTCCTCAAACCTAACACCCGCACGATAAACAACTCGATTCCAGTAGTTTCCGATGGCGTTATAGTTTGGGATATAAAACCCTCCAAGTCTAAATTTGGAGGCATCAGTAAAGGTAACAAAATCTATATCAAAAGAACGATTCGTTAAATTACTGGTTTTTACAGCCGAATATTCCCCTCCTACAAACCACTTTTTCTCCTTACCAAGTCCCAGTCCGATGGTATACTGAGAAGGGAAAGTGAAATTGGTATCCTCTACGTCAATTTCGCGTTCATCTATAGGTGTTGTCGACCCCGAGGGTAGAACCAGAAACGAAGAGATGGTCCTTGTATTTTCTGAAGTGAGATCGGTTTCCGGAGTATATGTTACTGAAGAAGACAAGGTTAGAGTCTCACTTATCTTCCTTTTATATATAGCGCCGATGTTAAAATTGAATCCGAGCAGGTCCGATTTATTATATTCGGAAGTACCGTATTGAATATCTTCCTCTCTGCGTTCAGCGTTATTTTCAATATTTCCGAAGTTATAATTTGCATCAACCCCCACGCTTAATTCTGGTGTGACCTGGTAGGCCAGGGTAAAAAATGCTTTATTTAGTCCACCCGACCCTGTGTAGGTAGTCTCAATCCCTGCGTCTTCAGTCTTAAGATTATAACCAACCGAAGTAAAAGGAATGAGTCCAAAACTGGCACCAAATTTACCCATGGGTATCCCAAGTGCAAGATAATCTATTGAGGTTGTACTGGCCTTCTGACTCTCGGCATCTGTTTTAATGGTCTCGTACTTATGGCTTACACCCGCAGTATAGTTTACCAGACGGAGGCCCGCGACTCCCGCCGGGTTTTGAATGCTAAGATGTATACTGTCTGAATAAACACTGATACCACCCATCGCCCTGTTCTCTGCGGTACCTTTAAATTTTAGTGTTCCTATGCCATAAAAAGAATATGGCGAAACTGTACCTTCCTGTGCATGAGACAGTCCTGCGACTAGCAGAAATACAAAAACTGTAATTCGTTTTAACATCAATGTTTATTATGTTCTAAGATGAAATTCAAACCTTCCAGTAGGAAATTTGAGTTCGCAAAGATGTCACTTTTTAGACTATCTCGCAAAAAATGAGCATCCCCACCTGTTAAAATAACTGTTAAATCGGGATATTTTTTCTCATACATCTTCACAAAGCCCTCTATTTCGAATACTACAGCCTGTAATATTCCGCTATGAATAGAAGATTCTGTACTATTTCCTGTTTGGATAATAGGTAGTTTTGGTTCCAATAACGGAAGATTAGCCGTAAACGTATGAACCGCTTTATAACGCATTTGTATACCCGGTGAGATCGCCCCTCCCAGATAGAGTTTATCCGCCGTGATAAAATCGTAAGTGATACAACTGCCAGCATCGATCACCAGTACATCTTTATCTGGAAATTCGATCGCAGCTGCACTCACTAAAGCGATCCGATCTACCCCTAGTGTGATTGCGGTTCCATAATCGTTATTAAAAGGTACTTTTGTATTATGATCTAATTTAACTACCGTAAAGTGCTCATGTAGCAAGGAGGTGTTATCTTCAGAAAATTCACCAACAGTTGCCAGGATACAATGAGTGATGGCAGGATAACGATTACGAATTGAGATCAGGGTGTTGGCAAAATCTGCTTTATCGCATACAAACTTATAAAGCAGCTGTCCTTCATTAAAGACCGCGAGTTTGATACGCGTATTTCCAACATCGATTATGAGGTTCATTACAGCTTTTAAAGGGCTAAAAATACAACTTGTATCCTTTAGGAGTTGTTAAGGGGCTATTAAATTGAAATCAATCAAAGTTTTTTTAAATTTATGTTTTGGAAAGTGTAAATATCGGTTATATTTGCACCCTCCTTTACTACGCCTGCAAGGCATTGCTGAAGGAGATTCAGATCACCATCGATCTGGAAGGTACCTTAGCTCAGTTGGTAGAGCAACGGACTGAAAATCCGTGTGTCCCTGGTTCGATTCCTGGAGGTACCACAATAAATACAAACCCACTCAGAAATGAGTGGGTTTTTTGTTTGAGAAAATGATGAAAGTTTACTTTCAGAAATTTTTGAGAACAAAAAACCAGCAGCCGAAGGCTGTGCGGTTTGTATTTTGACTTTTGGGAACAAAGGAACAGTCTACTTTGTTGACTGAATCCTGGAGATGACGTTATAATAATTTTATTTAAGGAATGAAGAATGAAACCAGCAGCCGAAGGCTGTGCGGTTTGTATTTTGACTTTTGGGAACAAAGGAACAGTCAACCTTGTCGACTGAATCCTGGAGATATCACCTAAAGCACAAAACCTACTCAAAGAGTGGATTTTGGCGGTGAGAATTCGAGTAAAGTAAGCTTTACAAAGAATTTGAACGGTAAAATTCAGCAACCGAAGGTTGTAGGTTTTGTATTTTCAACATCGATTTCAATGGAACAATTTGTTCCGACAAATTGAATCCTGGAGATATCACCTAAAGCACAAAACCTACTCAAAGAGTGGATTTTGGCGGTGAGAATTCGAGTAAAGTAAGCTTTACAAAGAATTTGAACGGTAAAATTCAGCAACCGAAGGTTGTAGGTTTTGTATTTTCAACACCGATTTCAAAGGAACATTTTGCAATGCAAAATGAATCCTGGAGATGACACTATAACAATTTTATTTAAGGAATGAAGAATGAATTCAGCAACCGAAGGTTGTAGGTTTTGTATTTTCAACATCGATTTCAATGGAACAATTGGCTCTGGCAATTGAACCCTGAAGATATCACCTAGAACAAAAAACCCGAAGCCTGGGCTTCGGGTTTCAATTTATACAGTAAGGTCTCTTCTGCCTTTCAATCGTTTTTCAATCTTACGCTTGATTTCAGTAAGCCTTTTCATAAGGTCCATGATCGCGGCATCCTTGTTTTGCTTATAGATCTCATTCAAACTTAAAATAAGGTCCTTGGCTTTTCTGGAAGCAATTATACGATCACTCGTTGTCTTGAAGGTCGTCTTCTGTTGCTCAAATTGCAACGCTTCGTTTATCAGGTCTGTTTCCATGAGGTTTACGTAGAATTAGTTCAACTTTTGCGGTAAACTTACAAACTAACGATAATTAGTCCATGAGCTTAAACAAATATTTAACATCCTAAAAGTCGTAAAAAAGTGTGGTAAATTTCACAAAGTTGAATATAGCTTCCTTATAGCTGTATGAGTAAGATTTATGGTTGCCAGATAGATTTTAGTTCTCTAATCTTCAGGTTTTCAAGCGTACCGGTAGCCGGGCCTGCAATTTCTAATTTGGTATAAGGATCATTCGGAAATACCTGGTTGGTGAAAACGTGCTTTCCGCCATCGATAAATACTTCTACAGAGGAGGCATCTATAATGATACGCACTTCCACTATTCTGTTTTCCGTAGTATATTTTTGCTTCTGAATGGCCTTCCCAAAACTCTCTTCGAAATTCACTAAACCCGATCGGGTTCGGTCGAACAATAATTCGTTGGTTTCTCCTAATATCTGAAGACATAGCTGTTCTCCATTATTATTTGAATACGTAATAGCGTAGTTCTTCGAACTATCCACCATGAAACTGGTATCGGTATTATTGTATTGATCCAATTCCTTTTCAAATGGTTTTTCAAGCGAAATATGTGCTAGGCTTTCAAAAGTAGTCTCACCTATTTTATCGAATGCTTTCAAAGGATAATTCTTAATATAGTAACCTTCCTTGCTCTTATGCAGGCTAATATTTCTGGGTAGGGTCATTGAGCTGCGCCAAACTTCAGTAGGGGTGTTGCGCGCATAGTTCCAATTACTCATCCAGCCTATAAATATCCTTTCACCGGATGGTACATTATTATAGGTAACGCCTGCGTAGTTATCCATTCCGTAATCCAGCCATTTAGTATCGGCCTGATCTGTAACAAAGCTCCTTCCGTCGAATTCACCTACAAAATACTGTGTCCCCGAACCTCCGTTAGGTGCACCCGGATTAATGCTTATTAGCAACACCCATTTCTCCTCCCCGGTTTCTTCTATTTTTAGTTTGAACAGGTCCGGACATTCCCACACTCCACCATGAGCTCCTTTATTCTTACCAAACTCACTTAATAAGGTCCAATCTTTTAAATTATCGGAGATGTAAAATTTAGCATGATCACCGGCTACAAGTACAAGTATCCATTTTGAAGATTCATCATGCCAGAATACCTTGGGGTCTCTAAAGTCTTTTATACCCTCGTTCCCAATTACGGGGTTTCCTTCGTACTTGGACCAGGTGTTAGCATTATCAAGACTATAAGCTATTCCCTGCGTTTGAAAATCTGTACGCCCCGCTTTTTCACCCTCCATTAAATGATAGGTGTAGATGGCCACCATAGGAGGGTTTTCCTCGGTGCCAAAGCCCGAGGTATTTTTAGTGTCTATTACAGCACTTCCTGAAAATATGAGTCCGAGTTCATCTGGGTACAAGGCTATGGGTTTGTTTTCCCAATGGATCATATCGCTACTCGTGGCGTGCCCCCAGTGCATGGGCCCCCACACTATATCCTCTGGATAATATTGGTAGAATAAATGATACGTGCCATCGTGATATCCCAGACCATTAGGATCGTTCATC
>QQUG01000106.1 GCA_008501705.1 Flavobacterium sp.
ATACAATGGGCCGGAGCAGAAATTAAATTGAGCAACTTAGATTTTGCAGGAGCGTTCTTACCTGAGATTGAAGCTAAAATGGACTCACTCGGCGCTTATTATAATAAGGCTCAGAATGAGATCTTGCTGGCTCGTACCTGGGAGGGCTACTATTTAATCAAGGGAGATTATGAAAAATCGTACAGTTACGCTACCAAAGCCCACGCTTTAATTGATAGTGTAGCCAACGTAAACAAGGACGTAAAGTTTAGTTATTTCTCCAGGTTGAAGGATATTGCCCTGGAGAGATCCAGAAATTTTTATTTGCAAGAAAAGCAACTAAGGTTGGAACAACAAGAGCGAAGTCGCTTAATTTATTGGCTTTTAATTTTAATTTTGGGATCCCTGGCTTTATTGATTTTTACTCTAATTTCAAGATTTAGACATAGTGTTCGCCAAGCCAGATCCGCCAGGATTCTGGAAGAAGAAAGGGCTAACAATGAGCAACTTAAAAACCAACTACTGGCATCAGAAATTGATGCGAAGAAACAAGATCTTATAGATTTTGCTCTTAATATCTCATATAATCAGAAATGGGCGAAAGAACTATTAGTACAGCTGGAATATATTAAGAAATGTACCGGCAGGAACAAGAATATAGCCTTCGAGCAATTAGAAACAGAAATTTATA
This sequence comes from Flavobacterium sp., assembly GCA_008501705.1. Taxonomy (GTDB): domain Bacteria; phylum Bacteroidota; class Bacteroidia; order Flavobacteriales; family Flavobacteriaceae; genus Pukyongia. The sequence goes on from QQUG01000106.1 coordinate 671, forward strand.
ATAAGGTAAAAGCCGAAAAGTCTATAATTGCCTTTAATGATCGAGTACATCATCTCAGTAATGAGTTCTATCAAAAGCTAAAAACACAATTTCCACATCTTACCAAGTCTGAGATAAAGCTATGTTCTTTAATCCGTTTAGGGATAGATAATTCAGAAATAGCTATGATGCAAAACATAGTTCTAACTTCCGTCTATCAAAATAGGTCGCGCTTACGACAGCAACTTGGCTTATCTGCAGATGACGATCTGGACGGTTTTATAAGAAGTTTGTAATATTCTAAAACGACCTCCTTTTATTTTATTCTCAAGGTTTTATAGCTTGATTCTCAAGCTTAGTAGATGTTTTATGTAAGTAAAGTATAGGAATAACGAATACACTTCATAATTCTAAAACCCTTTAGCCAATTAACTTGCAACTAGTTTAATATTGAACATATCAATTTTTCTATGCCCGATAGTGATTGTGTTGAACTTTGCCAGGCTAAAGGCAGGCATCAGATTTATTAGTTTTTAGCCAAGCTTTCACGAAGTGTAAGCTCTTTTTTATATTACTTCCATTAATTCGTGTTGACACGTCTAACTGGGTAACCAGTGTACATATATTTGTTGAGCATGATTTTTCCATTTTGGAAGTGTTATGGGCCGTTTTATTCATTTAATAAGCGGCCCTTTTTTTGTTAGAAAGTTAATATCAGTTTTCAACTGCTTCATTTTATCGATAATATATTCCTATTAAAATGTAATTACCTAAATATAAGGTCATTATGCCGTATTTAAATTTTCTTCTAAACCCTTTATAAATAAGGTTTTTTATTGAGATATAATGATAATGTCTATATAATGTATAAGCGGTGTATAGGTGTTGTATATGTCCTTTTTTTGATAGGTAATAGGTTGCCAACTATGTTTGTGACAGGAAAAATCATTAAAAGTCAATAGTTATGTCAACACTACAATTAGAAGCTCGGTATCATACAAAATTAAAGTTTCCAGAAACAGGATCAAGTTCGTCGGAAAGTACAAATTTTCTCAGTGCAGTAGTTATTAACTCCTCACAATTAGCCATTATCGACGCCTGTAAAAATATAATCGAGGTCATAGATGTTTTTGAGTCGGGAAAATCCCCTGGGTTTTCACTCGATGACTATGCCTCCGGAAAATACTTTGTTCAATTATCAAATGAAGTGAAGACCATAATAAAATGTGCCTCATGAAATTTAGATCAACCTATGTTATCATGTAATTGTACTACCGGTATGTGATCTTCGCCCCGCATCATACCGGTGGTCACATGATGTATTAATCTGCATTGAACTATAAGAGGTGTGTAAAAATTAAAATTGAAGGGTGAATAACCAGCCGCCATGTTTAACTAAAAATAATAGACTATGAAAATTGTTTTGATTGATTCCCATGCTGCTCATGGCCTGTTTTTATCAAAAATTCTGATAGAAAGGTATCCCAATGTGGATTATTGCAGGTTAGAACGGTTCATTAAGATGAATAATAGTGATTCTCACATGGATACCGTATTTATTTATATGATAAACGAGGCCAACGATCTTGATCAATATACAGAACATAAAACAAAATTATATCTGGATAGAATTTTTTGTTCAGGTACTCCAAAAGATCTATTGGAGTTTCAATTGAACCAAGCTGTTAATTATGTCTCACTTAGGCAAACCAGGAATCGTTTGGTAAAACAATTGTGCGATAAAATAGATAATGCATATGATCGCTGGAAACTTACTAAAAATCAGATCCGGCTTTTCAATTCGCCTGCTTATGTCGCTAATTATGGTACCTGATTCAATTTCGCTTATTGGTCATGAAATTGATCGAATATCCCCACCAGTCAATCCCTTGCCAACTGTGCCTAATTGTGGCAAACGAACTGGTAATTTGATTCCTCCCTCTGTTCCAACCTGAATCGGGGGAGGTATTTATAACATCTTATAAACAAAAAAGCCTAATCCATTCAATTAACTTAACCTTATTGACAAATGAATAGAATTAATAAAAAAGTGAAGGGTAATTCAGGAAAGCTAATAGTGCGAATTGCACTTTTACTTACTTTTTGCTTTATCATTATAGGAACTTCTAACGCTCAGGTGGGAATTAACACCACCAATCCAACCAAGGAACTTGATATCAACGGAGAATTACGAATAAGAAGCTTACCTCAACTCACGGATGGGGATGTCCTCACAACAGACGCTTCAGGAAATATTGGTCGGGTTCCTGTAGATTCAATATCTACCTATTTGGGTGAATCAATCTACATTCGTTATATGCCTATTCCAATTTGTAACAATGTATTGGTAGGAAGCACTGGCAATTACACCGCAATTGTTGATGAAAATTTTGTCAATGTCGATTGGGAAATTCTGGAGAAACACGATGATTCGAACGCCACGGTTACCATAGATGGTGTTGAATTAATTCGCGCACCATATTTATCACAACGCTTACTAGTTAGGTATACTTTCAGCCAACCAATTCCTATCGAGCCAAATTCCCTCTTTGTAACTATTATTAATACCACCAATGGTGTGCAATATCCCGATTCATATGCTTTTGCATTTTCGGCTATTTCCACGGAGGAGATCACTGTATTGATCTCCAGGACAGATTCTATCGCAGACGAAGGCAGTGCATGCTGGACAGAAGACCATTTCTTCAACCTATTAGTAAATAATTAATCCCAAATTAATAAATGGAAAATAAAAATAATCTACTTATACGTAAACAATATTTACCAAAGAGTATAACAAAGTTACTATTGAGTGTATGTTTTCTGAGTTATTCAGGATTGTGCTTGGGTCAGGTAGGAATATCTACAAATAATCCAACCAAAGAATTGGATGTAAATGGAGAAATACGTGTTCGATCAACAAATAATCCATTAACAACCAATGGCAATGAGGTAATTGGAACAGACAGCCAAGGTAACATTGGTTGGATAGACCTAACTAAAGAAAAAATACTACTAAAGGGGATCCCAATACCTATATGCAACGAAATTTTTTCTGCAAACCCAACAACCGAATTTAATGCCACCATTGAAATGAACGGCTCACCCGTTGAGATTAAATACTATCATTCAGGAAGTAAAACTTCCGCAGATGTCACTGAAACGGTAAGAGGTACTACGGTACTAAAAAATGGCTCCAAAGAACATCTTCTTATACGATACGATTTTCCTTTCTTTCCAAACGGTTCTTGGAATGGATATAACGGAAGTGGAAATCACCGAATCACTCTAAGTCCCGTTTACAGCCCTAACCCCTTAGAAGAGAATTTTAGCCTCGCATACTATACATCCCAAAACTACACAACACCGGAAGGAGAACGGCGTACGGAGGTAATGTTGCGCTTTGCCAGGGTGGATGAAATTGGTGACACCAGCCAGGATTGCTGGGATGGCATATATTATTTCGATCTTATGTCTTTGGATACGGAATGATAAAATTGAAAAAAAATAAAGAAAATATGCCGTACGAACCGTTAGGTCTAAATAGTGAAAACCAATCTTAAAAACCTCAATGATGATACAGTGCTGTTAGAAATATGTAGAGCTAATTTAGAGTTCATATAGATGAAATGTAGATGATTGATTTTAGGTGAGATTATCTCGCTACATTATCTTTCAACTGTCGAAAATTAAGAGTTAGATTCGTCAGTCCATAATGGAAAATTACGATTCTCTTTTTTCTATATTCTGTTCTCAGAATTTGAACAAATACCCAACAACACCATTTGTTCAGGCCAGTATTTTCCATGAGATTATGTGGTTAGAGCACGACAGAATTTAAATAATTTAATTCTCGACAAAAAGTTGGATAAGTTCTTTTAAAATACGCCATCTGATCCACTTGATCAGATATTGTCCCTCGCGCTTTTTATAGGTAATTTTTAGGTTTGCGCCACGCAGGGCATAAATAAAAGAACCTGAGAGCAGATTTTCATGACGAGTCTGCTCTCATTTCCAACCCACAACCAATATTAAATTAAAACAGAACTGAACTTTTGGATTTTATGTTTCTCATTTGTTAATACAATAATCCTAACTAATCAGTGAATGTTTGTTGATCATAATTAATTAAACATGTTAAGAGGTTACTTATTGATAGATCAACATACTATTTTCCCGGGATAACTCCCGGGAAAATTTTTATTTCTATTAACCTCAATAAATTAAATTAGTTCCATGATTTGGTGGATTTTCCCCCTAACTCTTATTGTCATAGCGCTCGTCTTTCTAACTCTCGTATCTATCAAAAAAGCTGAAAGAATGCGTTACTCAGGCAGAGTACTTATGCCTAAAAACCTCTGGGAAAAAATCATTATAAATCTATTTCTCAAGGACCGACTTAAATGAGATCAGTTTTTTACTCATATTTTTTCTACCTCCTTTGAACAAAAAAAGCCCTCAACATCCGTTGAAGGCTTTTGAGGGTGGAAGACCGGTTTCGAACCGGCGACCTCTGGAACCACAATCCAGCGCTCTAACCAGCTGAGCTACAACCACCATATGCTTTTTACTATAAAAGCGGAGGCAAATATAAATCTTTTCCCCTGCTTCCGCAATACTATTATTTAAATTTTAAATAAGATCGAATACCGAATTTACAGCCGTATAACGCTCTACCGTATATCCTTCTCCATATTCAGTCCCAATGAGTCTTCCCAAATTTCGATTTCGATACCTCAGACTTTCCGTCGCATTTTTACTCGAGATGGGCGTTTCGGGTTCCTTGGAGTTTTCGTCGTAAAACTGACTCCTATATGCATAAACTGCTTCAAGTTTTTTATCCATAAACCCTGTCACATCCACTACAAAATCCGGCTCCAGTTCTTTCCATTGTATGTAATGATATACGTGCTTTGGTCGCCATGCCGGCTGTGATTTTCCCTCCATTTCGGTCTCCAGCTTTCTAAGACCACTCAAAAAACAGGCATCGCTGGATAATTTACTTCCTTTTCCGTGATCGATATGTCGATCCTCAACCGCATTACACAATACAATCTCGGGACGAAACTTTCTAATAATTTTGATTATCGCTAACTGTGCTTCTTTTGAATTCTGAAAAAATCCGTCTGAAAGCCCTAAATTCTCCCGATCCCTTACACCAATTATCCTCGCTGCCTCATCTGCCTCTTTACTCCGTATCTCGGCACTTCCACGGGTCCCTAATTCACCC
>QQUG01000188.1 GCA_008501705.1 Flavobacterium sp.
TTTCAATACTGCTACAACTACAACGGGCTCCAATGATGTTGCTCCCGGTATTTACGCCTGGAATGGCTCCAGGTGGAATCCCCAGTATTTAAGACAAGATTCTGCTTTGTTCGAGCAATCTCCTCTGGATCTGAGAACTGTTACCGGAGACACTTCATATAATACAGGCTCTTCAGATTGGGTAGATGTACCGGGCTTAGGAGCCGGATCAACCTTTACTGCCAAATATACAGGCACTTATAAAGTTAAAGCCAGTTTTAATTTTGGTGGCGGACAAGTTGTTACTCCTTCTGCAGGAAATATTATGATGGCAACCATGGAAGGGCTTTTCAGATTCACCTTCGACGGAACCAGTAATCTTATATATACACACTCCTACTCACTATATAATAATCCTACTTATCAGGATCAATTTATACATGACTCTAACTTTATCCAATACGTAAATCTTACGGCTGGACAAACCTATAATTTCCAACTTGAGGTTGATGTTTTTGTTGCGACTCACTATGTAAATGGAGGTAACTCAGGCACCGGTAGAGGGCATGTTGGAATTAGCATTCCATGTGTAGTGGAATTTACATTTATCGATGAATAAGAACTTTACTTTAAACTTTATAAATACACCCGGTATTATGAACAAATACTTACTTTTCGCATTGCTGATCAATTTTAGTCTCGCAACCGCCCAAACACCATGTTCAGGTGGTATGGCCGGTGGATATCCATGTGATGGTCTTACTTTACAGTCATCTTTCACGTATGCAGAACTTGGCGCTGCCAACTGGTCGTCGGCCGGTAGAACAGGAAACGATTCCTGGGGATGGACAGATCCACTGGACGGGAAAGAATATGCTATTGTTGGATTGAACAACGGAACAGCATTTATTGATATTACAGATCCGATTAACCCCAGAAGACTGGGAAGGCTTCCAACTCAAACCAGTAATAGTTGGTGGAGAGACATCAAAGTGTATAACAATCACGCGTTTATTGTAAGTGAAGCTTCCGGCCACGGAATGCAGATCTTCGATCTCACTACCCTGAGAGGACTTTCTACAAACGCCAACAGGACTTTTTCAAATACCGCATATTATGGAGCTTTTGGCGACGCCCATAATATAATTATCAATGAGGATTCCGGAATTGCCTATGTTCTGGGAGCAAATATCTATAGTGGAGGACCTCATTTTATTGATATAACTACTCCAACAAGCCCCGTAAGTTTAGGAGGTTATTCTACCAGAGGATATACACACGATGCTCAGGTAGTTACCTATGATGGTCCGGATCCGGATTACCAGGGAAAAGAAATTTTTATTGGAAGTAATGAAGATGAAGTAGTAATACTGGATGTTACCAATAAAGCTAGTGTGAGTACTATTTCAACAATTTCTTATCCAAACTTTCACTACACACACCAGGGATGGTTTACAGAAGACAAAAAGTACTTCCTGCTTGGTGATGAGGAAGATGAAGTAATGGGTGGTGTTGGAAATACCAAGACTATTGTCTTCAATCTGGAAGATCTTGATAATCCAAGTATCGCGTTCAACTACTACGGCCCAACGGCCGCCATTGATCACAATGGATATATAAGAGGAAACAGATTCTATCAGGCCAGCTATCGTGCCGGGATGAGAATCATTAAACTGGGTGATCTTGATCAAGGTGTGTCGGCAATGACCGAAGTAGATTATTTCGACACCTACCCTTCTAGTAATTCGGCTGCATTTAATGGCGCCTGGAATGTATATCCGTATTTCCCAAGTGGAAACCTTATTATTAGTAACTACGATGGTGGATTCTTTGTTGTAAAAGATCCCAACTTTGACGATACAGATCCTGTAGTGGTATGCCAGAATATCACGGCAACATTAAATAAATCTACAGGAACTGTAACCATCAACGCAAATGATGTTGATAACGGTTCTTCGGATAATATGGGAATTGTAAGTATGACTCTCGACGGACAAACGAGCTTTACCTGCGCCGATGTGGGAAGTGTATTTAATGTAACTCTTACCGTGGAAGACGACTATGGTAACAGGTCATCATGTGTTGCCCAGGTAACTGTAGCTGCCGAAACTACCGAGTATTCCGGAGGCTCCTGGTCTAACGGAACCCCGGATGTAGGTAGTAATGCCAAGATTGCATCTGATTATGATACAGGTGCTGGAGCTAATACCAGTTTCGATGCATGTTCATGTGAGATCGATGCCGGACGTACTCTTACTATCCAGGCCAATGACTATATAAATATTGAAAAAGATATCACAGTTAACGGAAATCTGGTAGTAAAACACCAGGGAAGTGTGGTACAAAGTGATGCAACCGCTTCAGTAATAAAGAATGGAAGTATTGACGTTGAATTAACCACTCCTCCCCTGAAAAATCGTGATTTTATGATCCTGGGAAGCCCCATGACCACAGAAACACGCACAGGTGTATTTAATAGCTCTTACAACGTACAGGCTTATACCCCGGCTAATTTTATTCCGCATTCGGGCGTACCTGCCGGAGGAACCAATTTCGCCGATGACAACTTCGACGATTGGAACCCTGCAAGCGGCACCATTACCCCGGGAGAAGGATTCCTGGTTTATCCGCAAGCAGCCTACAACGATCCGGCCTATAACGGACCACCACCAGTCTCAACCCTGCAATTCGATATGAATTATACCCTAGGAACCTTGAACAACGGTACAGTAACCAGATCCATTGAATTTAATGGCCTGGGATCGAACCCGGATGGAACTCCTAACATGTTGGCAAATCCATACGCATCACCTATAGATGCCAGTGCATTTGTAAATGATAACGCCCTGGTAAACGAAGTGTATTTCTGGGAACATCTTACAGCACCTAGTGCCGCGATCCCCGGAGCAAACACTATTAATGTTTCCATGGACGATATCTCTATGTACAACGGCACAATGGGGGTACCCGCAGCAAACGATCCCGGTACATCCACCACTCCAAACGGTGTGATCTCAACCGGACAAGGATTCTCTATTAAAGCTTTTGGAGCGGGTAGCGTATCTTTTACTAACAGTATGCGACTTACCTCGGGAAATACCACCCTGCGTAATCCTGAAGGACTTGAGAAAATGATACTGAAAGTAGAAAACACTCAGTTTGACGTTCGAAGTTATGCCGGTATAGCCTTCAGACCTGATGGTAGTGCTCAATTGGACGCCAATTTCGACTCTAACAGGCTTGCCACCATCATTTCGCTTTACTCACATCTTGAAGACGGTACGGAGCAACTGGGTATTCAAACCCGTGAAACTTTCGATGCCGAAATTAAGATCCCGATGGGTTTCAGCTCACAGGTGGAAAGTGAAACTAATTATGTGATATCCATTTCTTCATTGGAAGGTAGTGTCCTTCCGGGAGTAACGGTATATCTGATCGATCACAGAGAGAATGTAATTACCGAACTAAGTGCCAACGACTATGAGTTCACGAGTGGTCAAGGTACCTTCGACGGTAGATTTACATTACAATTTGAACAGGATGGTTCTTTAGGCTCTGTTTCTAACATGCTCAATAGCGTGGTAGTATATCCTAACCCGACAGATAACATCATAAATATCAGCTCACCGGCTACATACCTGAAAGCCATCGAAGTATATGATGTTCGTGGAAGAAGACTTTCGCATGAGATAGACGACAAGCAACATTCGGTGTCACTTAATGTGACTAATCTTGAAACAGGAATCTACTTTGTTAAAGTGGATACCGAAGTTGGTTCGGTTACTAAAAAGATTGTAAAAAAATAACAAAACTTCAATCTCGAACAAAAAAGCCTGGACAATTGTTCAGGCTTTTTTAATTCACGTAATTTTTTTCTTACATTACACCTATCTACTTGCTTATCAACGGATTAATTCTACATATGCTCGAAAAAAATCGTGAAATAAGAGAATTAATGATCGAATTACAAAAGCATTTTTTATTTTCATAATTCATAATTGTGTTTTATGAAAGCAATTAACTCCCCCCGAGCCCCCAAATTGTTTTCGATCTGCTTTCTGCTCCTATTTACTATTGCCGGATATGGCCAGGTTGGTATAGGAACTACTACTCCAAATAGCAACGCATTGCTGGATATTGACGCATCTGTTACTATGGGAGGTGTACTATTACCACGTGTGGCGCTTTCGTCGTCTGCGGGTTTTGCGCCGCTTGGTTCTCATGTCGCCGGTATGACCGTCTATAATACTGCGACAACTGCCGATATTTTCCCAGGAATCTATACCAACAACGGATCTCGGTGGGTACGCGTTGAAGATTCTTCCCCGGCCGCGCATTCTGTTTCTCTCGCAACCGATATTCAAATTTCAAGTGCCACTTTTGCTAATGTACCCAGCATGCCAACTCTCACATTTACCGCGAGGAAAACTTCGGTATTGGTAATGTTAACAGCTTCGGGAATTGGTTACACCAACTCCATGGCCGCAGTACAACTAAGAGTACGTAATGTAACCTCCGGCACTACAATTGGTGGAACGAACAATAAGATCCAAAGCTATGACGATGTAACAGGTACAGTAACCACCTGGTCTGCTTCTTTCTCACAATTAGTGACCGGTTTAACGATTGGAACAACCTATACCTTCAGCGTTCAGGGATTGGTAGGAGGAATTCTGGGCACTCCGAACGCGGCTATTTTCCCGGTTACTAGCCCCGATAATCAGCATATGACACTAACAGTAATACAATAGCAATCATACATATTTGATAAAACTCCAAAAAGATCTTGATTTCAAATAATTAAGATCTTTTTCATTGGAATAAGCTTCTCTTTCAAAACTTATGTTCCTGTACGCGATCTTTGTTGATCGGAATTGGATCAATCTGATTACATATTCTATAAGATACCACAAATAGAATGGAATTATTAAAAATTCTATTTGCTGTCTCAAATGAATCTTTTCGTGATTGATAAAGACGCTATCTTGTTTCAGTTCTTTTCGCTTCAGAATAATAAATGGCCATAGACTTATTCCTAGAAAATTTTTACCTAGTAAGAAACGATTCACTAATACGATCATGAATACAAGATAGGAAATTGGTATTTTTGTGTAATGACTTTTTTTAACAAGAAGAACGAGCTGGAAGAAGGTGATTTTTACATTACCCCTGAAGGCTATAAATGTTTTACAGAACAATATCACTTAAAAAGAGGCTATTGTTGTGAAAGTGGCTGCAGGCATTGCCCTTATGGCTTCGACACTAAAACGAATACACAAAACAAATGACATTTTCTGAAGAAATACTTGAAGGAATTCCAGATCGCTTGCCCGATCCTATTCCCTACGACCCCGACATAAATCATGCTCCAAAGCGAAAAGAGATCTTGTCCGATTATGAAAAAGAGCTGGCGCTTCGAAATGCCTTGCGATATTTCCCAAGTGATCTGCATAGCTCCCTTCTACCTGAATTTGCTGAAGAATTAGAAGCTTACGGCCGCATCTATATGTATCGATACAGGCCAAAACACAAGATATTCGCCAGGAGTATTTCCCAGTACCCCGGCAAGTCTGAACAGGCAAAAGCAATCATGTTAATGATCCAGAACAATCTTGACCATGCGGTGGCACAACATCCCCATGAATTGATCACCTATGGAGGTAACGGTGCTGTATTTCAGAATTGGGCACAGTACAGACTCGTTATGAAATACCTAGCCGAAATGACCGATGAACAAACCCTGGTGATGTATTCTGGGCATCCGTTGGGCACCCCCACCGATTTGATTCATTCCAGCGTGGAGAAGCTGCTCAAGGCCGGGCACGATTTAGAGGCCATGGACAAGGATGAGGCCCAGCGAATGCTTGCCCAGTCTTATCACCACATCCTGATCGA
>QQUG01000037.1 GCA_008501705.1 Flavobacterium sp.
TTCTTTTTTAGAACTTCACGGCGATCGCGCCTTCAAGGACGATAAAGCAATGATAGGCGGCCTGGGTAAGATAGGGGACCAGAGTTATATGTTCATTGGGCAGCAAAAGGGATTCAATACCAAAACCAGGCAGTACAGGAATTTTGGTATGGCAAACCCGGAAGGATATCGCAAAGCCTTGCGACTTATGAAATCTGCCGAGAAATTTGGGATCCCTGTAGTTACCTTAATTGATACACCCGGTGCTTACCCCGGACTTGAAGCCGAGGAGCGTGGACAAGGAGAGGCTATTGCCCGTAATATTATGGAAATGACCCGTCTTGAGGTACCTATTATTGTAATGATAATTGGTGAAGGTGCAAGTGGGGGTGCCCTGGGAATTGGCGTAGGTGACAAAGTATTGATGTTGGAAAACACCTGGTACTCTGTGATCTCCCCGGAAAGTTGTTCTTCCATCCTGTGGAGAAGCTGGGAATTTAAAGAACAGGCAGCCGAAGCTTTAAAGCTAACCGCTGCCGATATGAAGAAGTTGAAACTAATAGATCAGATAGTGAAAGAACCTCTTGGAGGAGCGCATAGCGATAAAGAAAAAACATATCTTCTCGTTGCCAATGCAATCGAAAAAGCATATCGCAGTTTGCAAAATTTATCCCCAACAGAACTGGTGGAAAAGCGAATGGAAAAATATTCCGAAATGGGAGTCTTTAAAGGCTAGATTCAGCAATAACAACCCTTCTGAAAATCCGAAGTTTTGGCTTCGGATTTTTTTGTAACTTATTAACAATAAATTTGAGTTGTTAACAGTTCAATTGTTGAAGACCAGTTAATATACAAAGTTCGAAAAATTCTACTGCTCTTAACATTTTATTTACATTCGCTCAATGGAAAAATTGAAACCTCACACATCTTATCCTTCCAGACCTTCCCAGGTAATTTCCCTGGAAAAAGGTAAACTTCCTCCGCAAGCAACTGATTTAGAGGAAGTTGTGTTAGGTGCAATGATGATTGATAAAAAAGGAGTCGATGAAGTGATCGATATCCTGAATGCCGAGGTTTTCTACAAAGAAGCACATCAACATATATTTGAGGCTATTCACACTCTTTTCGAGAATAGCGAACCGGTGGACTTATTAACCGTTTCAGCCCAATTAAAGAAGGATGCTAAGCTGGATGCAGCCGGAGGCGAGTTTTACCTCGTTCAATTAACCCAAAAAGTATCGTCTTCAGCCCATATAGAATTCCACGCCAGGATCATCCTTCAGAAGTACATTCAGAGAAGCCTCATCAAGATCTCCAACGAGATAATTGAAGACTCCTACGATGAGACTACAGACGTATTCGATCTGCTGGACAATGCCGAGGCTAAACTGTATGAAATTACCCAGGGAAACATTAAACGCTCTTCCGAAACAGCACAGAGTTTGGTTATTCAGGCCAAGAAAAGAATTGAGGAAATTGCAAATAGGGAAGGTCTGTCTGGTATACCTTCTGGTTTTACCAAAGTGGATAAACTCACTTCGGGATGGCAACCCAGCGACCTGATCATTATTGCTGCTCGTCCGGGTATGGGTAAAACAGCCCTAACTTTATCTATGGCGCGAAATATAGCCGTGGAACACAATATCCCGGTTGCTTTCTTTTCACTGGAAATGTCATCTGTGCAACTTATTACTCGTCTTATTTCTTCGGAAACCGGTTTAAACTCGGAGAAGCTCCGAACAGGAAATCTGGCAAAACACGAATGGGAACAACTCAATGTAAAAGTGAAAGGGCTTGAAAAAGCACCGCTTTTTATAGACGACACTCCTTCGCTGTCGATCTTCGACCTGAGGGCGAAAGCCAGGCGTTTGTCTTCCCAGCACGGCATCCAACTCATTATTGTGGATTACCTACAATTGATGACGGCCGGTGGAAGTCAGAAAGGCGGAAACCGTGAACAGGAAATTTCTACTATTTCCAGAAACCTAAAAGCCCTGGCGAAGGAACTCAATGTTCCGGTGATCGCGCTGTCTCAGCTTTCACGTGCGGTAGAGACCAGGGGTGGAAGTAAGCGCCCGCTTTTAAGTGACCTTCGTGAATCCGGGGCCATTGAGCAGGATGCCGATATAGTTTCCTTTATCTATCGTCCCGAATATTATAAAATAGATGAATGGGACGACGAAGATCGAACGCCTACTGCAGGACAGGCTGAGTTTATCGTGTCTAAACACCGTAATGGTGGCCTGGATGAGATCCGTCTAAAATTCATCGGGCACCTGGGTAGGTTCGAGAATCTGGAAACCTTCGATTTCCCAACAGAGATCCACTCTCGTATGAATGATGCCGCCAACGACGATACCTTCAAAACGGAAAGTTTCCCATCTGCCGATGAAGCATTTGGCAGCAGCATGAATGACGATCTTTCCCCGGACGACGATAATGACGTGCCTTTCTAACTATAGTTTTAGCATTTCCTTAAGCCTTTGTCATAAATTTTGTAGCTACTTTGTATTCCACTAAGCTGCTAAATTATAGATCATGAAACAGACTATCCTATTTTTATTTCTGATGGCCATTTCCATCCCGGCAACCATAGCACAGGACAGAGAAATGGTAGAACAGACACTCAATTATTACCTGGATGGTGGAACCAATAACGACTTCGAAACCCTTGAAAAGGCATTTCATGAGAATGCTACCATGAAATACATTAGTCCCGAAGGATACAAAGAAGTAAATGCGATCAATTTTTTTAAAGGGATCATGAAACCCGGCCCAAAACAGAACCGGGAGACCAGGATCACCCATCTTGATATTATGGGGAACGCCGCGCATGCCCGGCTGGAGATCATTTATAAGGATTTTGCCTTTATAGATTATATGAACCTCTTAAAGATCGACGGGGAGTGGAAGATCGTGAGTAAGATATTCTACAGGGATAATCGTAAATAAACCTTTATCTTGGCTTAACTTTTGCTATTAGTATTTCAGCATGAAGAAGAATATAATAATTATTATCTGCCTTTTATTTTCATTGCAGTTATCTGCATCCTACATCCTTATTCCTATGGATGCCGAAGGACAGAAAGAACATCTGAAAGCCTACGGAATTACATACTGGACCCTGGAACGGCAACAAAAAGTGAAGTGGCTGCTCAATTACCGGGGTGGTTCCTTTCTATTACCTGATGCCGAAGAAATTAGGAAAGAATGCCAGATCAGGGGCGTGTCTTATGAGATTTTATCCGATTCTAAAGCCGAAGAGATCCTCACCTTAATTAGCAGTCCGTCGCAAAACATGGAGGCAGTGGTCCTTGAAAAAGCGCCCCGTATAGCCGTGTATTCCCCAAAGGGAAATCAACCCTGGGACGACGCTGTGACCATGGTACTTACCTATGCCGAAATTCCATATACGGTTGTTTACGACGAAGAGGTGTTGAGTGACCAATTACTTTTATACGACTGGTTACATCTCCACCACGAAGATTTCACCGGGCAATATGGTAAATTCTATCGTGCCTACCGTTCGGCACCCTGGTATATCGAAGAAAAACGAAAAGCAGAGATGCTGGCAAAAAAATTAGGCTACACCAAGGTTTCAGAAGCAAAAAGGGATGTATCTATAAAGATCAGGGACTATGTGATTGGCGGCGGCTTTATGTTCGCCATGTGCAGTGCCACCGATAGTTTCGATATTGCCCTGGCTGCAGAAGGCGTAGATATTTGTGAGCCGATGTTCGATGGAGATCCCAGCGAACCAGGCTATCAAAGTAAGATAGATTTTTCCAAGACCTTCGCGTTTAAAGATTTTACCCTCGAGCGAAGCCCAATGGTTTACGAATTCTCAACCATCGACATGACCCGAGACCGAAGAATAATTAAGGAAACAGACTATTTCTCGCTCATGGATTATTCGGCAAAATGGGACCCAATTCCGTGCATGCTTGTTCAAAATCACACTTCACTGGTGAAAGGATTTATGGGACAGACCACTTCCTATAGAAGAAGTACGGTTAAATCTAATGTCCTTATAATGGGAGAGAATAAAACCAATGGAGAAGCGCGCTATATACACGGTATTAAAGGAAAAGGCTTCTTTACCTTCTATGGCGGTCATGATCCGGAAGATTATCAGCACAGGGTAGGGGACGCCAAAACCGAGCTTGCACTGCATCCTACTTCACCGGGTTACCGACTTATTCTTAACAACGTGCTTTTCCCGGCTGCGAAAAAGAAAAAGCAAAAGACCTGATCTAGTTTTCTGGTAAGGAATCATAATAATCCTTGGGAGGGAACACCATAACTTCCACTCTTCGGTTTATCTGTTTGTTCTCATCGGAAGTGTTTTCAACCCTGGGCCTGGTTTCACCATAGGCTTTGGTCTCAAATTTATAAGTCCCGAATTTCGAAAGTAATTGTTTTAGCTTCCTCTTAACCGATTGGCATCTATTGTCTGAAAGCCTAAGGTTATAAGTCTCATCCCCATCACTGTCTGTATGCCCTTCAATCAATATAGTAGCATTTTCCACCACCTGTATAGATTGAGCAAGTGAGTCCAGGGTATGTTTTGAGGATGGCTTTAGCCTGTATTCAGCTACGTCAAAGAGCACATCGGCATTCACTGTTAAGCGTATAACACTATTGATAGCAGCAACTGCATCGATGTCTGCTCCTGCACTTTTTCCTGAGCATTCGTCTTTAATATCCAGAAGTCTCACATAATAGAATAATAAGTTCGGGTCTATCTTCTCATCATCAAATTCCAGTTTTGAAGTGCCTCCTTTTGCCAGGCCTGCATAGATCCAATGTTCTCCATCGGTACTCACTTCCACCCGGGTTCGCTCCCTGGATGGGCCTACTTCGAAGATGGTTAGGTCGTACCCTTTTAAATTCATAAACCCATTATTGGTGAATTTTAATACAAGACTTCCTTCACAACCCAAAGTGATGAAATCGGCATTATCGTAGCCTTGGTAGTCTGGCTTGTGGAGGGACTGGCTGCTATCTCTGTACTTGCTTATGGGTCTGGGGTATCCCATATTGAATTTCACCACAGAATCTGCGAACGATATCTTTCCAAGAGGTAAGTAAATACGCTTACCATCGCTACCGGTATAGTGCAATTTGTTATCGTTTTGTGCCGTACCGCAAGCAGAAAAGGTTACACAGAATAAGATGATAAGAGAATATCTCAAAGTCAGCTATTTACATTTTCACTAAAGTACAAATTATTAGCCTTTAGGCCTTAAAAGTAGAATATGGCAATAAAAAAACCCGCTCTCAGGGAGCGGGTTTTTAGCGAAATAATATGATGATTGTCTTATTTTACTTTGTCTATAACAGCTTTAAAAGCTTCCGGGTGATTCATGGCCAAATCGGCAAGAACCTTACGGTTCAATTCGATATCGTTAGCCTTGAGTTTTCCCATGAACTGAGAATAAGACATTCCGTGTTGGCGTGCCCCGGCGTTAATACGCGTGATCCACAGGGATCGGAAATTTCTCTTTTTTGCACGACGATCGCGGTATGAATACAACATGGCTTTTTCCACGGCATTCTTCGCAACGGTCCATACATTTTTACGTCTTCCAAAGTAACCTTTGGCGTGCTTCATCACCTTTTTTCTTCTGGCTCTTGAAGCAACTGAATTTACTGATCTTGGCATAATTTACTTGTTTTTGTAGCAGGCGATCTTAAATTAAACTTTTAATTTAAAATTCTTAGGGGCCATACTCCAGGGTTATTAAAATTGATTAACCGGTTAAACGCTTACTTCAATCGAAGCATTTGTTTAACGTTATCCTCATCACTCTTGTGCACCGTAGTGTCATGAGTTAAGGCTAGCTTGCGTTTTTTCGACTTCTTTGTTAAGATGTGACTTTTAAACGCATGCTTTCTTTTGATCTTACCAGTACCTGTTAGCTTAAATCGCTTCTTTGCACTGGATTTTGTTTTTTGTTTCGGCATGTTTCCTACGTTTATATATTACTTCGCTTATTATCCGCTATCGCAATTGCTTTAGCAGATAAATATTTTTATTCAATTTATTTTTTCTTCGGGGCGATGAACATTGTCATTCGCTTACCTTCCAGTCTTGGCATTTGTTCTACTTTACCGTAGTCTTCCAATTCCTGCGCCAGGCGTAATAATAATATCTCTCCCTGGTCTTTATAAATTATCGATCGCCCTTTAAAAAATACATAGGCTTTCAATTTCGCACCGTCCTTTAAGAACTTCTCTGCGTGTTTTTTCTTAAACTGATAATCGTGATCATCTGTGTTAGGACCAAATCGGATTTCCTTGACCACGACCTTCGAGGCTTTCGCCTTTAACGCCTTTTCACGTTTCTTTTGTTCGTAAACGAACTTCTTATAATCCATCACCTTACAAACAGGTGGGGTGGCATTCGGTGAGATCTCTACAAGGTCCGATCCCAGTTCTTCGGCTATATCCAAAGCCTTTTGCCTGGAATAAATTCCAATTTCTACATTATCACCAACTAACCGTACTTCTTCCGCACGGATCTTTTCGTTGATCCTGTGTTGATCTTCTTTAATGACCCTTGCAGGGCCTCTACTTCTTTTTCTTCGTATTGCTATGACTATATTTATTAATTCCGTTTACACGGATATGTTACACATTAAATTCGACACTGTTCTCTTCAATTTCCGAATTAATTAATTCAGAAAATTTTTCAACGCTCATAGTGCCCAGATCACCTTCGCTATGCTTTCTAACAGAAACCGTACCATCTTTTTCTTCCTGCTCTCCAACGATCAGCATATACGGGATCTTATTCATCTCCGCCTCTCTGATCTTCTTCCCAATAGTTTCGTTCCTATTATCTACAAGGGCGCGAATTTCGTTATTTTCAAGCAAATTTAAAACTTTTTGAGCGTATTTCTCGTATTTTTCGCTGAGAGACAAGATACTAACTTGCTCCGGCATCAGCCATAACGGAAAATTACCTCCCGTATGCTCCAGTAAAATGGCAACAAAACGTTCCATACTTCCAAAAGGAGCACGATGGATCATCACCGGTCTGTGCAATTCATTATCACTTCCTTTATAAGTAAGATCAAATCGCTCCGGCAGGGTGTAATCCACCTGGATGGTTCCTAACTGCCAGCTTCTCCCAAGGGCGTCACGTACCATGAAATCTAGTTTCGGACCGTAGAAAGCAGCTTCTCCGGTTTCCATTACATAATCCAGCCCTTTGTCCTGTACAGCGCTAACAATGGCTTGCTCGGCTTTTTCCCATAGCTCTGGGTCTCCAATATATTTTTCAGGATTGTCCGGATCGCGCAGCGATACCTGGGTAACAAAATCTTCAAATCCTAAGGAGCCGAACACATATAACACCAAGTCTATCACCTTTTTAAATTCATCTTTCAACTGATCCGGAGTACAGAAGATATGTGCATCATCCTGTGTAAAACCACGTACTCTTGTAAGCCCGTGTAACTCTCCACTCTGTTCGTATCGGTATACAGTACCAAATTCTGCAAATCGTTTAGGCAGGTCTTTGTAGGACCAGGGTTTGCTTTTATACATCTCGCAGTGATGCGGACAGTTCATGGGTTTTAGTAAAAATTCTTCGTCCTCGTTAGGCGTTTTTATCGGCTGAAAACTATCGGCTCCATACTTCTCGTAATGCCCCGATGTTACATATAATTCCTTCTGTCCGATATGCGGCGAAACAACCATTTCATACCCGGCTTTTTTCTGAGCTTTTTTCAGGAAATTCTCGAGTCGTTCTCTTAGAGCCGCTCCTTTGGGTAACCATAGTGGAAGTCCTTGCCCTACCTTTTGCGAAAAGGTAAACAGCTCGAGCTCCTTCCCTAGTTTTCTGTGGTCTCTTTTTTTGGCTTCTTCCAGCAGTTCTAGGTATTCCTTCAGGTCTTTTTGCTTCGGAAACGAAATTCCGTAAATACGTGTGAGCTGGGTATTGTTTTCGTCCCCGCGCCAGTAGGCGCCGGCAATGCTCATTAGCTTAACAGCTTTTACGATCCCGGTATTAGGAATATGGCCACCGCGGCACAGATCGGTAAAGGTGTCGTGATCGCAAAAAGTGATAGTGCCGTCTTCCAGGTTCTCGATGAGTTCCACCTTATATTGGTTCCCTTGTTTTTGGTAAAAATCGAGAGCCTCCTGTTTAGAGGCAGAACGCATTTTAAACTCGTGTTTTCCCCTGGCTATTTCCAGCATTTTCTTTTCTATGGCCGGCAGGTCCTTTTCGGAAATGGTGTGTCCGTTCAGGTCGACGTCGTAGTAGAAACCGTTCTCTATGGCCGGACCAATAGTAAGTTTGATCCCCAGATACATTTCTTCCAGGGCCTGGGCCATGATATGGGAAGAGGAGTGCCAGAAAGCCTGTTTACCTTCGTCGTCACGCCAGGTATAAAGTACAAGTGATCCATCTTGGGTAAGTGGGGTAGAGGCCTCCACTTTTTCACCATTAAATGATGCCGATATAACATTGCGCGCAAGCCCCTCACTTATGCTCATAGCCACATCCATGGGAGTAGTCCCTGCTTCCACTTGTTTTACACTTCCGTCCGGTAGCGTGATTCCTATCATAACCTAATTATTTTAAGGGCGTAAAGATACTACGGTTTTATTCGTTTTACAATACGCTTTGTTCTTTATATTCTATGGCTTGGGCGTTCCCTGCAGGAGAGCGAAGCACCCTGCAGGGGCGGGCTTTTCGCGCTACACGGTAGCTTGCTTCAATCCCTAACGCGGTTCGATCTTTTTTATAGTATATATATAAAGGTAAAAAGAGAAGCAAAGAATTTCTGGATATATAAATTAAGAAGGATCAATTACTTAAATGGAGATGCGATTTTTTTTTAAAAATTACTTGCTTAATAACTTGCAGAAAATAAAATCGACTGTATATTTGCATCCGCTTTTACAAGCAAGCATAAGTTCTTAAAACGGGGGAATTCAAACAACACATTTTATTTTTTGAAATAAATTTTCAAATCCTTGTTGGGTATAAAAAATGTTGTATATTTGCACCCGCTAAAAACAGCTGATGAGTATTTATGAGGTTGTTTTTTTTAAGTTTTAAAAAAGTTCATTGAGATATTGAAATTGACAGCGTATATGGATTTGGATGGAAACGTCCGGGTCTATATCGAAAACTAAACTAAGTTAAAACTCTTGAGATTTTTTTTGGGTTTAGACTATTTGTTGTTGAAGAATGTTGTATGGTAACATATATATGATTTAACGATGAAGAGTTTGATCCTGGCTCAGGATGAACGCTAGCGGCAGGCCTAACACATGCAAGTCGAACGGTAACAGGGATTGCTTGCAATCCGCTGACGAGTGGCGCACGGGTGCGTAACGCGTATACAATCTACCTTACACTGGGGGATAGCCTTTAGAAATGAAGATTAATACCCCATGGTCTATATAAGTGGCATCACTTTTATAGTAAAGATTACGGTGTAAGATGAGTATGCGTCCTATTAGTTAGTTGGTGTGGTAACGGCACACCAAGACGACGATAGGTAGGGGCCCTGAGAGGGGGATCCCCCACACTGGTACTGAGACACGGACCAGACTCCTACGGGAGGCAGCAGTGAGGAATATTGGACAATGGGCGAGAGCCTGATCCAGCCATGCCGCGTGCAGGAAGACTGCCCTATGGGTTGTAAACTGCTTTTATACGGGAAGAAACACTCCTACGTGTAGGAATTTGACGGTACCGTAAGAATAAGCATCGGCTAACTCCGTGCCAGCAGCCGCGGTAATACGGAGGATGCAAGCGTTATCCGGAATCATTGGGTTTAAAGGGTCCGTAGGCGGGCAGTTAAGTCAGGGGTGAAAGTTTGCGGCTCAACCGTAAAATTGCCTCTGATACTGATTGTCTTGAATTATTATGAAGTGGTTAGAATGAGTAGTGTAGCGGTGAAATGCATAGATATTACTCAGAATACCGATTGCGAAGGCAGATCACTAATAATATATTGACGCTGATGGACGAAAGCGTGGGGAGCGAACAGGATTAGATACCCTGGTAGTCCACGCCGTAAACGATGGATACTAGCTGTTCGGACTTCGGTCTGAGTGGCCAAGCGAAAGTGATAAGTATCCCACCTGGGGAGTACGTTCGCAAGAATGAAACTCAAAGGAATTGACGGGGGCCCGCACAAGCGGTGGAGCATGTGGTTTAATTCGATGATACGCGAGGAACCTTACCAGGGCTTAAATGTAAGTTGACAGGGGTGGAAACACCTTTTTCTTCGGACAATTTACAAGGTGCTGCATGGTTGTCGTCAGCTCGTGCCGTGAGGTGTCAGGTTAAGTCCTATAACGAGCGCAACCCCTGTTGTTAGTTGCCAGCGAGTCAAGTCGGGAACTCTAACAAGACTGCCGGTGCAAACCGTGAGGAAGGTGGGGATGACGTCAAATCATCACGGCCCTTACGTCCTGGGCTACACACGTGCTACAATGGCCGGTACAGAGAGCAGCCACTTCGTGAGAAGGAGCGAATCTATAAAACCGGTCTCAGTTCGGATCGGAGTCTGCAACTCGACTCCGTGAAGCTGGAATCGCTAGTAATCGCATATCAGCCATGATGCGGTGAATACGTTCCCGGGCCTTGTACACACCGCCCGTCAAGCCATGGAAGCTGGGGGTACCTGAAGTCGGTGACCGCAAGGAGCTGCCTAGGGTAAAACTGGTAACTGGGGCTAAGTCGTAACAAGGTAGCCGTACCGGAAGGTGCGGCTGGAACACCTCCTTTCTAGAGATTTTCTATCTGTTAGGATAGAGAACCTGTACGACTTTTGGAGACAAATAGAAACAACCGTTGAGAGATCAATGGAGTTTTTACTTGGTTTAGCTGTCAATTTTATAATAATATAAGGTCTTAGGTATTTTGGCATTACGCGATTGAGCAATTGATCGCTGGCTGGATGCTGAAATACTGGAGGCTTTTTATAAGACAGTCTCATAGCTCAGCTGGTTAGAGCGCTACACTGATAATGTAGAGGTCGGCAGTTCGAGTCTGCCTGAGACTACGAGAGTCCGGGCGTTAAAAAGATTATCAGTAATATTTTTAACCAGGATGCCGAAAGGCAATAAGGTACTGTCGATTAAAGTTCATATTTTATTGAAAGGAAATTTTAGAGGTTGAGGATTCAACATTCATAATTGAGAATTCTACATTCTGAATTTACAAATGGGGAATTAGCTCAGCTGGCTAGAGCGCCTGCCTTGCACGCAGGAGGTCATCGGTTCGACTCCGATATTCTCCACAGATAAAACTTTTAAAAGGGAGCGTTTGAACGCAGGAGAGAAAACAAAGCTTGCTTTGATTTTCTCGACAAGTGAGAATGCTTTTAAAAGTTTTTCAAGATGGGAGTTTGAGGACGGTTGCGCAGCAACACTCCGATAACGAGCAGCTTGGTCATCTCGACCGGGCTGGTACATTTTGAAGGCTGTTTAAAAGTTTTTCAAGATGGGAGTTTGAGGACGGTTGCGCAGCAACACTCCGATAACGAGCAGCTTGGTCATCTCGATCGGGCTGGTACATTTTGGAAGACTGTTTTAAAAGTTTAAAAAAGTATTTGATTGTTTATTTCATTTGGTTTGTGCCTAAAAGCAGACGTAAGAATGGTGAAGGAGATCAGAAACGTTCATTGACATATTGGGAAATAAGAAATACGAGAAAAGCAATTTTTTCAATTAAGAATTTTTTCATGCGTGTAGAATTATCTACATACTTGAATAGATTTTTAGTTATAGTAAACTCATTAAAAGAGCAAAAAAGTACAATAAGCAAAGTAAGGGCGTATGGGGAATGCCTAGGCTCTCAGAGGCGAAGAAGGACGTGATAAGCTGCGATAAGCTGCGGGGAATGGCACATACATTTTGATCCGCAGATTTCCGAATGGGGCAACCCACTATGTTGAAGACATAGTATCCTGTAAGGGAGGCGAACCCGGGGAACTGAAACATCTAAGTACCCGGAGGAAGAGAAAACAAAAGTGATTTCGTTAGTAGCGGCGAGCGAACGCGAATTAGCCCAAACCAAAGTTGTTACGGCAATTTTGGGGTTGTAGGACTGCGACATTTTATGCGTGATGAATTAGAACACTTTGGAAAGAGTGGCCACAGACGGTGATAGCCCGGTATAAGTAAAGATCGTTATAGATAGCAGTATCCTGAGTAGTGCGGGGCACGTGAAACCCTGTATGAATCTGTCGGGACCATCCGATAAGGCTAAATACTCCTGAGAGACCGATAGTGAACCAGTACCGTGAGGGAAAGGTGAAAAGAACCCTGAACAAGGGAGTGAAATAGAACCTGAAACCATACGCTTACAAGCGGTCGGAGTCGCGCCTTTGGCGTGATGACGGCGTGCCTTTTGCATAATGAGCCTACGAGTTACTGTTGTTAGCAAGGTTAAGTACTTCAGGTACGGATCCGTAGCGAAAGCGAGTCTGAATAGGGCGATTTAGTTAGCAGTAGTAGACGCGAAACCGTGTGATCTACCCATGGGCAGGGTGAAGCTGTGGTAACACATAGTGGAGGCCCGAACCCGTTGACGTTGAAAAGTCTTGGGATGACCTGTGGGTAGGGGTGAAAGGCCAATCAAACTCGGAAATAGCTCGTACTCCCCGAAATGCATTTAGGTGCAGCGTTTTATTAGTTTTATAGAGGTAGAGCTACTGATTGGATGCGGGGGCTTCACCGCCTACCAATTCCTGACAAACTCCGAATGCTATAAAATGATGTAAAGCAGTGAGGGCATGGGTGCTAAGGTCCATGTCCGAGAGGGAAAGAACCCAGACCATCAGCTAAGGTCCCAAAATATACACTAAGTTGAATAAACGAGGTTGGACTGCCCAGACAGCTAGGATGTTGGCTTGGAAGCAGCCATTCATTTAAAGAGTGCGTAACAGCTCACTAGTCGAGCGGTCCGGCATGGATAATAATCGGGCATAAGTGTATTACCGAAGCTATGGCATCTGTAAAGATGGGTAGGGGAGCATTGTAGTTGTGTTGAAGGTGAACTGTGAGGTTTGCTGGAACGGCTACAAAAGAAAATGTAGGCATAAGTAACGATAATGCGGGCGAGAAACCCGCACACCGAAAGACTAAGGTTTCCTCAGCTATGCTAATCAGCTGAGGGTTAGTCGGGACCTAACGCGAACCCGAAAGGGGTAGTGGATGGCCAACAGGTTAATATTCCTGTACCTGCTCACGTTAAAAGTGACGGAGGCGAGAAGATGGTGCGTGCTGACGGAATAGCACGTTGAAGCCAGTGGTAACACGGCGATAGTACACTAAGGCTACGGCTGCGGTGATAATCCATTGTATCGACTTCCAAGAAAAGCGAGTGAAGCAGCCCGTACCCTAAACCGACACAGGTAGTTGGGATGAGAATTCTAAGGTGCTCGAGAGATTCATGGCTAAGGAACTAGGCAAAATAGACCCGTAACTTCGGGAGAAGGGTCGCCACGCTCCGGCGTGGCCGCAGTGAAGAGGTCCAGGCGACTGTTTATCAAAAACACAGGGCTCTGCTAAATCGAAAGATGATGTATAGGGCCTGACACCTGCCCGGTGCCGGAAGGTTAAGAGGAGATGTAAGCACTTGTGCGAAGCATTGAATTGAAGCCCCGGTAAACGGCGGCCGTAACTATAACGGTCCTAAGGTAGCGAAATTCCTTGTCGGGTAAGTTCCGACCTGCACGAATGGTGTAACGATCTGGACACTGTCTCAGCCATGAGCTCGGTGAAATTGTAGTAACGGTGAAGATGCCGTTTACCCGCTGTGGGACGAAAAGACCCCGTGAACCTTTACTATAGCTTCGTATTGACTTTGGATAAGTAATGTGTAGGATAGGTGGGAGACTTTGAAGCTGCGTCGCCAGGCGTGGTGGAGTCACTGTTGAAATACCACCCTTTACTTATTTGAAGCCTAACTCCGCAACAGTGGAGAACAGTGCGTGGTGGGTAGTTTGACTGGGGTGGTCGCCTCCAAAAGAGTAACGGAGGCTTCTAAAGGTTCCCTCAATACGGTTGGCAATCGTGTGTAGAGTGCAATGGCATAAGGGAGCTTGACTGAGAGACCTACAAGTCGATCAGGTACGAAAGTAGAGCATAGTGATCCGGTGGTTCCGCATGGAAGGGCCATCGCTCAAAGGATAAAAGGTACTCCGGGGATAACAGGCTGATCTCCCCCAAGAGCTCACATCGACGGGGGGGTTTGGCACCTCGATGTCGGCTCGTCACATCCTGGGGCTGGAGAAGGTCCCAAGGGTTGGGCTGTTCGCCCATTAAAGTGGCACGCGAGCTGGGTTCAGAACGTCGTGAGACAGTTCGGTCTCTATCTACAGTGGGCGCAAGAAATTTGAGTGGATCTGACTCTAGTACGAGAGGACCGAGTTGGACTAACCTCTGGTGTACCAGTTGTCCCGCCCGGGGCACTGCTGGGTAGCTACGTTGGGAAGGGATAAGCGCTGAAAGCATATAAGCGCGAAACCCACCACAAGATGAGATTTCTTTAAAGGGTCGTGGGAGACTACCACGTTGATAGGTCACAGGTGGAAGTGCGGTAACGCATGTAGCCGAGTGATACTAATAACCCGTATGCTTATGTACGCGCTTCTCCCTCCGCAAGGAGGGAGAGCACTCTCTTTTATAAGCTTACAAAAAATGCATTTTTCCTATTTCTTATTCTCTTTATGTTATAATATTTCTCCGCAATGCGGAGCGTGAAAAGTTAGAAGTGATACCAATCACCCCTAACAACTCACGAAAAACTTAAGGTGGTTATAGCGACGGGGCTCACCTCTTACCATTCCGAACAGAGAAGTTAAGCCCGTTTGCGCCGATGATACTACATTCGTGGAAAAGTAGGTCACCGCCTTCTTTTAAACCCTGAAAACAGTGTAAACTGAGTTCAGGGTTTTTTTATTAAGCAAATTCTAAATATACCACTCATATAGCGGGATTAATTCATTGCAAACTGTATCCTACACTTTGTTTGCATACAGTTGCATTCATTGAATCACCGCCTTTTTTTATACAACACATTGCACATAACTAGCCGCTATCGCAGGTATCTGCTAACCCGCAATAGGGATAGGAGCTGGCTACCAAGTAGCGCGGATAGCCCGGCCGCGAAGCGCAAGCGAGCGGATTGCCCTAATAATATACTACAGGAATTACTGAAAAACGGCCCTTATTATGATCTTCAGACCTTTGAAACCCAGCCAGATGGTCGCAGCCATCCCAATGATCGCCAACGGAAGAAAGAGATAGAATAATTTTGTGTCCTTGTTGAGAAATATAAAAGTGAAGATATACGTAGTGAGGATCAATAAAGGAATGACCAGCGCCATATACTTTATTCCCTTCAATAATAGTTTTTTATCTGTGTGTCCTCTAGGCATTTTTATAGGCTTCAATAGCTTTACGTACACTTTGATGTTCTAAAAGTAGTTCATTGGCCTGCGCTTCGGAGATGTTCAATGCATCCATGACCATCCTGGTTCCCCGATCCACTAATTTGTTATTGCTAAGTTGCATATCCACCATCTTATTGCCTTTCACCCGGCCCAATTGGATCATAGCCGTAGTGCTGATCATATTTAGGACCAATTTCTGAGCTGTTCCCGCTTTCATCCTGGAACTACCGGTCACAAACTCCGGACCAACGATGACAACCACCGGATACTTTGCAGTGGTGGCTAACGGACTGCCTGCATTGCAGGTGATGCACCCCGTGGCGATCCCTCTCGTATTACATCCTTCCAGGGCACCTATTACATAAGGTGTGGTACCTGAAGCAGCATCTGTCTCTAAAAGATATTCTAAAGAATTGGTTTCTTTACCATTGGATATTTCATAAGTTAATGTGTAGGAAAAGGTATAAGTGTCTGGTACACCTTCCATTCCCCCTCCAAAAAAGTTCCCTATTTTTATTTCATTGGCTTGTTTTTCTTCTTTGGTTGGAGTATTAGGTTCTGTATTTTCTCCATTTTCTGTGTTTTCTTCATTTTCTGAACTTGAATCCTCTTTTTCATTTGAACCTGTCAATTGAGAGACTTAATCCTTAATTTTTTAGTAATTGTGCTTCTGCTGATGGCATGTAAAGAATTACACAAATCATAAAGCAAAGTATGTAATTCGTTTTCATTTTTTTCATTTAAAATTTATCTATAGCGTTCTAGAGTTGTTTTACTATTATTACTTCACATGTGTATAGATTCGATCTAAATCGATTAGTTCGTACCCATTATTTCTATTGTCTTCATGCATATCCATAAAAGTGCAGAAATCAAGCGCTGGTTGTTTAGCATTGTCGTACGTAGTGAGTATATCAGTGTTTGAAGGCTCCCAAATACTTATAACAAAACGTGCTTTGGGATCGTCACCCCGAAGAAACATGTCCACGTCTAGTAGCTTGCCGTAAGAAGTGTAACTACCTGCTTGAATCTTTTCCATAAATTTGATAGGTGTCTCTATCAATAAATTGTTGCCCGTACCTTTTACAAAAAGCCCAGTGAATATAGTTTGTTCAAGATTTGGATGTCCCTCTACATCAATTATTTTAAGATTATTGGATTTGTATTCTGTTACCAGTTGCACAAATTCACTTTGTGTTTTCCAAGACTCTAATGTCGATAATGGTGCACCTTTTTCAAATAATGCGTTTAACGAGCTATTGAGCATCAAATCGTCAGAGCTAGGATCAAATAGGCCATACTCTACATCGACAATTTCGAGGTTTTGAGATCTAAATCGATTAACTTCTTGTGTCATATCAGCGTAACCTTTGCCAGTAACCAAAACTTGAATTTTTCTACCTTTTTTAAAAACACCATCGTAGATTTGTTTATGGTCATTGGTAATGTGAATTTCAAAATCATCAAGGTGGTAACCATAGTCCCTCATGATTTTTATTTCATCTCGAAACTCTGCTAACTCTAGTCCAGTTCTTATAATTTGTTCATTACCAGTTTTCCTCCAGACACCAATAAATAGATCATCACCGCTTTTCATACCTCTTCGACACTTATCCATTGGTTTTTTTTCTGAGCTGTACAGTCCGGGTCGTATTTTTAAATCATCAACTAGATTGCTAGCCATTCGTTCCAGTACAGCTTGAGCAAAAGGAGCAAGGATTACTATACCGGTATCATCACTTGGGAAAAAGTATAAATAGGCTCTACTTCCCTTATTGGTGCCACCATGAAATGCTCTAGTATCATTACCCATTCCAGCGCGATTTAAGCCAAATCCATATCCTCTAAGCACATTACTATTTTTCCACAGGGCGTCTTTTTCTTTAATGAGTTCACCTCTACTGAGCGCTCTTGCATAGGTGGCTAAATCACAAATAGTAGATTCCCAACCACCTGATGGAAGTACATCGTCATAATCTCTTAATGGTACATTAGAGTAAATTCCATCGTCAAAAACCTGATATCCATATCTGTTCTTTGCCCCTTTTGCCTCATCAAAATTCTTTAGACCTAATCGAACAGAGATATGCTTTTTCACCCAACTATCGTATCCAAAATGAATTTTAGAATCAATCATAGCACCGGCTAAGTTAAAACCATAGGAGGAATACAGATAATCTTTCCCAGGTTCGAAATCTAGCACTGATTTGTTAAATTGTGATACTGAGCTTTTTGCATTGTATCCCCCATTGATTAATGGCGTGTACTCCTCATTATTTGCAAATTTCACGGTTCTGTTTTTGTAGGTTGTTTCTTGAGAATTATTTTTTCCTCTTCCATAATGCTGTATTCCGCTACTATTGTTTAGCAAATTACGTAAGGTGATATTGGCGTATCGATCTTCGGTGAGCTTTTTCCCATTAATATCTTTAACCTCAACACTGTTGGGCCAATAGGAGAGAACTTGAGAGGGTCTGTCTGATAATTTCAACCTGCCTTCTTCTACCATTTGTATTGCCGCTACAGCTGTAACAGACTTAGATATAGATGCCCATTGTAATTTTGTGTTTAGTGTTAATGGATGGTTTAAGCGCATTTTGCCATATGCTTTCATGTGAATAATTGAATCTCCTTTGAATACACAAACTAGCGCTCCTGGTATATTTTGATTCAACATTTCTAATCTAATGCTATTATCTGCTACAGGATTTATTACTTCTTCACATTTAAAGGCATTGTTTTCCTGGTCCCCTGACGGAAGTGTACCGCTGGACCCGCCGGATCCACCACTTCCTCCGCTTCCTCCCGTTCCGCCGGAGTTTCCTCCACTGCCTGATCCTCCCGAAC
Organism: Flavobacterium sp.; assembly: GCA_008501705.1. Taxonomy (GTDB): domain Bacteria; phylum Bacteroidota; class Bacteroidia; order Flavobacteriales; family Flavobacteriaceae; genus Pukyongia. The sequence goes on from QQUG01000037.1 coordinate 18,261, forward strand.
CGTCATTTCCTCCGTTTCCGCTTCCTCCGGAACCATTGTTACCGCCGGATCCTCCGGTCCCGCCTGTTCCACCTGTCCCTCCAGTACCTGCGACACCACCATTACCACCAGTCCCACTGCCCGGTCCTCCTTGTGAATCATCCGCTGGGATATCAGTTTGAAGAATTCGTTGTGCACTATCGTTCGAGGGAGTAGCGACACTATTCCTTGATTTATAGTATTCTCCCTGAACCGGTATGTAATAGTCATCGAAAAAAGGCCCCTTTCCTTCAATAGGGCGATAGGCAGTGATATCTTCGGGAACGTATATCTGAACAACTGTCCTGGAATAGCTTCGAACGAAATAGCGAATAAAGAAACCACTGGGATGCTTGGTCCATCGGCCTTTATCATAACCTCTCAGCACGGGTTCAATACCAGCTCGCATGGCGATCTCCTCATATTCAGAGTAATCGTTTACCCCCTGATAGTATTTATTCCTGAGATTGTTCTCTGCCTCAAGTACTGCTCGCATAGTGGGGTTTTTATAAGCCACCTTGGATATTTGAGATGAAGCATAGTTGTCTAGGGCCCCTTTGCTCAATCGAGCGATCTGTTCGGGAGAAAGCAGTTTTAATGCTGTAATTTTTATTGGTCCGCTCATCTTCTGAAAATCTGTTTTTGCAATGATCGCCCATAGCAGTAGTTGCACTTCCTGTTGCGTTATTTCGTCACTTTTTTGCTGAAACCCATCGATGATCGCTGCCACTATATCGGCTTTTGGACCTTTTAATTCTGCATAAAAGCGCCCGTTACCCTCCTGAGGGCTATACGTTCCGGCTTTGATGCAAAAAGACTTGAAGTAGCCTTCGTAATAACCGGGTGTTAGAAAGAAACCATTTTCCCAGGTATATGGTTGCTCGTGAAGATTTTTATACTCGGCATTGTTTCCAAAATCATCTGAAAGGTATTTGGTCTTGTCGACATCGCTGAAGGATGTAGTAACCGGATTCCGACTAAGTTTGTCCAGCGAGAGGGTAGCAACGACTCCGTCCTTCAGTTTCTTTATCTTTTTAAGGATTTGTGCCTCAGTGCTTACTGTGCACGATAACATTATAACAATAATCAGTATGTATTTGTTTCTCATGATATAGAATTTCTCAAATAAAACTATACATTGATTATTTTTACCGGGGTTCAATTGTCTGGTCAACTGATAAAAGTGTGTAGTCAGTTCAATTTCCTGTATAATTGAAATGAAGTAAACCGTTGCTGTAGATTGGTTAATCATACAGGATTAGTGTAGATCTGCAGGTGTTTTGAAACTATTAATACAATAGTATAGCGTCTTTCTAACAGAGTAGTTTAACTTTAAGATTTAATCCGAATGGGCAGAATAATGATAAATGCAATTATTGTTGACGACGAAGCCAATGCCATTAAGAACCTTCAATGGGAGATCGAACGTTTCTGCCCTGAAATCAAGGTTTTGGACGCTTTTAGCAATCCTTCAGAAGCCATTTCAGGGATCAACTACTTGAAACCGGATTGTGTGTTCCTGGATATCGAAATGCCCGAAATGGATGGATTTCAACTGCTGAAGGAGTTGAAATACAGGGACTTTAATCTTATTATCACCACTGCATACGATAACTATGCTATTTCTGCTTTTAAGGAGAACGCTGTCGATTACCTTTTAAAGCCGATCGATTCGGATGACCTTAAAAGAGCCGTTTCCAAGGCCATTCACCAAAAAGAACATCTCGGGTTGGGTTTCGAACTCGAAAAGATCATACAAACAATTTCCCCGAAGAATAAAAGCAGGATTTCTATCCCTTTGGCCGGTAAGACACTATTTGTTGATAGTGATGAGATCTTATTCTGTAAGTCGGATGGAAATTATACCGAATTCCACTTCGAAGGGTTCGGGATGGAGGTTATTACCAGGAACCTGAAGGAGGTGGAAACCGAAATTCTTCCTGGTTGCTTCTATCGAATTCATAATTCCTATTGTATCAATATCAACCATGTCAAAGAATATATTCGTACGGATGGGCATTATCTGATCATGACGAACGGCCAGCAAATCCCAATTTCCAGGTCGCGACGTGATGGTCTTACCGGGCGTCTTGTTATGTAATTACGATGGGAGTATCAGTAGATAATTTTCTTGAGTATCCTATCCAAAGTGGATTCCTGGTTTTTGTGATTGGGGGATTGGCCCTGCTTGCATTGTATCATCTCTTTCTTTATTTTCAGAACAGGGATTCACTGTACCTGATATATTCGGTATACATCACTTTTATGATACTTTCTCAGAACCGTCAAATAACCGATGGTTTTGTGAACTCTGCCTTTAACTTGCTGGGTGGTCTACGGAATTTTTTCACCTTTTACACAGAGGCCTACTACATCATCTATTTCTTTTTTGCCTTTAAGTTTCTGTCCATAAAGAAAGATTTCCCGCGGGGATATAAATTCATCCGTTATTCCCTCTATGTGCTCATGGCTTATTGTCTTGTCCAACTGCTGATCTTCATCCGCACTGGAGATATGACGCTTAACCTGAACCTGTACTACATTTTCGTGGGGTTGATCTTAATACTCAGTGTCTTCCTTTATGTATTGATATTCAGGTCTAAGCGACCTCTGAGAAACTATTTGATCACGGGATCCTTTTTGTTGCTGATCTTTTCGGTTTGGTCACTTGTAGTATACCTGAGGCTGGTGAATAGTGGAAAACCAACAGAAGCCTCCTTCAGCCTACTGTATATTGGTTTTATAGCCGAGAACGTGGTTTTTGCATTGAGTTTGGGTAAGAAGCAAAGGCTGGTCATGGAGGAACGTAATGTAGCTCAGGAGAAGTTGATTGTTCAATTGAAAGAGAATGAACGACTGGAAAACAAGCAGCGTAAGAAGCTCCAGGAAGATGTGGAATTGCTGCATGCCAAGGTTGAAAGGGATCAACTGGAAAGACTTACAATCCAGTATGAGAAAGATATGGCAGAATTGAAACTTGCTTCCCTGCGAGGCCAGATGAACCCACACTTCATTTTCAATGCATTGAATTCAATAAAAAGCTTCATTATAGAGAACCACCAGGAAAAAGCGGTATACTACCTGAACAAGTTCAGTAAATTGGTAAGATTGATCCTTTCGTCTTCCATGGAAAAGAACATCTCCCTTCACGATGAAATCGAAATAACTAAACTCTATGTTCAGATTGAAAAGATCCGCTTTGATGACGATCAGTTCCAGTTCGACATCAGCATAGATGATCACATCACTATGCAAACAACCAAAGTGCCGGCCCTGATCTTTCAACCTTTCCTGGAGAATGCCATCTGGCATGGCTTGTCTTCGAAAAAAGGATTAAAAGAACTTTCGATGGATATCACCCTGGAGGATGACCATGTCATTGTATCCATTTACGATAACGGAATTGGCAGAAAACAAGCCGCTGCGATCAAAGAACGAAAGGTACTGAAGCGTAAATCTTATGGCATAGCTCTTTCGGAAGAACGACTGCGGAATTTTGTCCACGGTACATCTGAGGAATGCAACATACAGATCATCGATTGTACGGACGAAGAGGGGAATTCAACCGGAACCAGAATATTGATCACACTTCCGGTGTCAACTACCCAAAAACCGACTTCATAATGATCTTCAGACCTTTGAAACCCAGCCAGATGGTCGCAGCCATCCCAATGATCGCCAACGGAAGAAAGAGATAGAATAATTTTGTGTCCTTGTTGAGAAATATAAAAGTGAAGATATACGTAGTGAGGATCAATAAAGGAATGACCAGCGCCATATACTTTATTCCCTTCAATAATAGTTTTTTATCTGTGTGTCCTCTAGGCATTTTTATAGGCTTCAATAGCTTTACGTACACTTTGATGTTCTAAAAGTAGTTCATTGGCCTGCGCTTCGGAGATGTTCAATGCATCCATGACCATCCTGGTTCCCCGATCCACTAATTTGTTATTGCTAAGTTGCATATCCACCATCTTATTGCCTTTCACCCGGCCCAATTGGATCATAGCCGTAGTGCTGATCATATTTAGGACCAATTTCTGAGCTGTTCCCGCTTTCATCCTGGAACTACCGGTCACAAACTCCGGACCAACGATGACAACCACCGGATACTTTGCAGTGGTGGCTAACGGACTGCCTGCATTGCAGGTGATGCACCCCGTGGCGATCCCTCTCGTATTACATCCTTCCAGGGCACCTATTACATAAGGTGTGGTGCCCGAGGCTGCAATTCCTATTACGATGTCCTTTTTAGATATAGCGTGATCCTCAAGATCTTTCCAGCCCTGTTGTTTGGAGTCCTCGGCAAATTCGACCGCCTTTCTAATGGCCGTATCCCCACCCGCAATTAAGCCAACCACCAATCCGTGAGGTACACCAAAGGTAGGCGGACATTCACTTGCATCTACAATCCCCAAACGTCCGCTGGTCCCGGCACCCACATAAAATAACCTGCCGTCATTCTTTAGTTGTTCTGAAACCTTTGTGGCCAGTGCCTCAATCTGAGGAAGTGCTTTTTCTACGGCTTCCGGCACTGTTTTGTCCTCGGTATTTATTGAAACAAGGAGATCCCGAATGCTCATCTGTTCCAGGTGATCGTAGTGTGAAGATTCTTCTGTGGTCTTTTTAAATGTCAAATCGAAGTTTTTAGCCCTTCAAAAATAAGGATTAAAACCCTATATTTATAGCAAGCTAACTATATTAAATGACTTCACTTTTCGAGGACGCCTCACAGGTTCTGCACAATAACTGGAAAGATTCATTCACTATACCCTGCGAAGGATTATATCCGTTTCAATGGAACTGGGACTCCGGTTTTATTGCTATTGGCTGGGCACACCTGGACATGGAACGGGCCAAGAGCGAGATTCGCTCCTTGCTGAAAGGACAGTGGAAAAACGGCTTTATCCCACATATTGTATTTCATAATGAAGCCGAAACATATTATCCCGGTCCGGAAGTTCACGCTGCGTATCTAAGTGATCAAAGTCCGGAAGTTAAAACTTCAGGTATTACACAGCCGCCTGTTTTAGGGTTCGTGCTGGAAGAAATGTACCATATTGCCAAAGACAAAGAAGATATCCTAAAATTTATCGAGGCAGTTTTCGATTTGGTTTATCTCAACCATCATTATTTCTACACACACAGAGATCCGGCTCAGGAAGGCCTTGTATACATTTGTCACAATTGGGAGTCGGGAACAGATAACAGCCCGATCTGGGATTTTATTTGGGAAACTTTCGAAGTTCCAAATTACGAGCTAGACCGAAAAGACACAAAACTGATAGACGCCTCGCATCGCCCTACCAATAAAGAATACCAATACTACATACATCTTATAGAACTGTTCAAGCAATGGAAATACGATGACAGTCTCATTACCAAGGGCTCGCCCTTTCTTGTGCAGGATCCGTTATTTAACAGTATGTTGATCGCGTCTAACGAAAGTTTGATCCGTCTGGGTAAGATTTTAAATCGTATGGAGCAGGTCGCTCAATTAAGTAGATGGCAGAGCATGGCAAAAGAGCGTATGAACAGTAAACTTTACGACGAACAATTAGATGCCTATGTGTATTACGATCTAAGAAATAAGCGAAAGTTATCCCATGTTACCTCCTCAAGTTTTGCTCCCCTTATGGCCGGAATCCCATCCAAAGAGCAAACAGCCCGGATTGTAAAACATTTTCAGGGAGGACGTTTCAGCGGAGCAGAGAATGAAAATTTTCTCTGTGCCTCTTTCGATCCCGGGAGTGAGTTCTTTAATTCGAAAAAATACTGGAGAGGGCCTGTCTGGATCAACCTTAACTGGATCATTTATCGTGGTTTAAGACAATACGGCTACGACGCACTGGCCAAGAGGGTTAAAAAAGACACCTTTTATCTTATGGAGAAATACGGTTTCTACGAGTACTTCGAACCTTCAAAAGAAATAAACAGATCACTCGATAAAGGTTATGGTGGGAATAATTTTTCCTGGAGCGCTGCTCTTACCATCGATCTGCTAACCAACACCATTTAATATGAACTGGCTCGACTATACCATCGTACTCCTGTACATTGTTTTCTTCCTTGGAATGGGGTATTTCTTCAAAAACAATAAAAATTCTACCGATTATTTCCTGGGGGGAAGAAGTATGGGTTGGTTCCCATTGAGTTTGTCTACTATGGCTACACAGCTTTCGGCCATTAGTTTTATCTCTGCACCCGCATTTGTAGGGTTAAAACTGGGTGGGGGTATGAAATGGCTCACCTTCGAATTTGCTGTACCTCTTGCCATGATCTGTATTATGCTGTTTGTAATACCTCCGCTTTTCAGATCGGGTGTGGTGAGTATTTACGAATATGTGGAGAAGCGTTTTTCACCCTCCACAAGGCTTATTCTAAGTATTGTTTTTCAAATTAGCCGTGCCCTTGGAACCGGCGTGATGGTGTATACCATAGCAATGATCCTGCAAGCGGTGCTTGATATAGATTACATCTATACCATTCTTATTATAAGTGTAATTACCATCATTTATAGTTGGCAAGGCGGTATGAAAGCTGTAGTCTGGGGTGATGCCATACAGATGATATTGTTATTTGGCGGCTTAGTAGTTTGCCTAATTTACGGCTGGTACCTGGTTGAGGAGGCCGGTGGCCTTACCAACGGATTTGCCACCGAACGATTACAAGTTATAGATCTCAATCTTGGGATAGGACCCGATCAGGAATACGGACTATGGCCCATGCTTATTGGCGGTTTTTTCCTCTATGTCTCATATTATGGATGCGATCAGACCCAGGCGCAGCGTATGCTTTCAGCCAGGAATGAAAAGACCATCAGACAATTATTATTGGCCAACGGACTGTTGCGTTTCCCTGTAGTGTTGATCTACTGTATCATGGGCTTTTTTTTGGAGCTTTAGTAAAATTAAGCCCCGTTTTTTTTGCCG
>QQUG01000207.1 GCA_008501705.1 Flavobacterium sp.
TTGGTATTCATTAGTTGGCCGCGAGGGCGTTCATGATGTAGTGGAGTTTATTTCCCACCGATACATTTCGAAGTTCAACCTTCAATTTGCGGTTCGAGTTCACAACGAAGATCTTCTTGTCCTGGCGTTGCTCGAAGGTGTAGGTATGGTTGTTAAGCAGAACCCAAGATGTTCCCCTTTTTTCCCATACACGAATATTACCTCGGGCGCGTCCATCGGTTCTTCTTACGATGATACGGGCTTTCCCGGTGCAAGAGGGGTTGGTGTAAATGGTTTTATTGGTCTGACCCAATAATCTCCCTGATACCTTGTTCCCGGTAGTAGTTACATTATTGCTGTTCCCCTGGATCTTAGCCTCATATTTGAAGGTGTTTGCCACAGATTGGTTAACGATCTTTACCTTGATCTGCTTTCCATTAACCCCGTTTAGAGTTCTGGTCTGCCATCCCGATGGGATATAGGTGCCATTATCGTATTCGATAGGGTTGGACTGCATTACATTGTTCACATAAACATTTACCTGAGTTTCAGCACGCCCTCCGGTTTTTTTAATACGGATGGTCACCTGGTTCGAGGTGGCAGTAGTTGTTAATGTTCCGGGATTGGCAGAATAAACTGTTCCGGTCTTAGAGGTCAAAGTACGACTGCAAGTTTGTGCGATGGTCGTAAATGGCATGGCACAAAGTGCCAGCACGGCGATTAGAATACTTACTTTTTTCATAATTGAAATTTAATTTGGTTACTATTATTTGAATAGGGATAATTCTAATTATGATGCTAAAGTACGTGAGCATAACTATCTCACTATCAAAGAAATCTGATAGAAATTTAAAATCTATGAATTCAGGTAGGGAGGGAAGCTACGCTATATTTTCAGAATAAAAGCTGCAGTGAAAAATTGGGAGAAATCCCCAGGGAGGTTGTTCTAACTTCGTTGATCGAACTCTCCCCATTTGTATCTTGTGTGATTACGTAGCGAATGTTAAGGGTATTCCGGGTATCTAAAACATTAAGTACTGCAAGATTGATCTTTGCATCTATATTTTGGGAGATCTCCCAGTTGTATTCTGCTGAAAGATCCAAGCGGTAATAGTCTGTTAACCTTTCTGCATTTGGGCTACTATAGGCAATGGTTTCGTTTATGCCATCTGTTATGATCGCATCTTCAGTTAATGGGATAGTATAGGGTTTGCCGGAATGGTAATTGATCCCCGATGCCACTTTCAGGCGATCGAAGATCAGAGATCCGGCAAAAGTTGCCGTATGGGTTACGTCTAGATTGTGTGGAAAGGACGTAGGTTGAAAGGAATTGAATTCGTATGTGTTGTTGAGAAAGGCATAACTTAACCAGATACTGTAATTTTTCTCTTCTTTGTTTACCACAAATTCAGCGCCATTGGCCAGGTAACTTCCGCTACTGCGTACAAATTGAAACTGGTTTTGAAAACCCTGATTACCGGAAGATATACCTTCCACTTCCTTATAAAAGCCTTCGGCATTGAGCAACCAGCCGTCCACTTCATATAGGAGGCCCAAGGATGCCTGTTTACTTGTAACTACGGGGATATTTTCCTCATCGGCCAATACCCATCTTCGCTTTTCAACACCTAGAAAATCACTGTCGAAATCGATTCGCTGCGTGGTTGCCTGACTTTTAAATTCTCCTTGTGCCTCCAGGGACAATCCTCCAACCAATTTCTGGTGAAGAGCAATTCGGGGCTCGATTAGGAGCTTGTCGAATTTGGTAAAATAATTAAATCGCACACCACCGTTCAACCTAGTATGATTATCATTAGAGGTAAATGTGAGTCCTGCAAATGCAGCATGGGTGCGAAGTACACTTTTTTTAAAATCGACAAATCGCGGTAAATTAACCTCCTGTTCGTTGGTTATACCTGTTTCAACAAACTGGTAACCTCCGGATGCCATAAAATTGTTGGACAACTCCAGATTAGTATCCAATTTAATTCCTGTCTCCAGTACGTCATTTTCCTGAAAAACTTCCTGCGTAGTTAGCAAGTCCCTGTTGAGTGCCCTTAAATAATAGGTGGTTACATAGGTGAGTACCCTGGTACTAAAAGTATCATTCCAGGCCCGTTCCCAACTTAACCCCCCGAGGATACTCTTAAGATCCAATTCACTGTTTTTGGATCGTTCTGTTTCCAATATAGTTTCATTAAAGGTTAGGGTGTTATTCATGGCCAGAAAATTCACCCGAAGTTTATCCTTGTCATTCATATCCCACAGAAATCTTGTGCTTAGATCGTAAAAGCTGAAATCTTCCTCTGCAGCGATCTGCAATCCGCTTTCTGCGGGATCGGTATTTGAAATTTCAGTATCCTGAAATACTTTTTCCGAGTAGGTTTGATAGACTGGCGACTCCCAAAGCGCATTGAACGAACTTCGCCCAGAAACCTGTATCGCTGCTTTATCGGATACAGGAAGGTATGCAAATGCACTTCCGTTAATAAGATTGAGACCTGCCCCGCCGTGAAAACCTTCACTTAATTCATCCCTGGACTTCATCGCGATCACACTTGAGATACCGTCACCATAACGGATTGGGGTACCATTCTTATATACCTTCACTTCTTGGGTGATATCCGGATTAAAAGCAGAGATCAATCCGAAGAAATGTCCACTCTGGTAAGATTTAATATCGTTCCAGAGGATGAGGTTTTCATCGTGAGTGCCTCCTCGAACATTAATATTGGAGATCGTCTCATTTACACTTTGAATTCCGGGAAGGGCCTGTGTTACAAAAAGGATATCGTTTTCTACCTGTCCGGGAAGCAAACCAAATTCGGATGTATTTATTCCGAAGGATCCATCCATATTCTTAGAGAGTCCTTTTACAAGGAAATTTTTTATAAACACGGTTTGCAGGGTGGAAACCTCGGCAGGAATTAGAATAGACTCACAGTTTAAATTTAAGTCGGACACAGCGACCTGCCAGGGCTGATATCCTACAAAACGGATAAGCAGTTCTTCATTGAGAAGTGCTTTCGGAATAAAAAAGGTGCCATCAGAATTTGAAAGAGTTCCGAAGGAAGTAAGGTTGGAGACGATCGTCGCATTTTCCAGGGGAAGCCCTGTATCGGCAGCAAGAACTCTTCCGCAGAGAAATTCAGAAGTATTTTTTACTACAGTTATATAACGGTCATCAATTTTATTAAATGTAAAGGGAATATTCTTTGTGAGGTAATCCAGGGAAGCTTCGAGGGTGGGTTGAGCCTCATACAACAAGGAAACATCCGCGATATCGACTACAGCATAAGAGAAGCGTACGTTAAAAGTCTGCTCTATGGATTGCAAGACCGCAAGAAGGTTTTGCTTCCCACCATCCTGTGCTTTACAAAACACCGTGGAAAGAGAAAGACAAATAAGTAAGACGATCGTCCGCCCTTGCACTGCGTTATTTCGCATATATAGTTACATCGTTTCCTTCAACAGTGTAGCCCAATTGTAAGGGGTCGCATATGGACCGCAGGGCAGAGTTCAGGTTTTCGTGAGTGAAACTACCGGTAAATCGCTTGTTGGCTATGCTGTGAGGTGAGGTTATAGTAATAGGATAATGAGATTTAAGTTCGTTAAGTACTGTTATTAGAGAAGCATTTTCGAAACTACTTTCGTTATAGATCCAGGCAGGCTCCCGAGTTGTTGTAGGAGTATAAACAACCAGTTTATTGTTCTCTACTTTCAGTTTATTACCTGCCGGCAATTTTATCAGCGTATCATTAAATGCAACACTTACCAGACCTTCGAAGCATTTCACATTGAAAACGGTATCCCTGGAAAACACATTAAATTGTGTGCCTAGAACCGTAACCTCTCCCTGCGGAGTTTCTACAGTAAATGCATTTCCTTTGCTCACTTTAAAGTACGCTTCTCCTTTTAACTTTAATAAACGATTATTTTCCCAGTTTCTTTTCTTATAGCTTATTTCTGAATTTGAATTCAGCTGAACTATAGAATTATCTGGTAAAGTGAAAGTCTCTTTTTGGGCCACATCGGTGCTTACGGTAGTTCCTAAGGAGGATATAAAAACATAACTTACCACAACCAGTACCATGATGGCTGCGATCTTAAGTAATCGGCTGTAAGCCGGATTAGCTTGTCTCGAAAGTTTTCTCTCTCTTCTTGCCCGGATGGCGTCCAGATTTGCCGAAGCATTAAATTGCGGTGGTTCAAAACCACTACTTGCTTCGGCCAACCTGATGTAATCCGCAAATTCGGGATCCGATCTTAAAAGGGCGATCTCATCGGGGGTTGCCTCTTTATTGAGGTATTTATGTAATATGTAATGTTTGTCCATAAGTTTGGTTTATCAAACGTATAACAGTTCGCGCTGTTTTTACCCTACCTTCTAAATATTTTTGAATTCTGTTCGCAATTGCTTCAATGCCTGGCTCATACGCTTCTCAACTGCCTTAACACTTATATTAAGGTGTTCTGCGATCTCTGCATACTTCATTCCGTCTATTCTGTTCATTAAAAAAGCAGTTCGTTGTGCCTCACTAAGATTGGCAATGGCATCTTGCAGTTTTTTATGATATTGTTTTTCTTCTAAAACAAATTCGGGAGATTCATTTTCTACTTTACTCGGAGTTAGTTGTGCATGCTTTAGCACCACTTTTTTATGGGCGATCTGATTTAAAAAAGCATTATTAGTTACCGTAAATAAAAAAGATTTAGCTTTTGCAACGGCTACCTTGGCACAGTTGCTCCATAATTTTATGAAAGCATCCTGTACCAGATCATCAGCCTGTGCCTCATCCCCACATTTGTAATAAGCAAATCTCCATACAGACTGAGATATATCATTGTACACCTGGCTAAATACCGCTTCATTGCAAACAGAATCGGGATCTTTCATAAACAATTTTTGAGGTTCCACTCAAATATATCAAAATATTTACCATGTGAGGTAGGGTAAAATCGAACTCTGCTGTTTAACTAGTAAATAATCCCAAAAAAAATGCTACTGATGGAAAAGCTTACTAAACTACTTTTAATAACCTTCCTTTTATTTGGCGCGGTATTTACGTCCTGCCAGAAAGAGGAAGAGATCTTTATAGATGAAACTAATGAGGAAACTATCACGGCAAATTCGGTGCTTGCAAATTTACTGCTACGAACCTCACAAAACGCTGGTGATATAGATGATATCATTGATGGGAACAGCTGTGTATCTGTAAAATTTCCGATAACCGTGATCGCTAACGGACAGGAAGTGATCCTTACAAACGAGGACGACCTGGACATTGTGGAGGCGATTTTCAATCAGTTTCCTAACGATATAGATACCCTGGAGATCGTATTCCCCATTACGGTCATTCTCGATGATTATACCGAAGTGGTTGTTAACAGCCAGGCTGAACTGGACGCATTGATCGCCGCCTGTGAAAGCAGTGGTGGTGATGATTCCATAAGTTGCCTGGATTTCGAATACCCTATTACGTTTTTCATCTTTGATAATAACCAGCAACAAACCGGTACAATAACGGTAAATAACGACCTGGAATTATTCCTCTTCTTAAATGGATTAGGCGATGATGACTACTTCAGCATTGATTACCCTATCAATGTGATCCTCGATGATCAAAGCGTAGTTACTGTTACAAACAATGCACAATTACAACAGCTTATAGATGATTGTGAGAACAATAGCGGAAGTACCGATCCTATAGACCCTGTCATATTTGAACAAAACATTACCAATGGGGTTTGGTATGTCACCTATTTCTTCGATGATTTCGACGAAACTGATAACTACAACGGATACGAATTCAGCTTTGCTACCGATAATACGGCGCAGGCAACCAATGGCACTAACACAG
>QQUG01000056.1 GCA_008501705.1 Flavobacterium sp.
TCCCTGGTGGTATCTATAGAGAACAACGTGGCTTGGAAGATCTCTCTAGCGTCATGAGTTCGCTCTATATCTACATAGCCATTCCCCAGGTTAATACTAATCGGAACATAATATTTAGCGTACTCCGGGGCTGCCAGGTGAGTACGGGCTTTTTCCAGGTATTCGATAGAAGTTTTCAGGTCACCACGGTTTCGGTAAATATTGCTAATATTATTTAGAGCAATTCCCATACGTCGCTCATCATTTTGCTCGCTGCTGATATCGTAAGAAAGTTCGAAATATTTTAGGGAAAGCGAGTCCACCCCATGTTTCTCATAAGCTGCCGCTATTCCGTTGTACACCGAACTCAATCTGCCGGCGTCATCCGAGGATTCAAAATATTTGGCGGCGAGCAGGTAACTCGGCAATGCTTCCTTATAATTCCCTAAGGTGAGATCTGCATTACCCATATAATATTGAGCCAGTGCAATGCGAAACGAATCCTGTGCCCGTATCGCGTGTTCCAGGTATTGTTTGGTGTAATTTTTCGATACTTCAGGCTCCGAATAAAACGTGGCTTTACGCAATTCGTTAAAGAGATCCATTTTAATGGAATCGTTGGTTGTGACCGAAAGCACTTGCTTAAGACTGTCTTCCACCTTGTTCGATTGAGCCGTAAGCGGGCTGCCAATAAACAGCATACAAAGTAGAAGTATACCTTGCGAGATCTTTGCGCTATGTGTGCTAAATAGTTTCATTTATACGGCAGGGATTTTTATACTTACCGAAGTACCCTCACCTTCCTGAGTATCCCAATCGATATGTCCGTCCAGGAACTGAACCCTGCTATTGATACTTTTAAGTCCTAACCCTCCTTTATCCAGGGCCATAATATAGTTGAAACCTATTCCATCATCCTCGATGAGTAAATTGAGGTCGTCCTCGTGGGCCAATAACTGTATGAGTACAGATTTCGCTTCGGCGTGCTTACGAATGTTAGCAACGATCTCTTGTATAAGCCGATAGATCATTACCTCTCGTGTTTTGTCAAAAGTGGGAAGATCTGCTACTTCCAGTGTAACTTTAAACCCTTCTTCCTGAAGATTGGACGCAATATCCTGTACAGCACCTTTTAACCCGGACAAGCTCAAGGCGTGCGGCATCATATTGTGGGAGATCCGTCTCACTTCTATGCAGGCTTCGTCTATAAGCGAGTTTGTTTTTTCGGTGATATTTAATTTTTCCAGCTCTTCTATTTCTTTCTGAATGGTCGTAAAATGGGCTTTCACGGTGCTTAGCAATCCTCCCAGGCTATCGTGCAGATCCTTAGCTATTCGAAGACGTTCGGCTTCCTGGCCCTCGATCATACTATTTAAGGCGAGTAATTTATTTTCCTGCTGAAGTTCTCGTATTTCCTGCTTTTGAATTGCCTCGGTCTGTGCAGCAATGGTTCGTTGATATTTCAGTTTATTTCTGAAGAAGAAAAAACTCATTATTAGCAGGATACCCAGGGCGATGAGCCCTGTAAAGATCATGTTCTTCTGCCTGGCTTCTTTTTCAAGCTGAAGGTCTTGCTGGGCGATTTTACGCTCCTTCTGTTCGGTGTCGAATTTTACCTCTAGTTCGGCAACATTACGTTGCATCCTATCCGATTTGATACTGTCCCGGAGTGCGGTTTCCTTCCGGAAATATTTAAATGCTTCCTCGTAGTTAGAAGTTTGTGCGTGCATCCGACTTAATTCGGAATAAAGCTCAAGTTTCAGCTGAGGTTTGTCTACAGTATCAATCTTTCTTACCGCTTTTTTTAAAACTGATAATCCATCAAATGGCTGCCCGATCTTCTCGTATATCCTGGCAAGTGTAATTGAAGAGAATGTAAGGGTATTAACGCTATTGGTACTATCGCTGATAGTAATTGATTTTCTTAATAAAGGTATATTCGATGGATCCGATCGTTTTTCGAATAAACTCTTAATGGGCATATGACCTTCCGGCATGTTAGGATTGGCCTCCTCATACAACCCGGAAAGTATCTCTGTGTATTTGGCAAGGTCTTCCGGGTAGTCGGTCTGACTCAAAAAATCTACTAGCACATAAAGGTAGAAACGTTTGGTGGATGTATTCTCAAAATCTTTGGCATACTGCCACATATTGAGATAGTGGTAATATTGTCCTTTTTCATTTTCTAATAAACTCTCCAATAAGCCCCGGTTGTAAAAAATAGCAGCATTATAATGTTGCAGATCTTCGTTTTCTGCCAGAGCCTGAGCCTTATTGATGTGGTATAATGCTTTATCGGGGAGATTTTGATATATATACAGATTCGCTATATCATTATTGTAAACGAGAATAAATTTTTTAGCATCTAACTTTTCGGCTAATTCAAGGCCTCTCTTTTTAATATTAAGTGCTTCATTAGTATCACCTTTTCGCGAGTAGACCGTCGACATGGATTCGAAGTAGACCATCTTCGCATGGTCCGAGCTGTCCTTCGAAATAGCATACTTAAAAAGTGTTTCGGCATTGTTGCCGCCCTGTCTTAATATTAGCTTATTCAGGTCGAAATAAGAAGATTCCTTCTCTTTGTAATCCTTATTTTGAAGAGAGGTAAGGATGCTATCAATTTTATGCTTTACATGTTCTTGAGAAAACGCAGATTGCGGCTTTGTAAACAAAGCCGCAAATGCGAAAAGTAAAACATACAATTGGTTAGTTGATAACATACATAAAAGATATAACTTTTTTAGCCTTATCTACCTTTAGTATTTATTACCAGTGTAAAATCACCTTCATCCAATTCCTCAGCTCCAACCACTCCTATTACAACCCGATATGGCCTGGTAATAGCGACCAGGTACTTTACGGTTCTGGTATGATCCTGAGTTTTGCCAACATAATTTCTATCCCATTTGTGATCTGCTTCACATCTTATACACGATGAAAGATTGGGTGGAAGCGCATTGTTGTCCACGCCAACTTCATAAGCGTAAAGACTGAAATTAGCTTCTGGGTCTTTGGGTATTACCGTTACCGTAGATTCACTATATGCGGGTAAAATACCAGTAAAGAATACATGATTCCCGGTGAATTTGTGATATTGAGTAGCTGGGAAACAGGCATTGTTACTTTGCCAGGCCCATGACAGATCTTCGATCTTCTGACCCTGGTTGAGGTTACCTTCGTACCGAACTTCCATGTTCGAGACGGGTTCTATTTCGTATACAGTTGGTTCTTGCGCCATGATTAATGATGGTATCAGTGCGATTAGTGTTAATAGTATTTTCATTTTTTAAAGTATTAGGATTTAATTTTTATATCATAAGTTTTTGTACTCCCCATTTTATCGCCTTTATAGTACACATTGAATTGCAGCCGTATAGAAGTTTCTCCGGATACTTTCGGAGCCTTAATGCTCCCATTAACGTACTTCGCTTCTCCCGATTTCATGTCTATTCCATCAAGCTCTATATCAAATACACCCCTTGGAGGTCTATAATTGGAAGGTTTTAATGACCTGGTCTTACATTTAATTACCCAGTCGTCCCCATTAGCCATTACATCTCCATAGTTCTTTACATCTATGCGTAATTTATAGGTCTTACCAGGAACCATATCATCTTCCAGCGTAACTCTTCCAATATTAAGCTCTGGCAGGAGTTCGACGATTTCGTAATTAATTTTCGTCTCACCACCTTCCATATCTGCCGATCTGCCATCCTTCATGATCTCGTATTTTACTTCTACTCGTCCTGGGATGGAAGGAACATTAATATCGTTAAAGGAAAGATCGTCGTCATCACCAACTTCTAATTCGTCACCATCAAATTTTACCTCCTGTTCGAAGATATCATCACTTAGGTCGTTGGAGGGTTTCCTCACTACCGTCGATTTAAGGCTGTAACTTCCTTCTTCCCATTGAATCTTCCCCGAATTTTTTATTGAAAATGAAACGGAATACGTCTTCTCCGGATAAAGCTTTGTTGTTACCTTGCTAGTAATTTCGGCTTCTGGCTCTTCAATTTTTACATTCGTGTCTTTTCTGATGGTTCCGTCCTGTGCGTCGAATTTTTTTCCATCTTTATATATACTTACTTCAATACTGTACGACCCTCCGGTGGACGGAGTTTCAAGTTTTTCTGAAAATCCAATACTTTTTGAAGCACCTGGTGCTAAATTTGAAAGGTCTATACTTTCTTCAAATTCGAAAGCTTCCTCATCCTCATCTTCTGCATTAGACGGAGTTCCAGTTACCTCTCCCTTTAATTCGTAGTCTCCTTCCGGCCATTGGGTCTCGCCACTGTTCTTTACCGTAGCACTCATTGGGGGGTATGACTTCTCAGGTTCCAGACTAATGGGAAGATTTACGGACACATCAGCCATATAATCCTCTTCTATTGTCACAGTAACGTCCTGGCTATCCAGGGTATTGCTCCCATTCATAACAGCGAGTTTTGCTTTATAAACTCCAGGTACTATGGGAGATTCCATACTCCATTTGAATGTAAATTCTTTGCCAGGATCGATATTGGTTATAAGATCTCTTTCAACTTCAAAGGCTTCGCCAGCGTCTGCATCAGGGCCACTTACATAACTCATTTTAAGCACACAATTACTTCTGTTAAGAACGGCGTTCCCAGTGTTTTTCATAGTTAGATCGAGTTGATACGTATTTGATGGATCCATTTTTGCCGGTACGTCATAGTTAGCAATCTCCGCACTATACTGAGACCACCCGGTCCATGCATAGCTTATTAGTATTACAAGTAAAATGTGTTTCTTCATAATAATTATTCGAAAGTTGATACTACACTTGTAATATTTGCCAAGAAGTTGCTTGCCTGGCTATTAAAGACTACTCAATTATGATATGTTATTTCAATTCGTTAATAGTTAATTGAGTAGTCAGAACTTAGATATTATTTTTTCTTGGCGTTGATTCGATATTTGAATTTATTACCAACAGATTTGTTCCTCATGGCCACAATGATGATCTTCCCCCGAACATTGTTCAAAGTGAATTTCTTTACCTTCCCATTCCTGTCGTTAGGAAATTCATAAGTTGCTTTCTGTGTGGTTACTCCATTTCTTCCCTGAACACATATCACTACACCGGTTTTGGCTCTGCCATCGTATTTATTTATGGTGAGTTCTACTTTATTATCGAAGGAAGGAGGGGTTACGAACGTGCTCTTGGTTTGCCCGGTAATGCTACCTGTTTCGTTTCCACCATCAATTTCCAGGAATCTTGGCCCAATGGTGGCCCCACCGTTAGCGGCTATCCAGTTCCAGACGTTTTTTATCTTTTGAACTTCGGCTTTAAAAGGGATCAATTGAATATTTGGTTTCCACGGCCCCCATTTTTCCCATGTCTTTTCGGCTAATTTCTTACCCTGGTTACAGTTTTGAGCTTCTGCCTGATAGCTAAAAGCAAAAAAGGCGATCGTAATAATTGCTATTAATTTTTTCATGATGTCTATATTTTTATATTTAGAGGTTATTGCTAAGTTATTGATCAATAAAATGTTAGGCTTCAAAGAATACCCTTAGTGATCAAAAATCTATGAATTCATGTAGGTGAATTCCTAGAATTGCGAACGGCCTTAAGAATACGAAGGCCGTCCGCGAATTGGTATTCATTAGTTGGCCGCGAGGGCGTTCATGATGTAGTGGAGTTTATTTCCCACCGATACATTTCGAAGTTCAACCTTCAATTTGCGGTTCGAGTTCACAACGAAGATCTTCTTGTCCTGGCTTTGCTCGAAGGTGTAGG
>QQUG01000169.1 GCA_008501705.1 Flavobacterium sp.
GCAAAAGCAGGTACGGGAAACTCTCGAAAAACTTCAGGGGAAATCCTCTAAAGGAAAGGGAGCCAAGTACCGAAGAGAAAAAAGAGATATTCACCGCCAGAAATCGGAAGAGGAACTGGCCCAGCAAGAAGCAGCGAGCACAGTACTTAAGGTAACCGAGTTTGTTACGGTGAGCGAAGTAGCTACCATGATGAACGTACCGGTGACCGAAGTAATATCAGCCTGTATGTCGTTGGGAATGATGGTAACCATGAACCAGCGCCTTGATGCCGAGACCCTTACAATCGTGGCAGATGAATTTGGATACCAGGTAGAATTTGTAACTGCCGATATTGAAGAGGCTATTCAAGAAGAGGAAGATGCTCCCGAAGATCTGGAACCTCGTGCCCCGATCGTTACGGTTATGGGTCACGTGGACCACGGTAAGACATCGCTGCTGGATTACATTCGTGAAGAAAACGTGATCGCGGGTGAATCCGGGGGAATTACCCAGCACATTGGCGCCTATGGTGTAACCCTCGAAAACGGACAGAAAATTGCGTTCCTGGATACTCCGGGTCACGAGGCCTTTACCGCCATGCGTGCTCGTGGGGCCCAGGTAACAGACCTGGCTATAATCGTGATCGCGGCCGATGATGATATCATGCCGCAAACTAAAGAGGCGATTAGTCATGCCCAGGCAGCTGGTGTACCCATAGTTTTTGCGATCAACAAGGTTGATAAGCCCACTGCAAACCCCGATAAGATCAAAGAAGGTCTTGCTAATATGAATTTACTCGTAGAGGACTGGGGTGGAAAGATCCAATCGCATGATATTTCTGCAAAAACCGGAGAAGGGGTGAAAGAGTTACTTGAAAAAGTACTGCTCGAAGCCGAATTGCTGGAATTAAAAGCCAATCCAAACAGAACTGCATACGGAACCGTAGTAGAAGCCTTCCTAGATAAAGGAAGGGGATATGTTTCTACCATACTTGTTCAGGGAGGTACCCTGCAAGTTGGGGATTATGTTCTTGCCGGTCAGCACAGTGGTAAAGTGAAAGCCATGCAGGACGAGCGAGGAAAGAAAATTAAAAAGGCCGGGCCTTCAACGCCAGTATCCATACTTGGACTGGATGGAGCGCCACAGGCAGGTGATAAGTTCAATGTGTTTGAAGACGAACGCGAAGCCAAGGATATTGCGAACAAGCGAATGCAGTTGCAACGTGAGCAGTCTGTAAGAACGCAACGTCATATCACACTTGATGAAATTGGAAGGCGTATTGCCCTGGGTGAATTTAAAGAATTGAATATTATTCTGAAGGGTGATGTGGACGGATCTGTTGAAGCATTAACAGATTCCTTCCTGAAATTATCTACGGAAGAGATCCAGGTGAATATAATTCATAAAGGTGTAGGTGCCATCACCGAAAGTGATGTGCTTCTTGCTTCGGCATCGGATGCTATCATCATCGGATTTAATGTTCGTCCGATGGGTAACGCAAGACAGATCGCTGATAAGGAAGAGATCGATATAAGGACCTACTCCATCATCTACGACGCTATAAACGACCTGAAAGATGCGATGGAAGGAATGTTGTCTCCGGAATTGAAAGAGGAGATCACAGGAACTGCCGAGATTCGGGAGACTTTCAAGATCTCTAAGGTTGGAACTATTGCAGGGTGTATGGTTACTACAGGAAAGATCCTGAGAAACTCAGGCATCAGATTGATCCGTGAAGGTGTAGTTGTTCATACAGGCGAACTGGAATCTCTGAAACGATTCAAGGACGATGTGAAGGAGGTAGCCAAAGGATACGATTGTGGAATACAATTAAAGAATTACAACGATATCAAAGAAGGTGATATAATCGAAGGCTTCCAGGAAGTTGAGGTTAAGAAGAAGTTATAATTCTGAATTTTATAAACTATACGAAAGGCGGCCATTGGCCGCCTTTTTTGTTTCATTATTTTATACTGGATTTTCATGAATTCACGGAACAACAATTTCAACTCTGGTTTATTTTTAAATACCTTGGTAATTCGATTTTACCGTGATAAGGCTCTTATTAATATTGAAGAATTTAAATGTCGACACCAATAATTTAAATATTCAAGTTTGAACGATCATATTTTGTTTCTTCATCTTAGAGGAATAATATAAATATCGAGCATAAAGAACAATACGATTCTGTTGCTATTTACAATTCATTAGGAGAACTGCTAATCAAAATAGAGAACTAATTGGTAGTCGATAATCTCGATCTAGGTTAACTGAAAACCGGCATGTTTCTTTGATTTTCAGGGATAGCTTCGGAAGCCAGAGAATCAGAAGAATAATTAAACCATAACCTATGAACTTATGTACAAACCCAAATGCGATACGATTACTATGGCTCATACTTTTATTTCCATTTATAACGACGTATTCCCAAAGTAAATTTAGTTATGGTTTCCATGGAGGATCTTCTTTTTCAGTTTTGTTCGTTTCGGGCCTGAGTTTTGAGGATCCATTCTCTACTAAGGTTGGTTTGTTACTTGGGGCTCACGGGAATTACCATCTGAGTAAACGTAGCTCTTTGGTGGCGAATTTAAATATTGAGCAGAAGGGAGCTAAAACAACATTTAACGAGATAAATGATCCTTCTACAGGCTTGCCCTATGGAGTTAATGAAAAGATATCTCTAAACTATTTAACCCTGCCACTTTTATACAGATACACTATGGGAGGGGGAAGTTTAGGATTATTTGTGAATGCAGGCCCCTATGTAGGTCTACTCGTAGGTTCGAAAAACGATGATATGACCATGGCGGACTTTGAAACATTAGATTTTGGTATTTCGGGCGGACTAGGATTAAACTATGAATTAAAAACAAAAAATTTGATCACACTGGAATTAAGGGTCAATATAGGGGGTGAACACATAAGTAAAATTGTGGTATTTAATGATAGACTGGTAAGGGGGGCTTCTACCAATATCATATTCGGATATACAATTGATTAACACAACTGATTGAAACAAAAAATTATGACATCCAAAATATTCGTACTGTTTCTCATGTTTACCGGCTCAATAATATTGGGTCAGGAAGAAAAACAAGGATTACAATTTCATAGCGCCTCCTTTAGCTTGGGAACTGTTTTCGGGAATGATTTTAGTGAGGATTTCGGAGGATCACTCAGTCTTGATGTAGCTGTCAATCTTGGCCCCAATATTATCAGGGGAATGGTTTTAACAACGATCGCGAGCTTTGGAATACTCTCAGATAATCCTCTTGGAACTGTAGAATACGACCTGTTGTACTGACGAGAATTTAATCTCACCGGCCAACTCAATGTCGATGGATATGCCGGAGGGAGTTACTTTATTCACGATGAGAGTAGGGCGCTTGGGAAGCAAGATAAATTGAAAACAATTGGTTTTCCCACTATGGGAAGAGTGTTTCAGTTCGGGAGCGTTTACGGAATGGGTCTTCAGTTGCACATGAATATTAATTCGGGGAAATCAATCTATAGTACGGGGATCTTCTTTCAGATTAAACTTTAAAGCCTATACAAATAAAAAAAGGTGCCACTCCAATGGCACCTATTCGAAAATAAATAAAACCAAAAGTCATCTATTGTTTCACCTATTAACAATTATTTACGTACGGGATTCCACGGAGGTCAATATACAAAGTACCTTCTACTTCAGGAATTTTATACGACCCGACTGTTCCCTGGACGTATTTAAGTGCGTTTTACGATACCGAAAATCTATCAAATGTCACGCACTTTGAACAGGCTCTGGAAGAGTTGTACCAGGCCTCGTATCAGCCTGATTATTCAACATTAATAAAGAAAGGCGGCCAATTCCCATATCTGGTAGGAAAAGGTCGCCTTGCCTATTTTGAATGCCGAATTTATTCTATCTTAGATGCTCACATCTTAGGAAAATCGGCACTTGTCTTGATCTCCTCGATCTGCCTAACATGTCGTTCGCTGTGTGCAGACATGAACAGTACTACCTGAAAGGCGTCTACAGTTCCGAAGGGAAACTCCTGAACGCGATTCCTGAAATCGGCATCGCTATTCTTCACAAAATCTAAATTGTTTTTTCTGGCCGATTTGAATGCTTCCACAGTTGCTTCATGTGAACCATATTTTCCGGTGGGTTCGAAAGGTTTTTGGGTTTTCACTTTATTGGTACGGTCCACCATCATCGCGATGAGGTCCTTGTCCCCAACCGAAACCTTAGCCCGATTGGCAGGATCTGCTTCAGTTTGTAACAACCCCTGTAACATACCTGCAAAAGTATCTTCCGAAATTGCGATGTGTTCCACACATTCTGCGATGGACCAGGAATCGGGGGTCATCTTGTAATTCAATTGTGCCTCGCTCAACCCGTGTAGTGTGATCATGAGATGGTCGTGCGAATTAGTCATTTCGGCAACGGCCATTTTACGTTCTTCCTTAGTAAGCCCTCCATCAGATATCGTAAAGCTCAATAAAAGGATGCATGCCAGTGGTAATAGTAGTTTCTTCATAATATTGGTTTTTATGGTTGAATATCCTTATTAATACTTAGACGAAGCTACAGTTATAAACTTGGACACTTTCAGAAAAAAATATTATTATTCACCTTATAATGAAGAAAATACACGCGAGAAAAAGAGCTATTTGTTTTTCTTTTTGCGCTCCGGTTTCAGTATAAAGGCCGAAGAGAAATCCCGCTGAATTTCAATAAGTGCCCTGTCAGCATCCAGGCGAGAAGAAAAGTTTCCTACCCAAACTTTGTAATTGGGCGTTTCGTACTCGATGGAGGCAGGCCAGGCCGAATAAATGTTTCGGTATTTTCTAATTACCGAATTTGCCCGGTTTAATTCTCCGTAATACAACTGTATTGTATATCCGTCGCTTAATTTGTTTTCTTTCTCGAGGCTTTTTTTCAACTCGAGTAATTGTGGAATCTTAGCATCCTGATTAACTGTGACTGTAGCCTGTTGGGCCGTAATATTGTTCACAGAAAAACAAATTAATATACTGAAAATAAATAGTTTATGAAAATGTGATAATCGCATGTAATTTAATATTGAATACAAATGTAAATCTTATAAACTTCACAATGATTAAAATTATTATTTAGAATAATTATAAATTAACCGTTAACACTTTGTTTAGATTTCTAAAATCGATCTTATACCGTACTTTTGCAGGGTTATTTTAGGCATGGAAACACCTGCGAAATTCGCATTAGCTATAACCAATTACGTGCCAAACTTTTGACAATAATTAACCATTAGTATGATAAAGGTGAAGTTTCGAAATCTACCAACTCAATTGTCACTTCTGTTGTTAGCTCTTCTGCTAACGTTTTCAACAACCACATACGCACAGGAAGATATGGCGGCTGCCACAACCGAAACTGCTCCGGCTGCTGGAGATGGTGATGCGGCTGCTGGAAAGACCCTCTTCAACGCCAACTGTGCTGCCTGCCACAAGCTCTACAAAAAAGGAGTGGGACCGGCCTTGTTTGGTGTGGGTGACAAATACGATAAAGAATGGCTATACAAATGGGTTCGAAACAGCCAGGAATTTATTAAGTCCGGTGACCCTCAGGCGATCGCCATCTTTGAGGCGAACAATCAATCGGTTATGACCGCTTTTCCAGCATTAAGTGATACCGATATCGATAATATTATTGCCTATACCTATACCCCAAAACCAGAACCCACCGTAGCCGTAACGGATACCACGGGTGGTGGAGGCGGTGACGGTAGCGGCCCAACTAACAACATCATCCTGGCAGCGCTTGCATTGATCTTCTTGTTGTTAGTGGTTATGTTGGTATTGGTGAACAAAACCCTTCGCAGAATTGCAGAGGCCAACGGTGTGGAATACGAAGTTAGCGAGAAACGTCCTCCTATCTGGAAAGCATTTGTACAAAACCAGTTCCTGGTATTTGTGACTTCTATTTTCTTATTACTGGCTTCGGGTTATTTCGCCTATGGCTGGATGATGCAGGTTGGTGTAGATCAGGGATATGCTCCGGTTCAACCTTTACATTTCTCTCACAAAATCCACGGTGGAGACAACCTGATAGATTGTAACTACTGTCACAGTTCGGCAAGAAAGAGTAAACATTCTGGCATCCCTTCTCTCAATGTATGTATGAATTGTCACAAAATGATCTCCGAATATAACGGAGTAGAAGATGTTGAGAAAGGATACACCAAGGAGTTCTATACCAACGAGATCAAGAAGTTATACGAAGCTGTTGGTTGGGATGAGAATACACAGTCTTATACAGGAGAAGAGAAACCTGTAAAATGGGTGCGTATCCACAACCTGCCAGATTTTGCATATTTCAATCACTCGCAACACGTCACGGTTGCCGGAATTGCGTGTCAGACATGCCACGGTCCCGTTGAAGAAATGGAGATCATGTCGCAGTTTTCTCCGCTTACCATGGGATGGTGTATTACCTGTCACAGGGATACTAATGTGGATCTTAAAGGCAACGAGTACTACAAGAAGATTCATGACGAACTTTCGAAGAAGTACGGCGTAGATCAGTTAACCATCGCGGAGATGGGTGGACTGGAATGTGGTAAGTGTCACTATTAATAACGAATGAATAATATTTCAGATACGAATATGGCATCAAACAAGAAATACTGGAAAAGTGTTGAAGAACTGAAAGAAAACAGTTCTATTGTTGAGACGCTGAAACAAAACGAATTTGTTGAGGAGATCCCTACAGACGATTTTCTTGGGGATAAAGAAACTCTTGAAGCTTCATCAACCACACGACGCGATTTCTTAAAATATGTTGGGTTCACAACGGCAGCAGCCTCTTTGGCTGCCTGTGAAGGTCCGGTGATCAAATCCATACCTTACGTTGTGGCACCAGACGAAATTGTTCCCGGTGTGGCAAATTACTACGCATCTTCTATTGGTGATGGGTTTGATTTTGCCAATGTGTTGGTAAAAACACGCGAAGGGCGTCCTATTAAAATAGAGCGTAACGATCTGGCCAGGAACAACGAGGTAAATGCCCGTGTTCAGGCTTCTGTTCTTTCGTTATACGACAAGAACAGGATGATGGCTCCCAGAGTAGGAGAAGAAGAAGTAAGCTGGGAAGACTTCGACGCAGGAGTAGTTGCTACTTTGAGTCAGATGACCGGCAAAGATGTCGTTCTTCTTACACAAACATTCGCCAGCCCAACTACAGCAAAATTGATTCAGGAATTTATTACCCAGTTCCCTCACGTTCGCCATGTAATTTATGATACCGTATCTTCTTCGGAAGCGGCAGATGCTTATCAGGCGAAATATGGAAGCCGTGGATTGGCCGATTACGATTTTTCCAAAGCGGAAGTGATCGTATCTGTAGGAGCCGATTTCTTAGGTGACTGGCAAGGTGGAGGCTACTCTCCAGGTTATATAGAGAATCGTGTTCCGAAGAATGGTAAGATGTCGCGCCACATACAGTTTGAGGCAAATATGACACTATCAGGAGCTAATGCAGATAAGCGAGTTCCCGTAAAACCTTCAGACCAGAAAAAAATACTAATGGCTTTAACAGGAGGCAGCATGTCCGGATTACCGGAGGGCGTTGCCGAAGCTGTGAGAGCTGCAAAAGCCGAACTTGATCGTGCCGGAAATAAAGGAGTTATCGTAACAGGTCTGCCCGATGTGGCGGCCCAGTCGGCTGTATTAAGTTATAATGAGTCCAGGGGAAGTATGGCAATGGATACCGATAAGCCGCGCCTTACTTCCATGGGGAATACCGCCGAGGTTACCGCTGTGATGAACGGGGTTGTTTCCGGAAGCATAAAAGGTCTTATCACCGTAGGTGTAGATCCTGTTTATTCTTTCCCTCATCCATCCTTTGCAGATGCATATCAAAACCTGGAGTTATCCCTTGCCTTCTCTATGAAGGAAGACGCCACTGCTTCGCTTGCCAAAATGGTAGCAGCAACTCCTCACTATTTAGAGAGTTGGGGTGATATACAAGCCAAGAAAGGGAATTTTGGGTTAACACAACCTGCCATCAGACCTCTTTTCAATACAAAACAATTTCAGGAATGTCTGCTGAAATGGTCCGGGAATGACAAATCGTATTACGACTACCTGCGCGAGAATTGGGAAACCAATATTCTGGCCGGAGCCTCCTGGAACAAAGCTGTTCAGGATGGAGTTTTTGAAAGTGATGCTGAACTGGAAGTTCTGGAAACGACACCGGCGCTTAATACACTTGAAAGCAGTACTTCTGAAGGTGCCTTACTGGCGAATTCACAGGAAGGTGGTATGGAACTTACCTTATATACCAAAACTTCGATTGGGGATGGTCAACAGGCTAACAACCCCTGGTTACAAGAGATGCCGGATCCTATTACCCGCGCAGCCTGGGATAATTATGTAACCATGTCTGCTTCAGATGCTGAAGCAATGGGTGTTGAAAACTTTAATGTGGCCAACGGTGCATTAAACGGTAGTTATGTGAATGTCTCTATGGGAGATGTTACAATTGAAAATGTTCCTGTGATCATTCAGCCGGGTCAGGCTATAGGATCCATTGGCTTGGCCTTGGGATATGGAAAGACGGCAGCAATTCAATCTGAAATGCAAACCGGAGTTAATGCCTTCCCTCTGTACAACAATTTCAAGGCTGTACAGAACGTGAGTATCACTAAGGCTAGTGGTATTCATGAGTTTGCTTGTGTTCAGTTACAAAATACAATGATGGGACGTGATATTATTCGCGAAACCACCTTAGAGATATTCAATACCAAAGATGCTGCAGTATGGAATGCGATGCCGATGGTTTCCAAGGATCATATGGAAATTCCGGTAACATCTCCGGATGCCGATCTGTGGGATTCTTTCGATCGTTCGGTAGGGCATCACTTTAACTTGTCTATAGACCTGAACGCTTGTACCGGTTGTGGGGCATGTGTTATAGCTTGTAATGCTGAAAATAACGTGCCGGTAGTTGGTAAGAATGAGATTAGAAAGAGTAGAAGCATGCACTGGCTGCGTATCGACCGATACTATTCGAGTCAGGAGTCTTTCGCTGTAGATCTTGATAAAAAAGAAAATATTTCCGGATTAGGAAGCTCGCTTTCCGAATTTGGAGAACTGGAACAAGCTTCCGAGAATCCTCAGGTAGCCTTTCAACCTGTGATGTGTCAGCACTGTAACCACGCTCCTTGTGAGACGGTTTGTCCGGTTGCGGCAACATCGCATGGACGCCAGGGACAAAACCACATGGCGTATAACCGCTGCGTTGGTACGCGTTACTGTGCAAACAACTGTCCATATAAGGTTCGTCGTTTCAACTGGTTCTTATATGCCGAGAACGACGAGTTCGATTATCATATGAATAACGACCTTGGAAGAATGGTCCTAAATCCCGATGTGGTGGTGAGATCACGTGGAGTAATGGAAAAATGCTCTATGTGTATTCAGATGACACAGAAAACCATATTAGATGCAAAACGGGATGGAAGACCGATCAAGGATGGAGAATTTAAAACCGCATGTTCTTCGGCATGTAACACTGGGGCAATAGTCTTTGGTGATGTGAACGACCACGATAGTGAGGTTTATAAGAAGAAGCATGACAACAGGATGTATCATTTACTTGAAGCAGTTGGGACAAAACCAAATGTTATGTACCAGGCTCAGGTAAGGAACACAAAGGAAGCTTAAAATAACTAACTAAGAAATAGTACAAAAAGATATGGCGTCGCATTACGAAGCACCTATTAGAAAACCCTTAGTTACGGGAAATAAATCCTACCACGATGTTACTGTGGATGTAGCTGCTCCGGTTGAAGGAAAGGCAAATAAATCCTGGTGGATTGTATTCGGAATAGCATTGGCCGCGTTCCTTTGGGGAATTGGCTGTATTATCTATACCATTTCCACGGGAATTGGTGTGTGGGGTCTTAACCCAACGGTTAACTGGGCCTGGGATATTACAAATTTCGTTTGGTGGGTAGGTATTGGTCACGCAGGAACCCTGATTTCAGCGGTACTTCTGCTTTTCCGTCAGAAATGGAGAATGGCGATCAACCGCTCTGCCGAGGCGATGACTATCTTTTCGGTTATCCAGGCGGGTCTGTTCCCAATTATTCACATGGGACGTCCCTGGTTGGCGTATTGGGTATTACCTATCCCGAACCAATTTGGTTCGTTGTGGGTAAACTTTAATTCACCCTTGCTATGGGATGTATTTGCAATATCAACCTATCTTTCGGTTTCCCTGGTTTTTTGGTGGACGGGGCTATTACCGGATTTTGCAATGATCCGAGACCGTGCGATCACGCCATTTACTAAAAGAGTTTACAGTATTCTGTCGTTCGGATGGAGTGGACGTGCCAAAGACTGGCAACGCTTTGAAGAAGTTTCATTGGTACTTGCCGGATTGGCAACTCCTCTGGTACTTTCGGTACACACCATTGTATCCTTCGACTTCGCCACATCGGTGATTCCGGGATGGCACACTACGATCTTCCCACCGTACTTTGTTGCGGGAGCGATCTTCTCTGGTTTCGCTATGGTACAGACACTTCTTATTATCATGAGAAAGGTGTCTAATCTGGAGGATTATATTACAATTCAGCATATAGAGTTAATGAACATTGTGATTATGATCACAGGTTCCATTGTTGGGGTAGCTTATATTACCGAGCTATTCATTGCCTGGTATTCGGGGGTAGAATACGAACAATATGCCTTCCTCAACCGTGCTACTGGACCTTACTGGTGGGCGTACTGGGCCATGATGACTTGTAATGTGTTCAGCCCACAATTCATGTGGTTCAAGAAACTTCGAACCAGTATTATGTTCTCCTTCTTTATATCGATAGTTGTGAACATAGGTATGTGGTTTGAGCGTTTTGTGATCATTGTAACATCTTTACACCGAGATTACCTTCCTTCTTCCTGGACTATGTTCTCGCCAACATTTGTGGATATAGGGATCTTTATAGGGACCATTGGATTCTTCTTTGTATTGTTCCTGCTATATGCCAGAACTTTCCCTGTTATTGCACAGGCTGAGGTAAAATCTATTCTAAAGGGATCCGGAGACAAGTATAAGAGATTAAGAGCAGAACACGGTGATGATGTGAAGCATTACGGTGAGGTACTAGGGGCTGCTACAACGGTAAAAACACCGGGAACTGTACCGGATAGCCCTGTGGCAGAGGACAATTCAGAAAAAATAAATAGTTTGTTAGACAGTATTGGAACCTTCGATCCAAATACCCAAACTGCAGACGATCTTAAACGAATTAGTGGTGTAGGTCCGGTAATGGAACAAAAACTACACCAGCTTGGTATCTACACATTTGACCAGGTGAGTAGAATGACCGATAGAGAATACGACCTGCTGGACAGCATAATAGATGAATTCCCAGGAAGAGCTAAGCGAGATGATTGGGCCGGACAGGCAACTAAACTTAAAAATAATTCATAGCTATGGCATCGAAAGTGATACACGCTATTTATAATGATGATGACATCCTCCTGAACGCTGTAAAGCAAGTGCGGGGTGAACACTATCATATCGAAGAAATATATACACCATTTCCGGTTCATGGGCTCGAGAAGGCTATGGGGCTAGCCGATACCCGTATTGCGATCACCTCATTCTTGTATGGGCTGGTTGGACTCGCTGTTGCGATCATCATGATGAATTACATCATGATCCAGGATTGGCCTCAGGATATTGGTGGTAAGCCTAGTTTCAGCTATATAGAGAATATGCCTGCTTTTGTGCCGATCATGTTCGAAATGACGGTTTTCTTTGCGGCTCATTTAATGGTAATAACCTTTTATATGAGAAGTAAATTGTGGCCATTTAAGAAGGCCGAGAACCCTGATGTGCGCACAACCGATGACCACTTCCTTATGGTAGTGGAAACAGGTAATCACGATATTGAGCAAGTATCCAGCTTTTTGTCCGGTACAGGAGCATTGGAAATTAGTATTCATGAAAATGACGAAGACCATTAATATGAAGAAAGCGATTCACATAAGTATTGTAATTATTGCTTCCATGGCGATAATGTCCTGTTCCAATACTAATAGTCCTAACTATCAGTACATGCCAAATATGTACCAGCCAGTAGGATACGAAACATATGGCGAATACGATATATTTGAGAACGAGATGGAGGCAAAACTTCCGGCCGAAGGGTCAATCCCCAGAGGATGGATGCCGTACGAATATGAAAATTCGACTGCCGGATTAGAACTTGCCCGTGCCGAACTTAAGATGACCCTGCCTGTAACAGAGGAGAACCTGGCTAAAGGAGCCCTGTTATATGAAATTTATTGTGCCGTTTGTCACGGAACCAAAGGTGATGGGCAAGGCATTTTGATGGAGCGCGAAAAATTCCTCGGAATTCCAAGCTATGCTGATCCGGGAAGAAATATCACTGAAGGAAGTATTTACCATGTACAAATGTATGGTTTAAACGCTATGGGATCTTATGCTTCTCAAACGAACGAATTGGAAAGATGGCAGATTACACAGCATGTTCTAAACCTGAAGGCCGCCCTAAAGGGAGAGCCAGGGTTAATAGTCGAAACTATGGGAGAAAATGCGATAGACAATTTGCCACAACTAATCGAGTCGGCTGAAAATAACGTGGTAATAGATTCTGTTGATAACTAAAAATTACATTAAAGAATAAAGAGAATAGCTAAAGATATGTATACGCTACCCAATAAATTAAAACTGTTCGCAATTATCTTTATGGTAGTTGGTGCCGTTGGAATCGTTTCAGGCTTTATGATGGCTCCGAAAACAACTTCCGAAGTAAAGGAAATGCTGGCCGATGGCCACGGTGATGGCCATGGTGGTGATCATGCTGTTGTTGATGAATCTCACGATGGTGGCCATGGAGAAGAAGCCCATGATGACGAGGCACATTACGAGCATGTATTACATCAATTGCAAAACAGACCGTGGTCTGCCTTGTATATAGCATCTTTCTTCTTCTTTATGATAGCCCTTGGAACACTGGCATTCTATGCTATTCAATATGCCGCTCAGGCAGGATGGTCCCCGGTATTGTTTAGAGTAATGGAAGGAATTACAGCCTATTTACCGGTAGCATCTGTGATCATACTTGTGTTATTACTGCTTTCGGCCTTCCATGTAAATCATATCTTTCACTGGATGGACCCCGAATTGGTTAATCCTGAAAGTGATCACTATGATAAGTTGATCGCCGGGAAGAGCAGCTTTTTAAATGTACCGTTTTTCCTTATTAGAGCAGTGATTTTCCTTGGAGGATGGAACCTGTACAGATGGGTGTCCAGACGAAACTCTATTAGAGATGATAATGCCGAAGACAATCGCTGGTTTAAAAAGAACTTTAAAGCATCGGCTATATTTTTGGTATTCTTTATCGTGACAGAATCTATGATGAGTTGGGATTGGATAATGAGTTTCGATCCTCACTGGTTCTCAACCCTGTTTGGATGGTATGTATTTGCCGGAATGATGGTAAGTGCTATCACTGTGATAGCCATGGTTACTATCGTATTGAAATCGCAGGGATATCTGGAACACGTGAATGACAGTCATATTCATGACCTTGCAAAATATATGTTTGGTTTCAGTATTTTCTGGACCTATCTATGGTTCTCGCAATTTATGCTGATTTGGTATTCGAACATCCCCGAGGAAGTTACTTACTTTGTAACTCGAATCGAAGATTACAACCTGCCTTTCTTCGGAATGGTGGTTCTAAATTTCGTATTCCCGGTATTGATGCTTATGAATAGTGATTACAAACGAGTGAACTGGTTTGTGATCTTAACAGGGATTGTAATATTGGTTGGGCATTATATAGACGTATTTAATATGGTGATGCCAGCCACAGTTGGTGCTTCCTGGTTTATCGGGTTACCCGAGATAGGAGCAATAATGTTTTTCTTTGGCTTGTTCGTTCTGGTTGTATTCACGGCGCTTACCAAAGCTCCGCTATTAGCCAAGCGAAACCCGTTTGTTAAAGAGAGTAAGCATTTTCATTATTAATCAAAATTTAGAAGACAGATAACGATGACCGCATTTTTAGTTGTATTAGTAATCATTCTTTTTGGAGTCGCTGTCATGCAGATGGGCAAGATATTCAAGATGTCTCGCCAACAGTCGAATACTTCCGAAATAGCCAACGATAAGGACAATAACACCCAGGGATGGCTGATGCTCGCATTTGTATTATTTATCTATTTGCTTTGTATCTACACATTCTACGAATGGGGAGATGTATTGTTGCCAAGATCGGCTTCCGAACACGGAGTAGGAATCGACCAATTATGGCTGATCACCATGGTGGTTATTTTTGTTGTTGGCATCATCACACAATGGTTGTTGCACTATTTTGCCTTTAAATATAGAGGGCGACAATCTCAAAAGGCAATATTTTATGCAGACAACGATAAACTGGAATTCATCTGGACCATTATCCCTGTAATTGTACTTGCCGGGCTAATTATCTATGGCTTGTTTACCTGGACCGATATCATGAATATCGATACCGAGGATGATCCATTGGTAGTTGAGCTTTATGCATACCAGTTCGATTGGAGAGCTAGGTACGGAGGTGATGATAATACCCTTGGTGAAGCCAATGTAAGATTGATCGAAGGTGTGAACCAACTGGGTGTGGATGCGTCAGACCCCTATGCTCAGGATGATGTGATCGTAAACGAACTGCACTTGCCAAAAGGAAGGAAAGTAATATTTAAAATGCGTTCGCAGGATGTACTTCATTCAGCTTTCATGCCGCATTTCCGGGCTCAGATGAACTGTGTACCGGGAATGATCACTCAATTCTCTTTCACTCCTACGGTTACTACCGAGGAAATGCGACAAACAGAAGAGATGAAAGATAAGGTTCAGAAGATCAATAAGATCCGAACTGAGAACAACATCGCTCTTGCTGCTGCGGGAGAAGAACAGCTGGAGATGTATGAATTTGATTATCTGCTCCTCTGTAACAAGATCTGTGGTAACAGCCACTACAATATGCAAATGAAAATTATTGTTGAAGAAGAGGCAGATTTCAATGCATGGATGAAAGAACAACAAACGCTCGCAGCCTTATTAAAACAATAAAAAATTAGCTTAAAAGATATGTCAGCACACGCCGAAGCACACGCAGTAGATCATCACGACGATCACGGACATCATCACAAAGAGACGTTCATTACTAAATATATATTTAGTCAGGACCATAAAATGATCTCCAAGCAATACCTTATTACAGGTTTGTTTATGGGTATTATTGGTATAGCTATGTCTATACTGTTCAGGATGCAATTAGCATGGCCGGAAGAACCTTTCACCATTTTCGAAGTACTTTTGGGTAAATGGGCCGAAGGAGGCGTTATGGACCCAAGTGTTTACCTGGCATTGGTGACGATTCATGGAACCATCATGGTGTT
Organism: Flavobacterium sp.; assembly: GCA_008501705.1. Classification (GTDB taxonomy): domain Bacteria; phylum Bacteroidota; class Bacteroidia; order Flavobacteriales; family Flavobacteriaceae; genus Pukyongia. The sequence continues at coordinate 15,434 of QQUG01000169.1, forward strand.
CTTTGTACTTACAGCCGGGTTGAGTGGTACCTTTAGTAACCTGCTTATTCCACTGCAGATTGGGGCTCGTGATATGGCATCCGGATTTCTTAATATGGTCTCATACTGGCTGTTTTTTCTCTCCAGTATCATCATGGTATTTTCGCTTTTCGTGGAAGCTGGACCCGCCTCAGCAGGGTGGACCGTTTATCCTCCTCTAAGTGCATTACCCCAGGCTATTCCGGGCTCTGGTACTGGAATGACCCTGTGGCTGGTGTCCATGGCGATCTTTATCGCATCCTCACTACTGGGATCACTTAATTATATCGTTACAGTATTAAATCTAAGAACCAAAGGGATGTCGATGACTCGTCTTCCTTTAACGATCTGGGCGTTCTTCGTAACGGCTATTATCGGTGTGGTTTCATTCCCTGTACTACTTTCCGCGGCTTTAATGCTTATAATGGATAGGAGCTTTGGAACATCCTTCTTCCTATCCGATATTTATATTGCCGGTGAAGTATTGCACAACCAGGGAGGATCACCTGTTCTCTATGAACACCTGTTCTGGTTCCTGGGTCACCCGGAAGTATATATTGTAATATTACCTGCAATGGGGCTCGTGTCCGAGATTATGGCAACAAACTCGCGTAAACCGATCTTTGGTTATCGTGCCATGGTAGCATCCATTTTAGCGATCGCATTCTTATCTACGATCGTTTGGGGGCATCACATGTTTATTTCAGGGATGAATCCATTCCTTGGTTCGGTATTTACATTCACTACCCTGCTAATTGCAATTCCTTCCGCAGTTAAAGCCTTTAACTGGATCACTACCTTGTGGAAAGGAAATCTACAATTAAATACCGCTATGTTATTCTCCATAGGTTTTGTATCTACCTTCATAACAGGAGGATTAACCGGTATTATTCTTGGGGATAGTGCACTTGATATCAATGTGCACGACACCTATTTCGTGGTTGCCCACTTCCACCTGGTTATGGGTGTATCTGCCTTATATGGATTATTTGCGGGGGTATACCACTGGTTCCCGAAAATGTTCCAAAGTAGAATGATGAATAAAAATCTTGGGTATGTACACTTCTGGGTAACCGCGGTTGGTTCTTATGGGGTTTTCTATCCAATGCACTTTATAGGAATGGCCGGACTGCCAAGACGTTATTACAATAACACCAACTTCCCTTATTTCGATGACCTGGCCGATGTGAACGTCGTGATCACAATTTTTGCGATCATCACTGCTGCGGCCCAACTTGTTTTCCTTTATAACTTTATTCATTCGATGTTCTACGGGAAAAAAGGCCCTCAAAACCCTTGGAAATCCAACACTTTGGAATGGACAGCGCCTATTAAACACATACACGGAAACTGGGATGGCCCAATTCCACATGTATATCGCTGGTCTTACGATTACAGTAAACTTAACAAGGATGAAAGCGATTATGTGATTCCGGGACAGGACTATATACCTCAGCATATCCCGCTTCAGGAAAACGAAGAAGAGCTGAATCATTAAATAAAAAAATAGCAAATACAAAAAACCCTCTCCGATCCGAGAGGGTTTTTTAGTACCTTAAATGACTTAAAATCTGGACCATTTTTGGATACCCTCAAAAAGATCATTAAGTACCTTCCGCAGGCAGTTGCGGGAAAAGACCAGGACTTTACTTCGGGAAGTATCAGGAAGGCCATCTTCCTCCTTTCGGTACCTATGGTGCTGGAGATGATGATGGAATCTGTCTTCTTTCTTGTCGATGCCTACTTTGTATCGAGCCTGGGAGCCAATGCCATCGCTACCGTTGGGTTGACCGAATCTGTGCTCACGCTGGTCTATGCCATTGCAATTGGCTTGAGTATGGGAGTAACCGCCATCGTAGCCAGACGAATTGGAGAGAAGAACGTCTCCGGAGCTTCAAAAGCGGCTGTACAGTCTATATTTCTAGGGATCACTCTGGCCGTAGTTGTTAGTGTGATAGGAATATTATTTCCGAAGGAAATCCTCGGCCTAATGGGCGGGGAACCAGATCTCATTGCCGAGGGTTATGGTTATACCCAGGTACTACTTGGGGGGAATGTAACCATCATGTTGCTTTTTATCATAAATGCTATTTTCCGTGGAGCGGGGGACGCTTCTGTTGCCATGAAGGTGCTGATCTTCTCTAACCTCCTCAACATTATCCTGGACCCAATGTTTATTTTTGGGTTTGGGCCTATTCCTGCCTATGGGGTAAAAGGAGCAGCGATTGCAACGACCATTGGTAGAGGAAGTGCGGTTGTATTACAATTGATCATTTTATTTTATGGCTGGAGCCGAATAAAAGTTGGCTTCAAAGATATAGTGTTCAGATTAGGGATCATGCTGAATCTGATCCGCGTGTCATTAGGTGGTATTGGGCAATTTATCATCGGGACTTCCAGTTGGGTATTCCTAATGCGGATCATGGCCGAATTTGGAAGCGAGGTTTTAGCCGGGTATACGATTGCTATCAGGGTGCTAATGTTCACCTTAATGCCTTCCTGGGGCATGAGCAATGCTGCAGCCACTCTGGTTGGACAAAATCTTGGCGCTCAAAAGCCGGATCGTGCAGAAACCTCGGTTTGGAAGACCGGAAAGTACAATGCCTGGTTTATGGCAGCTGTTTCGGTGTTTTATCTCTTATTTGCTGAAATGATCTTAAAGATATTCAGTGATGATCCTTCCGTTATCGAAAACGGAGCTTTAAGCCTACGGATCATTGCGGCCGGATATGTAGCCTATGCGTACGGGATGGTGATCATTCAAGCGTTTAACGGGGCTGGTAACACACGAACTCCTACCATAATCAATTTCTTTTGTTTCTGGTTGTTCCAGCTACCTTTTGCTTACCTGGCTGCGATCGTCTTCGATTGGGGCGTGGTTGGTGTTCTTGTAGCCATTACCACCGCCGAAGTGCTTATCGCAGTCTTCGGGATAGTTTGGTTTAAAAAGGGTAAGTGGAAATTGGTACAGGTTTAATTGAACCATATTTTCTTACATGGATTACGTGATTTCACGTATAGGCAGATTTCCTCACAGCACATATCTTTGAGTTATTAATACCAGTTTTTGGCAATTTGGGGAGATTGCTATTCAGTGAAAGCCGTACGATTCGTATCGGCTTTCGCATTAAATAAAATAATCAAACTAAGGTATTTTCACTCTTCGTATATTTGTGTTATGAACGAACACCTGGATCCTACCGGAGAGCAACTTTCACCTCAGGAGCTTGATATTGAAAAGAAATTACGTCCGTTAACCTTCGACGATTTTACCGGACAGGATCAGGCGCTGGAAAACCTCCAGATCTTTGTTCAGGCCGCTAATCTTCGAGACGAGGCACTGGATCACACCTTGTTCCATGGTCCACCCGGCCTGGGAAAAACTACGCTTGCACATATACTTGCCAACGAACTGGATGTCGCCATTAAAGTTACTTCCGGGCCTGTACTTGATAAGCCTGGTGATCTCGCCGGACTACTTACTAACCTGGAAGAGCGCGATGTCCTCTTTATCGACGAGATCCATAGACTGAGTCCTATCGTTGAAGAATACTTGTATTCGGCTATGGAAGATTACAAGATCGATATCATGATAGAAACGGGGCCAAATGCCCGAACGGTTCAAATAAACCTCAATCCGTTTACCCTTGTGGGTGCGACCACACGCTCGGGTTTGCTTACCGCACCTATGCGTGCTCGCTTTGGGATCGCGTCCCGACTTCAATATTATACTACCGAACTACTAACTACCATAGTGCAGCGTAGTGCCGGGATCTTAAAGGTCCCTATCAACATGGAAGCTGCTATAGAAATTGCTGGCCGAAGCAGAGGAACCCCGCGTATCGCTAATGCCTTACTTCGAAGAGTACGGGATTTTGCCCAGATAAAAGGCGACGGTAACATCGACATCAAGATCGCGAAGTATGCCCTGGAGGCATTGCACGTAGATGCACACGGACTAGATGAAATGGACAATAAGATCTTGACCACACTTATCGATAAATTTAAAGGAGGACCGGTTGGGATAACAACCCTGGCTACAGCTGTCTCCGAAAGTTCGGAAACCATAGAAGAGGTGTACGAACCATTTTTAATACAGCAGGGTTTTATCGTGCGCACCCCGCGCGGTCGCGAAGTAACCGAAGCAGCTTATAAACATCTGGGTAAGTTAAAAGGCGGATCACAAGGCGGATTATTTTAGAATGATCCATGGCAGCTAAGACCAAATATAATTATCCCGAAAAACTGCCGCTCTTAAAATTTTTTCTGAATGCTGAAGCCATCAGAAAGAATCCTATACCGTTTCACAGAAAATTTTTCAACGCATACGGCGATACTTTTGCAGTAAAACTGGGAAGAAGGAAACACCTCATGCTCTCCAGAGATAAGGAGGTTGTGCAATACATTCTTCAGAAAAATCACAAGAATTACTACAAATCGACCATACAAACGAAATATCTCTCCAAATACCTTGGGATGGGATTGCTTACGGCAAACGGGGAGTTTTGGCTGAAGCAGCGTAGGTTAATTCAGCCGGCCTTTCACAAGTCTAAGATGGATAGCCTCGTAGGACTTATACGGGAGACTATATACAGGGAACTTGATGAGCTTCCCACAGAGAAAGGTATAGATGTATTTAAAGTGATGAATCAACTGGCTTTTAATGTGGTTGCGAAATCCTTATTCAATTTGAGCGTCTCGACAGACCAATTAAAACGATTGCAATATATTATTCAGGAAATACAGTTGTTCCTGGTTAAAGAAGTGCGCTTACCGCATAAGGGTTGGTGGTTTAAATTAAGCGGACAGGTTAAAAAGCACAAATTGCTATCGGAAGAGAGCAGGGACATCATTATGAGCATTATAGAGGAGCGCAAAGCCAGCTCCCAATCGCACGATGATCTGCTGGATATGTTGCTTGCCACCCGCTACGAGGATACAGGAGAACCTATGAGTAACAGACAGCTCGTGGATGAGATCTCAATTTTGTTTGTTGCCGGTCATGAAACCACAGCCAATGCATTGGCATTTACCTCCTTTTTTCTGGCCAGGCACCCGGAGGTACAGCAACGCGTGTTCGAAGAAGTAATAGAGGCAGTCACAGCAACCCGGGATCCTATCGAACAAATTAAAAGACTGCCTTACACCAGGGCCGTGATCGACGAATCCATGCGTCTGTATCCTCCGGCCTGGATCACAGACCGGGAGAATTTGGCAGATGACACTATTGGGGATTATCATATCAGGAAGAATACCCTGGTGGGTGTCTCCTTTTACGAACTGCACCGTAATCCCAAATACTGGCAGGACCCGGACGTTTTCATACCAGAACGCTTTCTGGGTGAACGTAAAAAAGAAACAACCGGGATATTCTATCCCTTTGGCGCAGGTCCCAGGATGTGTATTGGAATGGGATTTGCCATTTATGAGATGGTACTGGCTGTGTCCCATTTAGTTTACCATTATAAACTAAGCGCCCGGCTAAATGAACCTAAAGTGAATCCGCTTATAACTCTGAAACCAGTAGATATTTTAATAAATTTCGAGCGCAGAAACTAGTAATGAGTAAATCCGCAACATATACCCAACTTATTAAAACCGAAGCCTCTCGCCTTGGTTTCCTTGGCTGTGGTATCAGTAAGGCGGGGTTTCTGGAAGACGAGGCTCCCCGGCTCGAAAAATGGCTTAACAATAAGATGCAGGGAGAAATGTCTTATATGGAGAACTATTTCGATAAGCGACTGGATCCCACTTTGCTCGTTCCGGGAGCTAAAAGTGTGGTTTCATTATTACTGAATTACTTTCCGAAGAAAACCCAGAGAGAAGACAGTTATAAGATTTCCAAATATGCCTACGGAACCGATTACCATTTTGTGATCAAGGATAAATTGAAACAATTACTTTATTTCATTCGTGAAGAAATAGGAGATGTACACGGAAGAGCATTCGTGGATTCGGCGCCGGTACTCGATAAGGCATGGGCTGCCAGGAGCGGACTTGGATGGATGGGTAAACACAGCAACCTTCTCACCAAGCAACTGGGGTCTTTTTACTTTATTGCCGAACTTATCATCGATCTGGATCTGGAATACGATACTCCTGTAACCGATCATTGTGGAAGCTGTACAGCCTGTATCGATGCCTGTCCTACTCAGGCCATCGTCGAACCCTATGTTGTGGACGGTAGCAAATGTATTTCTTACTTCACCATCGAGCTTAAAAACGAGATCTCTTCTCAATTTTCGGGACAGTTCGATGATTGGATGTTTGGATGTGACGTTTGCCAGGATGTTTGTCCGTGGAATCGATTCAGCCGGGCCCATAAGGAGCCACTATTCGATCCCAGTCCCGAATTACTTCAGATGTCTAAGGGCGATTGGGAAGAGATCACAGAAGAAGTATTTAAGCAGCTATTTAAGAAAAGCGCTGTAAAAAGAACCGGATTCAAGGGCTTGAAAAGAAATATAAACTTCCTGAAAGATTAACGACTAAATTTTCGTCAGTTCGGCTTTCCTCTTAACTTTGTTATCCTAAAGAATGATGTATGAGCAAGCATAGTAAGCGTAGAGAAGCACTTATGTATCACGCCAAACCCAGACCGGGGAAAATACAGGTGGTACCTACAAAAAAATACGCCACCCAGAGGGATCTTTCTCTGGCCTATTCTCCCGGAGTCGCCGAACCCTGCCTGGAGATCGAAAAGGATGTGAACAATGTTTACCGCTATACCAATAAAGGAAATTTGGTTGCTGTGATCTCAAATGGAACTGCCGTTCTGGGCCTTGGGAATATTGGCCCGGAAGCCTCCAAGCCGGTAATGGAAGGGAAAGGATTGCTGTTTAAGATTTTTGCCGATATAGATGTTTTTGATATTGAGGTAAATACGGAGAATATCGACGAATTTGTTGAGACCGTAAAGAATATAGCTCCCACCTTTGGGGGGATCAACCTCGAGGACATTAAAGCACCCGAAGCCTTTGAGATCGAGCGAAGACTACGCGAAGAACTGGATATCCCGGTTATGCACGACGACCAGCATGGTACCGCGATAATTTCGGCAGCGGCACTGCTCAATGCAGTCGAGATCGCCAAAAAAGACATTAAAAAAGTTAAAATCGTTATAAGTGGTGCCGGAGCGGCTGCCATTTCCTGTACTCGATTATACAAAGCTTTCGGAGCTAAAGCCGAAAACATTGTCATGTTGGACAGCAGCGGGGTAATAAGAAGCGATCGCGAAGAACTTTCAGAAGAAAAATCCGAATTCGCCACCAAAAGAAAGATAGACACCCTGGAAGAAGCTATGAAAAATGCCGACGTCTTTGTGGGCTTGTCCATAGCCGGGATCGTTACGCCCGAAATGTTACTTTCTATGGCCAAGAATCCAATCGTATTTGCTATGGCCAATCCTAATCCCGAGATCGATTACGAACTTGCCGTAAAGACAAGAGAGGACATCATAATGGCTACAGGCCGAAGTGATCATCCCAACCAGGTGAATAATGTACTTGGCTTTCCTTTTATATTCCGTGGTGCTTTGGATGTTCGGGCAACCAAGATCAACGAAGAAATGAAAATGGCTGCCGTAAAAGCACTGGCCGATCTGGCTAAAGAACCGGTTCCCGAACAGGTACATATTGCTTATGGAGAGACCAGGCTCGCCTTTGGAAAGGAATATATTATTCCGAAGCCATTCGACCCACGACTTATAGCCACTGTTCCGCCAGCGGTTGCGAAAGCGGCCATGGAAAGTGGGGTGGCCACATCGAAGATTACCAATTGGGAGGCCTATCAGGACGAGCTGTACGACAGAATGGGTAGTGATAATAAGATCATTCGTTTAATGTACAATCGGGCGAGGATGGATCCCAAGCGAATTGTTTTTGCTGAAGCAGATAGCCTTGATGTCCTGAAAGCTGCACAGATCGTTTATGAGGAAGGAATCGGTATTCCCATACTTTTGGGTAGAAGGAAGATCATAAAGGAACTCATGGCAGAGCTCGAATTCGATAAAAAAGGCATCGACATCATCGATCCTAAAAGCGATCTGCAGGCGAAGAAATTGAAAGATTACGCAAAAAAGCACTGGAACCGAAGAAAACGCAGTGGGAGCACGCTTTATGATTCGGAAAGAAATATGAGAGAGCGAAATTACTTTGCCGCCATGATGGTAAGTGAAGGGGATGCCGATGCAATGATCTCGGGTTATTCCAGAGCATATCCAACGGTTTTAAGGCCTGTTTTAGAAACTATAGGGCTTTTCGATGGGGTGTCCCGTGTTGCAACAACAAACCTCATGCTTACCAAGCGTGGCCCGATGTTCCTGTCTGATACTTCTATCAATATCGATCCGAACTCTCATGAGTTGGCGAAGATCGCACAGATGACCAATTATACCATGAAACTCTTTGGTCTGGAACCCGTGATAGCAATGATCTCTTATTCTAATTTTGGGTCGTCCAGAGACCCGCACGCCAGGAAAGTGCAAGAGGCGGTGGCCTTACTTCACAAGTCTAATCCCGATATGCATGTAGATGGAGAGTTGCAGGTGGATTTTGCCTTAAATCCTGTTTTGCTGAAGGAAAAGTTTCCATTTTCCAAGTTAGCGGGGAAGAAAGTAAACGCGCTGATCTTCCCGAATCTGGATTCGGCCAATAGCAATTATAAACTACTGAAAGAACTAAATGCGGTGGAGTCTATCGGACCCATTATGCTTGGAATGAAAAAACCGGTACATATACTGCAGTTGGGTGCAAGTGTGGAAGAGATGGTAAATATGGCAGCAGTAGCAGTGATAGATGCCCAGCAGAAGGAAATGCGACTTAAAGAACAGGCAGCAAAAAAAGCCAACTGAATTTAGTATTTCTCAGGATGGCAGATGCAAATAATTATACTATATTTGGGGGCTATTAACCTTTTATTAACGAATGATAACCCATATTCAGGGCAGGCTGATTGAGAAAAATCCGACGGAAGTTATCATAGACTGCAATGGGGTAGGTTAGTTTATCAACATTTCGTTGCATACATTTTCGCAGCTCCCCACGGGTGA
>QQUG01000059.1 GCA_008501705.1 Flavobacterium sp.
TCATACCATGGACTTAAATCACTATTGTTTGGGTTCTTCAACACATGCACACTTTGAGCCGGCGTATTTCCCTGTGCAAAAATAAACAATTTCCTGCCGTTTGCATGCTCCGCCTTGTCTACCACCATGATCACATGTCCGGGGCTGCCGGGATAGATGAGCATATCCCCTACCTCTATATCTTCTATGGCGTTTAGCTGTGGTAATTCGTCGAACAGAGATTGCGTTCCGGAATACATGAAGATCAAATTAAGATATCGGTAGAAATTTTCATGGGAATAATCTTCGGCCGCTGTTTTATTGAACGACACCCTGTTTCCATTAATTATGGGTCTGTGACCACTGGCATATTTCTGCCAGGAACAATAATGGCCCGAGGTAAAGTTAAAACCGATTTCTTCCTTTCTGTTCTGCTGCCACAAATACTCCGACCGAATTCGTATTAACGCATCAGCACATTGCTGTAGGCCATTATTCGGCACAGGGAGATCAAGCACACCTATATGACCAGCCTGGTAGATGTAATCCTCACCGTCATAATTAATCACTTTGGCACCAAAAGGTTTCAAGGGGTATTGCTGCAGATAATTTTGAAAAGACCCTTCCGGATAGCTAGTACGTACAAATCCTTCGGGAAGCAGGCAGCGTTGAGAAATTGTATTTCCTTGCTTATTGATATAAACCGGTTTTACGAAATAGCTTTTAACCACCTGTTTGGCCATTCTGCCATTACCGGTTCCGAAGAAAAACAAGGCAAGGCCCAACAAAATGATACCGATAATGTATTTCTTCATACAAGTAAAACTCTAAATGAGGCACAATATTTTTAGAACATAAAAAAACCGCCTTTAAAGAAGGCGGTTTTTAAATCTAATTAAGATTATTTACTGTTTTATTACTCTTTTAGTAATAGATCCGATTTCGGTAGAAATAGAGATGAAATACATAGCCGACCCAAATGCCGACATATCTACAGCGTAGCTTCTCTCGCCATTTAGATTAACTTCTTCCACTTTTCTACCTCGCAGATCATAGATCACAATCCCATCTATGCCTGCTCCCGGTGACAATATATTTAGCATATTGTCTGTTGGATTCGGATAAATTGAGATCTTTTCGAGAGCCAGATCATCTGTACCCAGATTTTCGCTTTCAAATTGAAGCGTAAACCTGTTATTGAAGGTCCCTTTATTACTGCTGAACTGGTAAGATCCTTCTGTAAGATCGGTGATGGTATTAGTAAGGTGATCCACCAGGTAGATGTACGAGTTGGACAACTCACTACCTTCAACTTTACTGATCGAGATCACGTAGACTGCGTCGGTATCTACCTGTGATGCAAAGCCCATAGGGATCTTGATTCCCGAATCAAAACTTTCGCGAGTCTGTATTCCTAACTGCTCACTGCCATCCTCTAAGTGAGAATATAGAGAGATAACAGTAGCAAGCCTGTTGGAATCCATATTCTGGTCCAGCTCCGGTGTTCCTTCACTTCGAAAACCTATCCCGGTATAACTTCTAAGTTCGTATTGATCGTTCTCTACTTTCAGTGTGATCTTATCAATTTCTTCTACGTTATTTCTAAGAGTTGTATTCCCGGTAGTTAAACGCATACTATTGGTAAAGGAAACAGTTCCCGATGCAAAGGCTTTTATTCCAAATCCCTGAGCTGTGGAGATCACACCATTTGGTTCAGTACTTGTTCCCGAATCGTTTGCAGCAGCCACGCCCATCGTTCCATTGTGCATGGATATATCATCCATAGATACATTAATAGTGTTTGCTCCAGGAATACCCGAACTAGGCGGTGTTAAATGTTCCCAGAAATACACCTCATTTATCAAGGCGTTATTAGTTACCAACAGGTTGGCACTTATAGGTGACGGGTATGGATTAGCCAGGATATTTGGAGTTCCGTCTGGATTAGACCCACCATTGTAAACAATAGATTGATTTATGGTTCCATTGTTAAGTGTTCCTTGTGTATATGACAACGGGAATGCGATAGTGGTAACCGGCGGTGGTCCCGCATAAGCGGGATCGATGTAGGCTGCCTGAGGATAAACCAGGTATCCTTCACCCGGGTTGATAGTACCGGAAGTCATCTCGTTCCAATCGTTAAAGTTGTCGTCGGCAAAATTTGTTCCACCTGCAGGCACACTACCATGCGGGATAAAATTAGCCGGCGTATATTCCTGTACATTATAAGCACTTCCAAAAACTCCTCCGCGGGTTTCGGAATTCATAGGACTACCCAAAATAAGGAAATCGCGTTCTTTTAGCGGTGGAGTGGTAATATCCACATTAATTGAACCGGAATTAGTAACAACTCCATCCGGATCAACCTGTACCACACTACCTGTATGCTCAACATCCAGGGTACCATTAACATTGATATCCCCATCCACATTCAGATATCCACTTGCGTTAACTGTTAAGGTAAATCCTGAATTAATTGTTAACGTACAAGCGTCCAGATCACCGTGAGTAGCGGTATTATAATTTCCGTTTATAATCACCATATCTGTTGTACCCGGCGCCCCTGCTGGGCTCCAATTAGCACCATCCCAGGTTTTGGTCACACCGGTACAGGCTACGAAGGCGCCCAGTGGGCCGAAGTAATACGTCCCTTCCAGACCGGTAAATGTTCCTGTTAAGGTAACATGGCTTCCGAATGCTCCAATAACAAGTGTAGAAGTCTCCACCGAGCTACCATCATCACGAGCAGCAACCAGGTTAGCTCTTGCTCCTGGTGCAGCAGCTTCCCATCCGGCTACTTCCGCCTCGGTAAAATAGAAGGTAATAGAAGTGTTCCCAGTTGGGACACTATTAGCTGTACTAATATTAAAAGTCTTGTCCATCACCAGGTCCGGACTTGTACTTCCCATATAAGCCTGGGCACTCGCACCTGCTCTCGACACGTAGGATGTTACACAACCGTAATCGTCACCTCCTGTATTATTAATAGCAAGCATTATATCCCCGGATGAACTATCGTCTGCATACATGGTCCCGGCACCCGGCACATCGGTCTGATCGCTGGTACCAGAGTTAACCGCGGTCTGTACCGGGGTTTCTGTAGTAGCAACGATGGAAAGTCCGTCGAAGAGTAAAATACCATTGTTGGCAGATGAATTGTAGTGTCTAATTACAAAATAGCCGGTCTGTCCTGCCAGGTCTGTCCTGTTCACGGTCCGTATTTCTCCATCACCAGAAATAGAATTTCGTTCTTCCAGAATTACACCGGCATCTATGGTGGTGTAAGAAGAAATATCTGTAGTCCATTGTAACCTGTAATGTTCTACCGAATTGAATCCTCCAACAGAAAAATTAAAAGCTGTATTAGTAGTGGTTGAAGGAATACTTACCTGAGGGCTTATCAGGTAATTATCTGCATTAGCAGAACCTGTTCCTCCCAATATTGTAAGATCGGTTTCCGAACCGGCAAAATTTCCCGAAAATCCAGTAAATCCACCAGACGAGAAAGAAATCGAAACCCACACATTCCCATCGCCATCTCTATCGTTGTTCAACCATCCGGTCCAGTCTTCAAAATCTTCTGTCAACAAAGTAACGTCGGTAGTAACGGCCGGCGCAGCATCATCATCATTCATCGTTATCGTTAAACTGTCTGCAGCAGGATTGGCAGTGGCATCTCCCCCGTTCGCATTTACCGTAAAATCGATAATTGCGGTTTCCGGACTTTCCACCACTCCGTCGTTATAAAAACGAACAGTTAGATTATGGGAAGCGGTCTGTCCTTGCAGGAAGGTCACCGAAGGAGTTAAGATCTCGTAATCAACTCCATTTGTGGCTGTTCCGCCATTCACCGAAAAAGTTACATCGGCGTTTTGAGAAGGAGCCATAGCGATATTGAGCGGTACCGTCACATCGGTAAAGCTACAATCGGTTCCTTCTGTAGATGTGGAAGTTGTGGTTCCGTATGAAATTTCAGGAGAAGAAGCAGCTATAGTACCTCCCGTAACGATCAGAGAAAAATCCTGCGATCCATTTGTAAGGGTCCCCTTATGCGTTACAGTAAGTGTATATTGACCGGATGCGCCTGAAATATCGATCCTTTCAAATGGATCCACGTTATTATCTCCAGTTCCATTGGTGGTTACTCCGGTTAATCTCCATGGGGTAAAAGTTGAACCATTGTCCAATCGCAGATCAAGGTCGTTTACCAGGGCAGGAGTATTGCTGTTTGTTCCAGTATTAATGGTTCCGGCAGGATCGGTCCAGGAAATGGAAGCCATCAATGGGTTAACCCCATCAGATTGAATCGTCACCTGGTAGGTCGCACCGTTCGATAAATTCAATTCTGAAATTAAAGCAGTTGTAGGCGAAGCGGAGATTGTTTCAGCAGCGACTTTAGCATTCAACTGTCCCCAACCTGTTTGGGCATCAGGGCCTGAAGGTGCAACATCGTCCGCCGTATGAAGCGCCAGACCTTTTAAGGTGGCAGCCTTCATAAAGGATCCGTTCACATCGTTATAGTGTTCTTGTAATAAAAGAAGGGTTCCTGTTGTATTTGGGGCAGACATGGATGTACCTGTTAAGTTACCATAGGCACTATCACTAGTTTCCAGGGTAGATCTTAAACTGGTACCATTAGCCATGATATCCGGTTTAATACGGTAATCATCGGTTGGTCCTTCACTACTTCCTGAATTTCGAGTAACAGAAATTAAAGCACCTGTAGTCGCATTCACAGAGGCATCCTGTCCGTTCGCAATTACCAGGTTGTTCTTGGCACATGCATCTCCACTCAATTTGTCGTAAGCCGACTGTCCATCCAGCGGTAAAGCATTGGACGTATTGTCATTTCCATCGTTCCCGGCAGACTTGATCTGCAGGTAATACGGAGCAGAATACATTAAGTTATCCCAGTCCCTTGCATCTTGTCCGTATTGACCAAACCAAGAATCTGATATGTTTGCGGCAATATATCCATAGGAATGATTTGATAATAGCATCCCTGAACCAGCTTCAGTAGTTGCTTCAGAAAGGTCGCTGTTCCAATCGTGCGTCAAGGCAGTTGCCTGCCAGGCCATCCCTTTGGAAGAGGCGTCCGGCTGACCGGAAGCTAATATTGTTCCTGTAACATGTTGCGAATGAAAACTGTTTCCATCCAGGGTGGTGTTCCCATCATTTATGGTAACTCGGTTAGTTCCTCCCGGACCATCGAATGCTTCATGAGTAGGCCGTGTTGGTCCTCCATCCCAAACATGGGCGGTCATTCCGTTTCCATCTACCGTTAGGCCTAAACCTCCACCGGTGTTTAAGAAATTGGCACGAGTGGAAATAGCGGCATTTACATTATGAAGTGTATAATAGATCGGAGTACCATCTGCTGCTATCTTCTGTAACTCATCAAAAGAACCATCAGGGTTGTATTTTTTTACAGGAATGTTCTTTACAAGCGCGTAGGCAAGAGCATCCTGCTTTTCGGCTCGTTCTTTGGCATCATTTACTACAAACAGGTCTGCAAGGGCAGCCTGATCATAACTATCTACAATAGCTTTAATCTGTGTTGTATACTTTGTAGAATCGGTTTTTCTTGGATTGGCATCTTCACTTCGTTGCAACGTTTGAGTTGAACCAACAAAAAATGACAGAAGCGTCGCTAATAATAATAATCTTCTCATTGTGAAACGGGTATTTAGGGGCATTTTAAGATTGCGGACTAAATTATCTCCA
>QQUG01000155.1 GCA_008501705.1 Flavobacterium sp.
ATAAGTTTGGTAGGCACTGGTAAAAATATCTTCGTAATGCACATAATCCCTGGGGTTGCTGTCCAAAGTGACGCTAAAAAAACTCACCCTCACCCTGGTACCATCTTTATCGGTTACTTCGCGGGAACTGGCGCCGGGTATAGGAATTTGCCCTATACCCCTGTGGAGCTTGAAGCCCAGGGTATCGTTCTCGGTGATCTCTTTCACATTGGAAGAGATCCAGCTGAAATTAGATTCGTCGAGTCTTTTTTGAAGATCCTCCCTATCCAGATCGAATTCGTGATTCCCAAACGTGACCAAATCAAAATTCATCGCATTCATTACTTCTATCATTTGCTTCCCTCTTATCCGCTCCCCCTCGAACTTGATGGTCCCCAATAGTGATGGATTTAAAAAATCTCCTGCCATGTATAAATAGGTGTTCGGATGTATTCCGCGTATCGAATCCACAACATGGGCAACTCTCGCCATTCCACCATACTTTCCTCCACTAAGCGGCGCGATCTCGTAGACATCATTTAATTGCACGAACTTCAGGGTGATGATCCCATCATCACGGATCTCCGTGGTAGTTTGCTGTGTCGCTCCACAGGATAGGAGTAAAAGAACTAATGACAGGACGGTGATTGATCGGATCATATTAATGGTATTTGGTAAATATTTTGGTGGCTTCGTTATGCGCGCTCTCAAAGGACATGGTATTGATATGGGTTTCTACCTTATTGGCAGTAAAGTAACTTAGCATTTTTTCGGTAGGCATATTACCGGTTAGTTCATCCTTTGCCATAGGACAACCTCCGAAACCCTGTATGGCTCCATCAAAACGCCTGCAACCTGCTTCGAAAGCAGCGTGTATTTTTTCATGCCAACGGTTTGGAGTGGTATGTAAATGCGCCCCGAATTCGATCTCGGGGTATTTGGGAATGAGGTTAGCATACAGATAATCTATCACCTCTGCGGTGGAAGTCCCTACCGTATCACTTAGTGATAAGGTCTCTACTCCCATTTCGGCCATTCGATAGGCCCAGTCTCCTACAATGTCGACGTTCCACGGGTCCCCGTATGGATTTCCGAAGCCCATAGATAAATAGGTTACCACTTGTTTTCCTTGGTCTTTCGCCAGCTCCAGGATCTGCTTTAGAACTTCTATGGATTGAGCAATGGTCTTATGTGTATTTCGCATCTGGAAATTCTCGGAAATTGAAAAAGGGTAGCCCAGATAATCTATTTGTTCGTGTTTTACCGCATCCTCTGCCCCTCTCACATTGGCTACAATTGCCAGCAATTTGCTTTGTGTCCCGGAGAGATCCAGACCCGCCAAAACGTCGGCGGTATCTACCATTTGAGGTATAGCCTTAGGAGATACAAAGCTTCCGAAGTCGATGGTGTCGAAACCGCAGCGCAATAAACTCTGAATGTATTGAATCTTGTTCTCTGTGGGAATCCAATCTTTTATGCCTTGCATAGCATCCCGGGGACATTCGATAAGTTTCACCTGTTGCATTACGTAAAGATAAAAGTTTTTAAGCTGTAGGTGGCACTATTTTTCCGGGAGTAAAATATAGACGGCTATGCCTGTAAAAACCAGTATTTGTAACCATTTCAACACAAACCCTGTATTCTTATGAGTGAGTAAATAAGAGGAGATCCCGCCTGCCAAAAGTGCAATACTGCTAAATACCAGGAAAGAAATAAGCATAAAAGTGAGTCCCAGTATATAAAACTGTAATACAGTATTTCCGCTTTCATCCCATAAAAATGCCGGAAAAAAGGCCAGGAAGAAGATGAGTACTTTTGGGTTGACCAGGTTCATGATCACTCCCTGAACGAATAACTGTCGGTATGACTTTTTGGGCGCTTTACCGTCTATGACCAGCTTCGCATCACTCTTATAAACTTTCCACGCCAGATATAACAAGTAACAGGCACCAAAGATCTTGATCGAATAAAAAAGTACCGGGGACGTTGTAATAATAACGGATACGCCAAAGGCCAAAAGAGTAGTATGCACTATACAACCGCTAATTAATCCGGCGGTTGTGGCAATTCCACTTCTGGCACCATTTGTGAGGGATTGTGTAAGGACATAAATATTATCCGGTCCCGGAGAAATAGCAAGCGCCACGGTTGCCAGAGAGAATAGGTAGAGCGCTTCGATCATTGCATAAAATTAAGATTTTTTGTGAGGTTTATTCAGTTCTATCGACCGAGATTACATAAAATTAAGACATGAGAACGAAATTACTCCTAATTACCATCTTTGCTTTTCTTAATTCAGGCGTCTATTCTTTCGCTCAATCTGAAGCTACTTTTTCTATCAATTACACCAGTACCTGGTCTCAGGCCACTCATCCGCATCCTACCAATAATTTTCCAGCCTCGGCTCATTATTCGAAATTGGTGGGGGCCACACACAACGATCAGGTTGTATTTCTCGAAATGGGTGCCCTGGCAAGTCCGGGCATTGAAGATGTGGCAGAATTAGGGAGCAATAAAGTATTTTTTTCTGAAGTGAACAACGCTATAACAGCCGGTACTGCCAATAGCCTGATCGATGGGGATAACCTAAGCACTAGTACCGGGCAGATCAATATTCCGAATGTTGTCACCAATGAATCTTATCCGCTTCTCACGCTGGTTTCCATGATCGCTCCCAGCCCCGATTGGATGGTAGCTGTTAACAGTGTGGAGTTAATCGACGGGAACGGCGGTTGGAAACCCAGTTTAAGTATCGACCTCTTTCCTTATGATGCCGGAACGGACAGTGGCACCGATTATACCTCCCCCAATATGGATACCAACCCTCCGCAGCCTATCTCTGGTCTGCAGGGCATTTCGCCTTTCTCCAACGAAAAAATGGGCACACTAACGATCACCCTGGAAAGTGTTTTGGGAAATCCTGATGTGATCCGTAACGATCTGCAGTTGTTCCCAAATCCTACTAACGGACCGGTAACCATTAGCTCGTCTTTCATGATCGACTCTATAGAAATTTACAATGTCTTGGGTGCGAAAGTGTATGCTCGGAATATAAACTCTAATCGATATAATGTCGACATGAGTGGTTTAAACTCGGGGGTTTATTTATTCCGAATTAAAAACTCCGATGGAAGCAGCGTAGTGAAAAAGGTAATTAAGCGTTAAGTATGGCCTTATTGATCTTCCTGATCAATCCGGGGCCTTCATAAATAAAGCCGGTGTAAAGTTGGACCAGACTAGCGCCGGCTTCAATTTTTTCAAGCGCATCTGCTGCAGAGTGAATCCCACCTACTCCTATAATTGGGAAAGCCCGCTTACTCTTTTCAGAAAGAAAACGAATCACTTCTGTCGATCTGTTGGTTAGGGGTTTACCACTAAGGCCACCCGCGCCTATCTCATCTACTATCTCCTTGTCGGTCTGTAAGCCACTACGTGAAATCGTTGTATTGGTAGCGATCACCCCATCAATCTTTGTTTGTTCTAATATATCAATGATATCCATCAACTGCTCATTAGTTAGATCTGGAGCGATCTTCAATAGAATGGGTTTTGGATGATTTTTTTCTGAATTTTTTACTTTCAACGACCTCAGTAATCGAGTAAGTGGTTCCTTGTCCTGTAGCGCTCTTAAATTAGGGGTGTTTGGTGAACTGACGTTCACGACAAAATAATCCACATGATCAAACAAGGCTTCAAAACAATACAGATAATCTTGTTCGGCTTCCTCGTTTGGCGTTGTCTTATTTTTCCCGATGTTCCCTCCTACCAGTACATTCTTATTTTTCCGAAGACGCTCTACTGCCCGGTCCACTCCTCCATTATTAAATCCCATACGATTAATGATGGCTTTATCCTTTTTTAACCTGAAGAGACGTTTTTTAGGATTGCCTTCCTGGGGCCTGGGGGTAACTGTTCCTATTTCTATAAAACCAAAACCGAAGTTGGAAAGTTCCTTATAAAGCCTGGCGTCCTTATCGAAACCGGCAGCCAGTCCCACCGGATTAGGAAAAGTTAGTCCGAAAACTTCACGTTTTAGACCGGGATCTTCAAGTTTATATATTTTTCTGAAAATACTTCCGAAGCCAATGGCCGATAAAAACCGAATAAGAGTAAATGTGAAATGATGAACTTTTTCGGGGTCGAAATTAAAAAGAAGCGGCCGCAGTATGGATTTGTACATTTGGTGGAAATCTGCTTGCAAAAATAGGCTAAAAGCTCTAAAAGTTAATCGTTATTCCTTTAATTTGTACTGAAAATTTTACAGCATGATCTCAAAGCAAAAAATCATAGACCGTTTTACAAGTTATGTTACCGTGGATACCGAAAGTGATCCCGAAAGTAATACGACTCCCAGTACTGAAAAACAATGGAATCTCGCCAATGCCTTAGTTGAAGAACTAAAGGAGATCGGGATGGAAGATGTGAGCATCGATGAGAATGCTTACATTATGGCCACGCTGCCATCAAACCTGGACCGGGAGGTTCCTGTGATCGGTTTTATTTCTCATTTCGACACCTCTCCAGATTTTACCGGAGCGCATGTTAAGCCACAGCTCATAGAAAAATACGATGGCAACGATATTATCCTGAATAAAGAACAGAACATAGTATTGAGTCCGAAGGAGTTCGACGACCTTCTTATGTACAAAGGACAAACGCTTGTCACTACAGACGGGACCACCCTGCTGGGTGCAGACGACAAAGCCGGGATCGCCGAGATCATCTCAGCGATGGAGTACCTGATCGATCATCCGGAGATCAAGCACGGAAAGATCCGGGTGGGATTTACACCAGATGAAGAGATCGGTCGTGGTGCTCATAAATTCGATGTAAAGAAATTTGGAGCAGACTGGGCCTATACCATGGATGGAAGTCAGGTAGGCGAACTGGAATACGAAAATTTTAATGCGGCAGGAGCTGTGGTTACAATTCAGGGTAAGATCGTGCATCCGGGGTATGCAAAAGGTAAGATGATAAATAGTATGTACCTGGCCACCGAATTTATCAATTCACTCCCCAGGATGGAAACCCCGGAGCATACCGAGGACAGGGAAGGATTCTTTCATCTGAATTCCATTGAAGGTACTGTAGACTCTACCAAACTTCAATATATAATACGCGACCACGATAAAACGCACTTCGAGGCTCGTAAAGAGGTGATGAGAAAATTAGCCGAGGAGTTAAACAGCCAGTACGACAAAGAGCTGTTTGGAGTAGAGATCAAAGATCAGTATTTCAATATGCGGGAAAAGATTGAGCCGGTAATGCATATAGTAGATATAGCCGAAGCAGCCATGAAAATGGCAGGCATCAAACCCCTTATAAAACCTATTCGTGGTGGAACCGATGGTTCCCAATTAAGTTATATGGGACTACCCTGCCCAAATATTTTCGCGGGAGGTCATAATTTTCACGGGCGCTACGAGTATGTCCCGGTTGAAAGTATGCAGAAGGCTATTGAAGTGATCGTTAATATCGCTCAACTAACGGCGAAGAAGGACGTATAAAAAAAGCCTTCAGAAATCTGAAGGCTTATAGAGATAGGCGGTAAATATTATTACTTCTTTGCAGGAGCATTCAATTTATTGCTCAGTTCCATAGAGATTGCCGAACGTTCAAATTTCATTTTCCCTGCTCCACTTTCTATGACGCAGGTTCCATCGTCGTTAAGGTC
>QQUG01000019.1 GCA_008501705.1 Flavobacterium sp.
CACGAGTACGGTCACCTTTTCTGCCTGCTCCTCCTGGTTGAAGTAGCCCAGGCAACGTGCCATGAATCTGGCACCAACGTCTTTAAATGCCAGCGTAGGGCCGTGAAAAAGTTCGAGGGAAAAAATATCAGGCTTGACTTCCACCAGCGGGAACTCGAACGAAAGTACTTCTTTTAGTATCTTATTTAATTCAGTATCCGGGATCGCGCCACCTACAAATTGTTCAATAACATGAAATGCGATCTCGTGATCCTCCAACTGTTCTATTTCCTCAAAGAATTGAGCCGGTAGTTTTGTGATGGTATCCGGGAAATACAGGCCTTTATCGGGCGCAAGTCCTTTTATTACAGCTTGCCTGAAACTTACCTTCTCTGCCTTTTTATTTAAGCTGAAATACTTCATTATTTGTTCCGTAATGTTACTCCTGTTTTGGCGATACCCGAGGTGTATATTCGATATTCGATCTCCGAATTCTTATACACCTTATCAAAGGCAGCCGCGATCTTATCTGCTGTTTCTTCACCTTTTACCAGGGCAAATACCGATGGCCCCGATCCTGAGATCCCGGCCCCCAAAGCTCCATGATCCATGGCAGCACTTTTTAAGGCATCGAAATGTGGAATGAGCTTCTTGCGGTATGGTTCAACTACATGATCCGTTAATGACCTGCCAATGAGTTCGTAATCTGCAGTATGTAATCCCGATATAAGTCCGCCCACATTCGCCCATTGGAAGACCGCTGTTCTCATGGGGATCTCTTTGGGAAGAATGTTCCTGGCGTCTTCGGTCTTAATTTCTATTTGCGGATGGATTACCGTTACGTATAGGTCGGCAGGCGTTGGAATTGAAACTATATCCAAGGGTTCGTAACTACGAATAAGTACAAATCCTCCGTAGAGTGCAGCGGCCACATTATCTGCGATCTGAGATCCACAGGCCACTTCTTCTCCGAACATGGCGTATTTCAGTTGTTCAAGTTTAGTATAGCGGTTATTGAGCAGCTGATTTATGGCAAAAGCAGCTCCCGCTCCACTGGCCGCACTACTTCCCAATCCGCTACCAGGTTTATATTTTTTTACGATCTCTATATCCACGCCAAAATCGGCAGCTGCGTCCTGCAACATACGTTGAGCAACTGCGGCGGCTACATTCTTATTGGGTTCGTATGGCAGATCGGCCCCTTCTATCTTTACAATTCGGATTTGCCCGGAATCATTTTTCCGAAAGGTCATTTCATCTCCTAGTGATTCCAGTGCGAACGCCATAGCATCGTAACCGCATGATACGTTGGCAACTGTTGCAGGAGAGAATATCTGAAGCTGGTCCATACTTTAATTTTTACCCAAACTGATGATATCGCCGAACAAACCGGAAGCAGTAACTTCGGCTCCGGCCCCGGCACCTTTGATGATCAATGGCTGATCTGAATATCGTTCAGTGTAGAACAAGACTATATTATCTTTTCCATCCAGGTTGTAGAAGGGATGATCTCTGGCAATCTGCTGAAGGCCAACCTTTGCAGCACCTTCCCGGAACTCCGCAACGTATTTAAGTCGGTTCCCACTATCTGCCGCATCCTTATACAATTTCTGAAAATGTGCTTCCTCCTCTTTCAAGCTATCATAAAATTGGTCTACGCTTCCAGCCTGTAATGAGGCATCGGGCAGGAAAGAAATGTTTTCTATATCCTCCATATCGATGGCATATCCACTCTCCCGAGCCAGGATAAGTATTTTCCGGGCCACATCAACACCACTCAGGTCGATGCGTGGGTCGGGTTCGGTGTAACCTTCTTCCCCTGCTTTCCTCACGATGTCCAGAAAGGTTGTTTCAGCATTAAAATTATTGAAAACAAAATTCAAACTTCCCGAAAGTACAGCCTCGATGGAAGTGATCCTATCCCCGGAATTAACAAGATTGTTCAGCGTATTGATAACCGGCAGGCCGGCTCCCACATTAGTTTCAAAAAGAAAGGATGCATTGTATTTTCTTGCCAGGTATTTAAGTTGTTCGTATTGGGCGTACTGAGAGGAACAGGCGATCTTATTACATGCAATTATCGAGATGCTTTCCCTTAAATAATTACTGTAGCTATTAGCAACCTCTTCATTGGCTGTAATATCCACGAAAATGCTGTTTTGCAGATTGAGTTCTTTTATACTATTGAACCAGTTTTCTTCATCCTTCTTATTACCTTCTGAAAGTAATTGTTCCCAATTTTCCAGGTCGATCCCTCCTTCATCGAAGATCATGGTGCGGGAATTACTCAAGCCCACCACCTTTACATTTAGATATAATTGATCATGCAAATGCTCCCTTTGTTTCGCAATCTGGTCCAGCAGGCGTTTACCCACATTACCGGTTCCAACCACAAACAGATTTAAGGTACGGCGTTGCTTTTCGAAGAATCTGTTGTGTAAGGTGTTAAGAGCTTTCTTCACGTCCCTGGCTTGAATAACGGCCGAGATGTTCCTTTCCGATGCACCTTGTGCAATGGCTCTAATATTCACATTGTTCTTTCCCAGAGAACTAAACATTTTCCCACTGATCCCCTGGTGGTTTTTCATATTATCGCCTATAACAGCTATGATAGCATGGCCATGTTCCACCATTGCCTCATTTACCTTCCCCAGGGAAATTTCGAACAGAAATTCGTTATTTATGGCTAATTCGGCTCTATTAGCATCCCCGGATTGTACAGCGATACAGATAGAATGTTCCGATGAAGCCTGGGTTATCAGGACAATATTTATCTTTTCATTGGCGAGCGCCTCAAACAGGCGCTTAGAGATCCCGGGTATACCCACCATACCGGAGCCCTCCAGCGTTATTAAGGAGATATTTGGCAGATGGCTAATTCCTTTAACGGGTCCAAAATCGAGTTTGCCGGATTGATTGATCAGGGTTCCTTCGGCTTCCGACTCGAAAGTGTTTTTGATTAGGATAGGTATATTTAAATCCAGTACGGGACGAATAGTAGGCGGATAGAGTACCTTGGCTCCAAAATGCGACAGTTCCATTGCCTCGTGATACGATATCTCGGCAATGGGAAAAGCTTGTTTCACTAATTTAGGATTTGCTGTATACATCCCACTCACATCTGTCCAGATCTCCAAAACAGAAGCATTGAGGGCAGCCGCTAATAATGCTGCGGTAAAATCGGATCCTCCTCTGCCCAGGGTCGTGGTCTCCCCTTGGGTACTTCTGGATACAAAACCAGGCATAAGAGTTACTCTGGCAGTACTGTTTTTAAAGTAAGATCGAATATTTTGAGTAGTAGTATCGTTAATCACCCGGGCGTTGGTGTAGGAGGAGTCGGTAACAATAAGCTCTCTACTGTCTTTTAGAGCCGTATTATCGAGCTCGCTTTTTAAACGATTTGAAATTATAAATGCCGATAATAATTCCCCAAAACTAAGCACTTTGTCCCTGGTCTTGGTGGAAAATTCGTTTATCAGGAAAATCCCGTGGTAGATCTCTTTTAGTTCATTTAACCACCGGTTTATCTCATCTTTGGCTTCTGAACCCAATCCTAGTTGGGAAGCAGTTTGCAGATGCCGTTTCTTTATAGATTCCCACAGCTGTATATATTGTTCGTCCTTTGTATTAGCCAGTTCTCCGGCCTGCTGCAGCGTGTCTGTCATTCCACCAAGAGCAGATACAACGGCAACTACCGGTTCATTGACCGATTTAGCCTTAAGAATATCAACAACTTTGATAATGTTCTCGGCGTTGGCAACCGAGGTCCCACCAAATTTTAAAACTTGCAACTTTTCTCTTTTATAAAAATTAAGCTGTAAGTATACTAAAATCTGAAGGAAATAAGGATGATACCGCTCATAATCCTTGTATTTTATCTTTTTACATTCTAGCCGTTTCTCATAATTTTATTTACTTTTCAGTTGTCTAAGATTTTTATTGTGAAGCGTTTCATTTACCTAATTCTGGCTGGTTTTCTATTTACTTCATTTTCTGTGGCTCAAAACGAAGACTCTAAGGTATTTCCCATCGATTATCTTGGGATCTACACAGGAAAGCTAAATATAAATTCGGATGATGGTACCCGGGAGATCGCTATGGAATTTCATCTGAAACCAACAGATAGTACTGATATTTATGAGTATATACTTGTGTATGGTGAGGGAGACAGCCGGCAGCAAAGAAATTATACCTTACGCACCTTAGATCAAGCCATGGGAAAATATGTGGTAGACGAGAATAACGGCATTTTACTTGATGATAAGGTCGTGAAAAACAGGATGTATGCCTTGTTCGAAGTTCAGGGAACCCTGCTCACCACATTTATCACTTTTAAGGATGATCATATGATCTTCGAAATTGCCGCTGCCAAGCGTGAAAACGCACGTACCACCTATGCGGAAAATGAAGAAAAAACCGAAGTGATCTCTTATCCCGTTTCCACCGTTCAGAGGGCTGTTTTAAAAAAGCAATAAACTTTTTAAATTATGAGGATTTGTGTACATTTGTCCGCTCGAAGAGGAAAGATTTGACTGATTGCAACCTCGATAAAAAATGCTAAAGGCAGTGTAAACTTCCTTCTTAAATTTCGTCAAATCTTCCCGCGAATATTTAATTTTTTACATCGTTTATGGCATATTTATTTACTTCTGAAAGTGTTTCTGAAGGACATCCGGACAAAGTCGCAGATCAGATTAGTGACGCTCTTATTGATAATTTTCTCGCCTTCGACCCACAATCTAAAGTTGCGTGTGAGACCCTTGTAACAACCGGACAAGTGGTACTTGCGGGAGAGGTTAAATCTAATATTTACCTGGACGTACAAAAGATCGCCAGGGATGTAATAAACCGAATAGGATACACAAAAGGAGAGTACCAGTTCGACGGAAATTCCTGCGGAGTCCTTTCGGCTATCCACGAACAATCCGAGGATATTAACCGTGGGGTGGACCGTGCAACCAAGGAAGAGCAAGGTGCCGGTGACCAGGGGATGATGTTTGGTTATGCCACCAGGGAAACAGACGACTATATGCCGCTTGCTCTCGATCTTTCTCATAAGATATTGAAAGAACTTGCAGAATTACGTCGTGAGAATAACGAGATCACCTATCTACGTCCCGATTCGAAATCGCAGGTAACAATAGAATACAACGACGACAATAAACCAATACGGATAGATTCTATCGTTGTATCCACCCAACATGATGATTTCGATGAGAATGAAGAGCGCATGTTGGCAAAGATCAAAAATGATATTATTGGTATACTCATCCCGCGGGTGAAGGCCCAACTCAAGCCGGAGATACAGGCGCTGTTTAATGATAATATCAAATATCACATTAACCCTACCGGAAAATTTGTGATAGGCGGGCCACATGGCGACACCGGGCTTACCGGGAGAAAGATCATTGTGGATACCTATGGTGGGAAAGGCGCACACGGCGGGGGTGCCTTCAGTGGCAAGGA
Organism: Flavobacterium sp.; assembly: GCA_008501705.1. Classification (GTDB taxonomy): domain Bacteria; phylum Bacteroidota; class Bacteroidia; order Flavobacteriales; family Flavobacteriaceae; genus Pukyongia. The sequence goes on from QQUG01000019.1 coordinate 5,446, forward strand.
TCCCAGTAAAGTAGACAGATCTGCCGCGTATGCTACCCGGCACATCGCCAAGAACATCGTGGCGGCCGGAATTTGTGATGAAATGCTGGTTCAGGTTTCTTACGCTATCGGTGTGGTAGAGCCTATGGGGATATTTGTTGATACCTATGGGACTTCCAAGGTAAATTTAACCGATGGTGAAATTGCTGCTAAGA
>QQUG01000004.1 GCA_008501705.1 Flavobacterium sp.
CCCTTGATGAGAAGTTGTGTTTTACGAAAGTAATAGCCGGAGACCAACAGCAGCAATACTAGAATAAAAATTGCAATCGGCTTCCATAAACTCACAGTCACGCCATAGTGATACAGGAAATACAGCAGGCCGGGTATCCCAAGAAGTACTGTAACAAACATCTGTGCTGAATTAGAAACCAGCTTGAGAACCATTACTTTTTTTCGTTTTTCCGAGCTAAAAAAAAGAGGCTTCACCCCGTATTCCCCTAATCTGTTTGGCGTCCATAATGAGGCTGTTAGTGAAGCCAGGCATTGTTGCACGGATGTTCTGAAGGAGATCTGCTGAAGCGGTTGTACCAACAACTGCCATTTTCGTATCTCCAGGACCCAGTTGAGCAGGGCCAAAGAAATAAAAAGAAGCAAATACGGGAGGTTTGCAAGGTTCCATTGAGAGGAAAAGGCTGTGATCGTTTCTTTATTGGTATCTGCGAGCCGATCGAAAATAAACCAGAAGGTGGCGGTTAGTATCAAAACTTTTAGGGCAATCAACCCATAATGCTTAGATTTGTTGGAAAGGTGCATCATCTATGGCTAAAGTAGTGAATTCGGAAAAAATTATTCTCGGAATTGACCCCGGAACTACGATCATGGGTTTCGGACTCATAAAGGTTATTGGTAAAGAGATGCAGTTTCTTCAGCTCAACGAGCTAAAACTATCCAAATACGACGACCACTACCTGCGGTTAAAGTATATTTTCGAGCGTACCGTGGAGCTAATCGACAATTATCATCCGGATGAGATCGCTATCGAAGCGCCCTTCTTTGGTAAGAATGTTCAGTCTATGTTAAAACTTGGGAGAGCGCAGGGCGTAGCAATGGCAGCGGGCCTTTCCAGGCAGGTTCCCATCACCGAATACTCTCCGAAAAAGATCAAGATGGCAATCACCGGAAACGGAAATGCCAGCAAGGAACAGGTGGCGAAGATGTTGCAAAGTTTACTTCAGCTAAAAGAACTACCCAAGAATCTCGATAGTACCGATGGCCTAGCAGCAGCCGTTTGTCATTTCTACAATGCCGGTAAGGTTGAAATAGGAAAGAGTTATACGGGCTGGTCTGCTTTTGTAAAGCAAAATGAAGATAGAGTAGATTAGTCGTGAACGAGCGATCCACATATTGTCACAATTGCGATGCCCCTGCTCAGGGAAATTATTGCTCCGAATGCGGACAAAGATCCAACGTACATAAAGTTACCTTCAGGGATACTTTACAGGATTTCTGGGACTTTATGTTCTCTGTTAATGCACCGTTCTTCAAGACGGTGAAATGGTTATTTATAAACCCTGGAAAATTATTACGGGAATACCTGGAAGGCAGACGTAAAAGTTATTATAAACCCGTAGCCTTTTTCCTGGTGATGACAGTGGTCTACCTGTTAATACGATCGCTCATTGGTTACGATCCCTTTGGTAATACTACCTTAAACGTGAGTGATGAGACGCAACGGCAATTGCTTACCAAGGCACGAAATTTCATGCTGCTGAACATCGACAAGCTGCTCTTTGTTTTTGTATTTACTATGGGTTTATTTCTGAAATTGTTTTTCTTTAGAAAACGCAGCCTTGCCGAATTTCTTGCCGTTTCGTTCTACCTGATCGCTGTATATACGATCTTCACCACCCTGAACATGTTCTTCATACAATATGTAGATTCGCAGGTGCAGTACCTGGCTATACTGCTAATGCTGCTCTATTTTTGCTATGCGCTTGTCTCATTCTTTCAAAAACGTAAAATACTGGTATTACTAAAAGCCATTGTAGTTTTTTTCGTTAGTTTCATTTCCTACGGCTTACTGGGTTTCGCCATTTCGTTCCTGATCATTTACCTTAAGCAATTATAAATTTTGGGAATTTATATCCACATACCTTTTTGCAAGCAAGCCTGCCATTACTGCGATTTTCACTTTTCCACTTCGCTTAAGAAAAGAGATGAAATGGTAGAAGCTATCTGTGAAGAACTAAGGATAAGAAAATCAGAAATAAAAGGAAAGGTGGAAACCATCTATTTTGGAGGAGGGACCCCAAGTTTGCTTAGCAATGATGAATTAGAACAAATTTTCGAAGCAATTAACGAGCATTACCTACTTGCAGAAGATCCCGAAATTACCCTGGAAGCAAATCCAGACGACCTAACATCGCTGAGAATACAGGAGTTGGTACGATCTCCTGTAAACCGTCTAAGCATTGGGATCCAATCCTTTTTCAAAGAAGACCTGGAATTGATGAACCGTGCTCATACAGCCGTCGAGGCTATGGATTGTATTACTGAAGTAAAAAAACATTTCACAAATTACAGCATAGATCTTATTTATGGTATTCCCGGGATGACCGAGTATCGCTGGAAGAGCAATCTCAACACCGCCTTTAATTTGGACATTCCCCATTTAAGTTGCTATGCCCTCACCGTCGAGCCTAAAACTGCCCTAAAGGCCATGATCGCTAAGGGAATAGTGGCAGCTGTTGATGATGAAATGGCACAATTACATCATGCCATCCTACTGGATACCACCGAAGCCCTGGGTTACGAGAATTACGAATTCTCCAATTTTGGTAAGCCGGGTTATTATTCGAAGAACAATATGGCGTACTGGCATGGACGATCCTACCTCGGGATTGGTCCTTCAGCTCATAGCTACGATGGGAAAGTGAGAAGCTGGAACGTTGCCAATAATAACCTGTATCTTAAGAGTATTCAATTGGGAGAATTACCACTGGACAGAGAAGAACTAACTATGAAAGACAGGTATAACGAATATGTGATGACCCGTTTGCGAACGGCAGGAGGGATAGTAATACAGGAAGTAGAGAAAAATTTCGGGGAAAGGTATAAAAACTATCTCCTGAAGCAGGTCGAACTGCATCTTGCAAATAAATTACTGTTGATGGACGAAGAGGTTATCAGGGTGAGTAGACAGGGAAAATTCCTGAGTGACGGGATCGCGGCCGATTTATTCTTAGTAAATTTATAGACCGGAATGGCAATGACCCCTCTTATGAAAGCAACTTACGATCTTATTGGGCTAAATTACAATGCGAGCAGGAAAGCAGACCCTCAAATTTTTGACAGGCTGCTTTCTCATCTGTCTCCTTCACCTCAGGGTTTGTACCTAGATATTGGCTGCGGCACCGGAAATTATACTAAAGAATTTGCTAAACGTGATTATCGGTTTATTGGCGTAGATCCCTCCCGAGCCATGCTTGATGTTGCCGAAGCAGAAACTTCTAATGTTACCTGGCAATTGGGTTCAGCTGAAACAATTTCCCTGCCTGCTGAATCTATCGATGGGGTAATAGCCACCTTAACAATGCATCACTGGCAAAACTTAGAAGCAGGTTTTAAAAGGCTTTCGGATGTGCTAAAACCTGGGGGTAAGTTAGTGATCTTTACCTCTCACCCTGCCCAAATGAAAGGATATTGGTTATGCCATTATTTTCCTGAAATGATGAAGCATTCCATGCTGCAAATGCCGGCTTTTGAATTAATTGAGCAATTACTTTCAGAAAGTGGCTTGACTATTGCAACCACCGAAAAGTATTTTGTCCATTCAAATTTACAAGACTTGTTTCTTTATTCGGGTAAGCACGACCCCAGGCGGTATCTCGACCCGAATTTCAGGCGAGGAATTTCGTCTTTTTCATCCCTTGCAAACAAGATTGAAGTAAACAAAGGTTTGCAAAAACTCCAAGCCGATATTGAGTCGGGACAGATCGATAAGATCATTTCTAAATACGAGAACAACCTGGGAGATTATTTATTCATTTCAGCAAAAAAACATTATGATAGCATCCCTGGAGCATGAAAACAATACGTATACGGTCGACTTGTCCAAACCCCTGGACATTTCCATTCCGTTGGAGGGCTCGTCTAGAAATCCATTGGCATGGAACCTTGAAAAGCCAAGGATCGAGCCGGTAACTACGGAAGAATGGACAGCCAGCGTTGCAAAAGGAGCGGCCGTTAATTTCAATAATATTTATTTTAATCCGCATGCACACGGCACCCATACAGAGTGTCTGGGGCATATTACCGAAAAAGTACATTCGGTACAGAAATCATTGAACCCATATTTCTATATGGCTACGGTAATTTCGGTGGCGCCCGAATTGAAGAAAGGTGATATGGTTATTTCGCGCAAGCAATTGCATGGTATCCTCAAAGGGAAATCAAACAAGGCACTAGTAATAAGAACCCTCCCAAATACAACTTCAAAGAAATCTCAAAAATACACAGAGACTAATTGGCCGTATCTGGAGGAAGGTGCTGCGAAATATATTAGAGAGATGGGGGTAGACCATTTGCTAATCGACCTGCCATCGGTTGACAAGGAAAAGGACGGAGGTAAATTAAAAGCTCATAAAGCCTTCTGGAATTACCCGGACGCACCTCGATTAAAGGCAACCATCACAGAGTTTATTTATGTATCGAATAGGATAAAGGACGGGACGTATTTGCTCGATTTACAAACGGCGCCTTTTGTGAATGATGCTACCCCAAGTAGGCCGGTACTTTATAAAATAATTTCGAAATGAAAGCAATTTTAAAATTAGAGGAACTTGCCCAATTGATTCTGGGCATCGCTTTGTTTAGCTTGCTAGATTACTCCTGGTGGTGGTTCCTGGCCTTAATATTAACACCGGATATTGGTATGTTAGGATATCTTTTTAGCCCCAGGATCGGAGCTGCCGTGTACAATATTTTTCACCACAAAGGAATCGCTATAGGGATGATGTTGGCGGGTTATTATCTTTCAATGCCGATACTAAGCTTTACAGGGATCATCCTATTCTCCCATTCGGCGATGGATAGAATGTTTGGCTATGGGCTGAAATATGACGATAGTTTTAATAACACCCATTTGGGCACTATAGGTAAAAAATAATATGGAACTACTTTTCTTAGGATTGGCATTAGGGGCGATAGTGGCCTATTTCGTTTTTGTACGCTTTAACAGTGACAGGAAAAAACGTAGATCCCAGGCCCAGTCGGTAGTGTTAATGGAACGGATCCGAACCGTGTGTAAGTTAATAACCGTGGAAGGAGATTTTTCTGAGATCTACCATTATGAAAATTTAAAAAGTAAATGGGTAAATCTGCTACTGGGTAAGAAAAAGGCATTGGTTGTGATCGAAGCCAAGGCCTATGTGGGTTTTGATCTTAGCAATCTTAAGATGGAAGCAGACGTGGCTAAAAAGACAATTAAACTTAGTAATTTTCCGAAGCCAAAATTACTTACGATAGAGACTGATTTTAAGTATTACGACAAAAAAGACGGTTGGGCCAATCCCTTTACTGCAACCGATCTTACCGAGATCAATAAAGAGGCAAAAAACCACATTATCGAGAAGGTTCCCGGTAGCGGATTATTGGAAGAAGCATCGAAGCAGGCCATGGATACTATACAGTTAATGGAGAAACTTGTGGAGACAATTAGTTGGAAATTAGACTATTCTGCCTTATTATTGGGTCAAAATGACCCTAAATCGCTACAAGAAACTAATGAAGAATCTTAGCCTGATCCTTTGTTTACTGGCCTTTCCCATGGTTTTCGGCCAGGATTACGCACGAATTGATGCCACTATCGAGCTGTATCCCGAAACTTTTGATGATATCGAGGACCTTTCGGCCATGATCACCCGTGATTTTCATACTGATGAAGAAAAGATAAGAGGTATCTATAGCTGGATCATCAGGAATGTAGCCTACGACCCCGACGAGTATAAAAAGTTCAATTACAACTTCAAGAATTACAGAGAGCGGAACAGTAAAGAAGAAAAAGTTCGTGAACAGACCATCGAACGAACCCTAAAGGAAGGAGTTGCTGTTTGTGAAGGTTATGCCATGCTGTTTGAAAAGCTATGTAATATGCAGGGAATAAGTAATTACCTGGTGAGAGGAGATATAAAGACCCATTTCAATGATATTGGCCGGCCGTTTAAGAAGATACATATGTGGAACATTGCGGTGATCGATGGACAGGCCTATTTATTCGATCCCACCTGGGGAGCGGGTAAGTACCAGGGAAAATTTATCAAAGAACCCAGTTATTTCTACTATAAAACCCCACCAAAGTTATTTATAAAGACCCATTATCCCGAACTGGAGGAAGACACCTTACTGGGCTCAATGATCTCCAGGGAAGTATACGCAAGCTGGCCCCTGGTGATCGTAGAAGAAATGTCCCTTGATGATGTTGAAATGCCACTTAGCGGTATTATCGATCCGGAATCCAATCTAGGACAAGTGGATTTTGGTATACGTTGGGATGCCGATGTTGCAGTGTCTTATTCCTTCGGAAGCGACCTGCGGGAGGTGGAAGCAGAAAACCAAAACGGACTCATACGTTTTAGTGTTCCTTTTGAACTTGGACAGCAGAATTTGTTGATCTATTTTGATGATAAGCCGGCTCTGGCCTTTAAAATAAAATAAATGAACATCGAAGAATTTCGGGACTATTGCCTGGCGAAAAAAGGCGTTACGGAGTCTTTTCCCTTTGGTGAGCAAACCCTGGTATTTAAGGTGATGGGGAAAATGTTTGCGTTGGCAGGCCTGGAAAGGATCCCTGCCCAGGTGAATTTAAAATGCGATCCCGAACGTTCCGCAAGCCTAAGGGAACAATATGACGGTCTTATTTACGGGGCGTATCATATGAGTAAAATACATTGGAACACGGTGGAAATAGATAGCAACCTACCAAGAGATCTTATCCTCGATCTAACAGACCATTCCTACGATCTGGTGGTAGCTGGGCTCACCCGTAAACTTAAAGACGAATTATCAGGCCTCTAGTTACTGTTTAACTATTTTCACGCTATTAGTTAGTCCGCTATCCCTGTCTTCAACCATTAGGATGTAAAGCCCGGCTGTAAATGAGCTAAGGTCGAAGGAGCTGGATCCCTCAATATTAGATTGAATAATTTTTTGTCCAATGAGGTTATATATCTTAATTGTATAATCTCCATCTGCTATATTCAAGTTAGCTAATTCGCGCACCGGGTTAGGGCTCACAGCTATGGTGGGTTTCAATTGGGGCAGGGCGTCTATTCCCAGATTACCACCTATCACAGTGATCGAACCGTTCGGTTCGAAAGGATCAGACCATTTTTCGTCTGTATAGATGTTGGTTCCTGTAAGTGTTCCGAGGAAGGCAATTAAGGCGTTCTTTTCGGCTACGGTGAGATTTAGATTCTGTGGCTGTCCACCGGGGCCTAATAACCGTGGGTCCAGATTGGTATTGGCAGGATTGTTTGGGATAGTATTATAATGATCTATCACCTGCAGTAAACTTGTAAAGCTACCATCGTGCATAAGGGGACCGTTTAGATCGCCATTGTTATTCACAACATCTCGTAGAGAGGGTGCTCGGGTGTTGGTAAGGTCTGTACCGGCACTTCCTGCTACAGTAATAACCCCATTATTTAGGGTGATAGGGTCTATATCGAATTCGGGTGGGCGGTGACATCCCGCACAGCCAGCCCCACCATTTGCCGCAGGTTGCAGGAATAGATCTTTCCCCTGGTTTTCTTCAGGAGAGAAATTTGGAAAAGGCTGATTTACATTATTCACTTGAGACAAGCCGTCGTCGAAGCGAGAGTCGAAAGACTGTATACTACGTACAAATTGTGCCAGCGCCAGTTGTAAGCGTGCTTCGGTAATGGTTGGATCGCCATAGGCAAAATTGAACAACTGCTCGTAATAAGTAAGTCCCTCCAAAATATCAATTAGGTCATTAATATCGGGGTCGCCATTAGTGCCGCTGTATCCCATTTCAATATGATCTTGAATAGGTTGTGTGGTTTGCGCCTCCAAGGAAGCGGCTCTTTCATCCCAAAAGAATCGGACCTCATCTGCAAATCGTGTATTTACCAGGCGCATAGCGTGTCTGCCCGTAAGCCCACCGTTTAACCCAACGCTCTGAGTGGCAGGGTCACTAAAGGCAAACTCCTGCATATGGCAACTCGCACAGGCTATTGTATTATTACTGGAAAGGGTTTTGTCATAAAAAAGTACTCGTCCCAGGGTTGCAAGTTTATCGTCCATGGGATTTGCGGCCGAGTTGTCTTTTGTGATATAGTTTGGAACATATTGATCCTGGTAATTGAATAGGTTGTCCAGGTCGATGGTTGCACTTAAGAACACGAATAAGCACAATAGTGCAAAAAAGGGAAGGGTTATTTTTTGTTTCATTGAGGGTTAGTATGGGGGATTATTACTCGTATTAAAACCCTTAGACTAACATTTTATGAAAAAGTTTAAATGAGATCTGAAAAAGTTAGTAGTTGGAGGTTAGTAGTTAGAGGTTAATAGTTAGTAGTTAGAAGTGAGTGGTTGTTATCTGAACAAAATACAAAAGTCAAATCTCAAATAACTCCCATATTTCAATACCCACAACTGACAACTGACAGCTGACAACCCACAACCGATAACCGACAACCGCCCTACCCACACGACATATCGGCAACGATCTTCCATTCCCCGTCGATCTTTCTAAATATGATCATAAAGATTCCATTGGCGTCTCCCACATTACGCTTCAGAAAAAATTCCCCCATAACCCAATAACTACCTTCGCTTATCTTACTTATATCATTTAGTTTAAAGGTGAGTGTTCCTGAATGATCTTTGGTGGGATACCCTTTCTTATAGTTTGCCAGGGTTTGTTCCCAACCGTAGGTAACGCCCCTGCTACCATAAAATTTCAGGCTGTCACTTTTCCAGTAACCCTGCATAAATCCTTCCAAGTCGTTATTAGACCAGGCTATTCGCTGGGTATCCAGAACCTCACGGATCGCTCGTTTATCTTCAGCCTCTGTTTGTGCAAACGAATTCAGGCTGAAACAAATGAGTGCCAACAAGTATATATGTTTCATTGTTTGTATTTTGAATTAAAGATAAGGAAATGGATTATTTGGTAGTTAGAAGTGAATAGTCTTTGTAAACTTCTAAACGAATCAACGACTCCACATCCTAAAAGTCCTTTCTTCCCGCTTTCATTTTAATAAGCCAGGTAGGAATTATCACCCACAGGATGAGAACACCCAGAGATAGGAATATCCCGAATGTTGTTCCGAAGAATTTCTGAAACAAGGCCCCGGTGTATCCCATTAGGGCAGAGATGTCCAGTTTGAGTAGTATTAACACCCTGGAAAGGTCGATGGGATTGAACATGGTAGCAGTGAGAGAAAAGGTGTCCAGGGGATAATCCTCAAAGATCATGAGCGACATTAAAAAGAATCCGTCGTAGATCACAGCCATAAACAACCACAGCAATATGGCGTATCCAAATCCTTTGATCCGGTTTTCATTACTTAAGGCTATGTTGAAAGACAGTGCGGTAAAGATGAGGGTGAGAAAGGTGCCTGTAATGAGCAATAGTGAAAAATCCCAGATAGCATCAGAACGAAAAATTCCATAGAAAATAAAAGGAATTCCCAGCCCAATAATAAGACTCATAGAGAGTGACATGGCGACCCCAAGATATTGCCCCAGGAATATGGACGACCGCTTTACGGGTTGGGCCAGCAGCAGGCCGGTAAATTCTTTAGAATTATAATAGTACATCACCCCAAAGATGGTCCCAATGAGCGGCACCAGGATGATGATCACGTTCATTAAAGTGATCACGGCTTTACTCACATTGTTATTTAAGAACAACAGCACAAAACCCAGGAGTAAATAAAACACAAAATAAACGTAGCTCCAACGGCTGCGCATGAGATCGTAAAAGCTGTATTTTAATATCTTAATCATAACTCTTGGTTAAAATAGACGCGATGGCGTGTTCGAAATCGGGTTGTTGGGTTTTTTCTTTTAAGGCCGCAATAGTTCCTTCAAAATATATCTTTCCTTCCAGCAGGAAGACAAGTTCGTCTGCAACCTCTTCCACAAAACTCATGATGTGAGAGGTGATTATAATGGTCTTTCCTTTTTCTTTTTCTGAAGCGATTAATTCTTTCAGCCTGATTAGAGAGATAGGGTCCAGACCCGAAGTGGGCTCGTCCAGAATAACGATTGGGCTGTCGAACATAAAGGTGAGCAGGATATTTACCTTTTGCTTGGTTCCGCCGGACAGATTTCCTAATTTTTTATTTAGAAACGGTTGGAGCTTGAACAGATCTATGAGCGGGGCTTCATTTGCTTTCCTGCTTCGCCGGAGGTCTTTGATCATTCTTATAAGTTCCTGAACCGTAAGATTATGAGGGAAATTGGCTATCTGGGGCAGATAATCTATCGTCGACCGATATTTCCAGTCCTTTTTAATAGATCTTCCTTCCAGGAATATATCTCCTTTATTGGGTATAACCATACCCAGTATACTTTTTATAAGGGTGGTCTTTCCAGATCCGTTTGGACCCAGAACCGCAAGAATTCGATTTTCCCCAATGGTGAGTTCGACACCCTGTAGTACCTGGTTCTTCCCAAATCTTTTATGTATGTTCTTAATTTCTATCATGTACAATTTGTTTCATCCTGGGTTTAATATCCACCAGGTTATCGGGTGTAAATACGGGGGATACTTTTTCAGAAAAATCAATAATATCCACAAATAAACTTCGAAGGAGAATGATGGCTTCGGGAGTTCTGTTTACAACATAAGAGAATAACTTTACCGGGCGATAGGGGATATCTCCTACACCATCTTTATCCAGGTCGTAACCGGAATAACTACTCCAAAAGTTCCCTTCAAACTTATTGTCATTCAGTTTGCTATTGTAGGAGAGATCGAACGAATTGTATAGAAAATTGTTTTCAGTAAAATTATTCAAATAGCAGGCCCCTCGAAATTTTATTGCCCAACCATTTCCAATAAAATCGTTGTTACTGTATGTTATTCTATTAGATCCCTCTATGTTAATTCCAACTGTATTTTGCTGAAAGGTATTTCTCATGATCTCCGAATCGTTGATCTCCTTTAGCAACATACCGTAGGCCGCTGTTCCCCAATTGTTCTTAAAAGTGTTTTCGTACATTTTTATTCCTTTCGAAAACATAACAGCCACGCCGGCACCATTATCCTCGAAAGTGTTTTTTGAATAGAGGTCGTTATTGGAGAACATAAAGTGTAACCCGTAGCGAAGGTTTTCCGAACTTCTGTTATTGATAATTGTACAGTTATCTGAAAATTCCAAATAGATACCATCCCGAACATGGGTGATGATATTTTGATCTATTTCGATATTATGACTATACCAGAGTTGTATTCCGTTTCCCGAATTGTATTCTTCCTCTGCATCGCCTATGATATTGTTGTGGTATACGCGTCCGTTCCTGGCTTTTTCCAGGTAGATACCGAAGAAGAGTTTTTCCAAAACTAAATTCTGAATTAGAAAATTCTCGCTTTTTATTACCCGTACTGCCGCATAATCTACGGTATAACTGGTGCCCACATTGATAATAAAGAGTCCGTCTACCGTAACATTATCCGCTGTAATAGTGATGATCTCCCCCTTAAGTTCGCCATCAATAACCGGATAATTTTCACCTTTTAATACAAGAGGTTTATCTATTAAGATATTGACCTCTTTATAGGTTCCCTTCCGCACCAAAACGGTATCATTATCCTTAGCCATCTCTACGCCTTCTATGATGGTACTGATCTCACATTTTTTACATACAATGATGGTGTCGGCCAGCAGTAAGTTAGCTGCCAAACACATGAGTACAGTTAATATGTAATATTTGAAGTTCAATTTTGGTGGCAGTTGCTTATCTTATAATTAAGAATTTCGAATCCTCCACGGCCGTGACATGGTGAGGCTCGTTAGCTGGAAAGGTAAAGGAATCTTGCCAATTTATCGAATATTCCTTCTTTTGTATCTTAAATTTTATACTGCCTTCCAGCATTACAAGTAAAGCATCTCTTGGGGAGACATGTTCGGGGAAGTTGTGATCTTTTTCGAGGGTGATCAGCAGGGTTTCAGTGTTTTCGGTCTTAAATATTTTCTGAACTGTGAGCCCTTCGAATGTAGTTTCCCTAATCCAGTCTTGTATTTGTAGCATTTTATAGTTCTTTAAAGTACTGGAGTAGTTCATTCCAGCTGTAAATTTTACCTTTTTTATTCTGAAGGATCGCCTCTGCTTCGGCCTTAGTGCTAAGAGCCGAAAGATTTGCCCCCATAGGGCTCGGCATTTCTTCAGAAATAATAAACGATGCCGATTCTGCCTCTATAAGACTTTCGGGAAGTTTGTAATCACTTACCAGTAGCAACCCAATATCTTCTTTGTCTACTCCGTTCAGGAAATTTATAAGACATTCGGTAGCATCAAAATTATAGGTTTTACCCTTGTCGTTAACAAACTGTGCCGCGTGTTGCCTGTCTACGATGGTCATACGGCAAAAGTGACAGGATTGCTCCCCATAGTCAATTTTTCCGGGGCTAACCTGGCAGGAAATTAACAGGGCGAGAATAGGTATGGCGATAAGTCTTTTCATGATGTAACGTAAATTTAAGTATTATTCACCGAAATTGTTTTGCTGTTCTTCCACCCGATAAAGGCTGCTAGCAGCGTTAGCATCATGCCTGCAAACATCATCCATGCGCCGGTGGCGGGTAGGGAAGTAACATCAAAATTCAACATCTTCGTATGTCCAAATAAAGGAGGTTTATAGGTCATTGGCGTGCCGTCCGGATTGGCGAGTTTCATGATCGCATTCGGGTCGAGATTAGTTCCGTAATCTACCATCCATGCATTGAAGTCGTACATGCCCAGGACGCCCAGAACAGACATCAGGACAAACCACCCGATAAACCACTTGTAACTCACTTTTTTGAATAATCCTAATAGTCCGGTAAGAACTCCAAGAACGATCATTACGCCTATTACTAAAGGGAAAGTGCTAAATTCCCACATTTCTTCAGGCTTAGGAAGTGTTTTCATACCGATATAGTGGTTAAGCCCATCTATATTTTGTATGTCGAATTCGTTCACATCACGAATCCCGTCTATATGTATATTTATACCTAGAGGATCCGGATATTGAGGTGCTCCCAGCATAATGGTCCATAATGGGAAAGTATACAGACCTAATAATAAAAGCGGACCGATCATCATGATCAAACTAGCTTTTTTCATGGTAATTGAATTTAAGTTACAAGCATTTTAAAGCCTGATTTTGTAAATTTGAGAAGGAAGGCGGAAGTGATAAACTTCCGCCTTTAGGAAATAATACTAACCACTAATCAATAAATATTTCCTATTCAAAATAAACTAATCTTCTCCCAGTGACCAGGATAACTCAATGTTTGAAGATGCAGGAGAAACTCTTACATATCCTTGCATTTCCTGGTGCAGTGCAGAGCAGAAATCTGTACAGTAGAATGGCCATACACCTACCTGTTTGGGTTCCCAGATCGAGGTTTTGGTTTGCCCCGGCATGATGAGTAATTCGGAAGTGTTCTGACCGATCATTGAAAATCCGTGAGGTACGTCAAAGTCCTGTTCGTGATTGGTAATATGGAAGTATACCTTGTCACCAACCTTTATACCTTCAATATTATCCGGTGTAAAGTGACTTCGTATTGTACTCATATAAATATGTACTTCATTCCCTTTACGTTCCACTCTGGCATCTGCCGGATTAGTAACGGCGTAAGGGTGTTTGTTCTCATCCAGTCTATAGATCTTTTGAGACTTAGGAGCCAGGAGTTCGGCAGGACAACCTGCAGCGTAGTGCGGTTCACCATGCGTTGGGAAATCATAGATCAACTCCATTTTATCTCCGGAGATATCATAGATCTGCGCCGAATGTTCCATTTCCGGCCCTGTTGGAAGATAACGGTCTTTGGTGATCTTATTCATCGCTACCACATACTTACCAAATGGTTTTCTCGAATTACCTCCCGGGATCATTAAGTGACCAACAGAGTAATAGGTAGGCTTTCGGTCGATCACTTCCCAGGTTCCTATTTTCCATTTAACTACTTCAGAAGAAATAAAGAAAGTTGTATACGCATTTCCCTTGCCATCAAATTCTGTATGTAATGGGCCTAAACCACCACTTTTTACAGTACCTGCAAGTACATCCTCGAATTTCAGGATAGGAATACCATAGGCTTCTCCATCGTATTTTTTACCATCGATAGCTGCAATCATCTTGTCGAACGAATGCACGGTTAGATCTGCCGATAATTTACCATTACCAATAATATACTGTCCGGTTGGATCTACATCACAACCATGAGGAGATTTTGGAGTAGGTAAGAAAAAGACAGCACCCGGTACATCCAATGGATCTACAGTTAAGACCTCTTTTTTCATAGTTGTAGTTCCTGTATGAGTGGACTCGTCGTATAAATTATGAGCATAATTGGCAGCCATTTTGGTTCCACCGCCATTGTTCACATATTCTTCTATTTTCTTCCAGTTTACTGCGGCAATGAAATCCTTATCATTCTGAGATGAATTTACTTCCATTAGCGAGTTCGCCTCTTCAGTATTATAGGTTGTAAAGAAGAACCATCCGTGTGATTTACCGCGACCGGGGTGAGAGAGATCGTAATTAAATCCGGGCATCAGTAGCTGGAATTTAATATCCATATGGCCGTGTTCGGGTTCTACACTAATAAACGAAAGCGCCCCTTTAAAGTTACTCTTATATTCGTTTATAGGCATATCTCGTTGAGGTACAGGTACCGAAAAACGGGTTCCGGCTACCACATACTCTGTGTTCTCGGTAATAAAAGACGAACTGTGGTTCCCGGCACTGTTAGGAATTTCGATGATCTCTTCCGTTTCGAAAGTTGTTAAACTTATTCTAGCTATCCTGGGCGTGTTGTTCCCGTTGATAAAGATCCAGCGACCATCCAGCTCTCCATTGGTTTGAGAAATATCCGGGTGGTGAGCATCATCCCACGGAATAAACCCATGAGAGGTGTTCAGCATAGGTTTGGTTTCCTCCGAATATCCATATCCCGAAGTTGGGAATTGTGAGAAAACCGGAATCTCCTTGAACATTCTACCGGAGGGTAGACCGTAAACGGTTAAGTTTCCACTGTAACCTCCGGATAAGAAAGCATAAAACTCATCCTGTTCGCCCGGAGCTATATATACTTTTTCAGCAGCGCTAGAAGCCAATGCCCCTTTGCCTGAGTTATTTGCACCCTGCTGGCACCCAACAAAAAATAGAGCCAGAGCCGCAATCGCACCTAAATAATATTTTGATTTATTCATGTTGTTTTTTTTAGTTTTCAATTAGTTTGACGGGGGTAATATTACGGCGTCCACCACATGGACAATGCCGTTTCCGGCCGGAATACTCGCCACTATTTTGGCACCTCCTACATAGACGTCTTCCCCTTTTATTTCTACTGTTGCATTTTGATCGTTAGCCTGGCCGAGTTTTTTAAATTTCTTTAGGAAATCTTTAGAGTAATTTCCGGCAGTAACATGATGTTTCAAAATGTTAGCCAGTGCGTCTTTGTTCTCGGGTTTTAACAGGTCGTCTACCGTACCTTCTGGCAAAGCATCGAAGGCTGCATTGGTAGGAGCAAAAACCATTAAAGGCCCGGCATTTACCAGTGCATTTTCAAGGTCGGCCGCCTGTACAGCTGCAACCAGGGTGGTATGATCGGGCGAACCCATTGCAATTTGAAGTACATTAGGTACAGACTCATCGTCTTCAATAAATGCCTGTCCCTGTTCCTTGGTCACTTCGATAGTCTCCGTATTCGCAGACGAACCGTTATTTGTGGTCTCGTTCTTACATCCGAACAATAATAAAATTCCGAATAAAGAACCCATTATAAATTTTAGTTGAGTAGTTTTCATAGGATTTATTATAAGGTTCTGAAATATTCAAGTATGTCTCTGGCTTGATCAAAAGTCATATTTTGATTTGCCATTGCGGCTCCATTGAATTCAACGAGTAGATCCTTGGCGCAGCGGTCCTGCTCTACCATTAACTGTGGGTCTAAGATCATATTCATGATCCATTCCGGACTTCTACGTTCCATAATTCCCTTGGGTGAAGGGCCGATAAATCGCTTATCCACCTTGTGGCATGCAGTACAGTTGGTCTTATATAATTCTGCCCCACGAGCTACCATTTCCTGGTTAATTGCCGGGTCTAATGGAAGGTCTTTTACCTCTCCAACACCTTTATTGTCCAGAGTGATCCTTACCGATGCGGGTGCCTCATCTGTTGCAGATCCCGAGTTAGAAGCTTCTTTCTTCACTTCTTTTTTTGCACCTCCAATTTTTATACTATCGTCTTTTTTCTCTTCTTTCCCACCACAGCTTAATAGTAAGGCCGCAGTAAATAATAACAGAAGTTTGATTGTGTATTTCATGTTAGTTTAATTTTGAATTTGGATCAAAAGTATCTCCTGTAGCTTTGTTAAAAAATGACAATTATCATAAAAAAGACATTATTATCCTTTTTTTATTTATCTATATTTGCTTCTGAAATAAGAACTTACTATGCTTTCAAACGCTTCCAAATACGCCGTAAAGGCAATAAATCACCTGGTTTTAAATTCTTCAGAAGAAAACAAGCTGCTTGTAAAGGATATAGCAGAACTTCTGGACATCCCAAAACCGTTTCTATCCAAGATCCTTCAGCAACTTTCTGCCGGGAATTATATTTCTTCAGCCAAAGGTCCGGGGGGAGGTTTCTTTGTCACCTCAGAACAGTTGGATGGTTCCATCCTTGATATTATTGTAGAGACTGAAGGAAAAGACCGATTCAAGCAATGTGCTCTTAACTTCGACGATTGCAACGAAAGTAAACCCTGTGCCATCCATCACCTTATCGCTACCATGAAAGATGGGTTGCGAAAGGCATATAAGGATATCCGGTTGAAGGACTTGAAAAGTGAAAATTAGATTGCCCCACGATTTAAATCTCATTAACTTCACGCTTTAATTTCTCAGAATGGTAGATATTACTGTGTTAACAGACCATCGCTATCACGAACCAGAAGTGATCACTCCATATATTCAGAATATTCTCGATGAATATGCCCTGTTAAAGAATGCCCTCGAAGAAATGGGATTTTCGGTAACACGGATTAACTGGGATAACCCTAATTACGAATGGTCCGGCACCAGGGCTGTTGTATTCAGAACCGTTTGGGATTATTTTGAGCGCTACGACGAATTTCAGCAATGGCTGTTTGAAGTAAGCCGGCAAACAAAACTCATTAACCCCTTGTCTTTAATACAATGGAACATAGACAAACATTATTTGTCCGATCTTGAGAAAAAAGGGGTGGCCATTGTGCCCACATATTTTGTGGATACCGGATCGTATACAAGTTTAGCGGAGGTTTGCAAGAGCCAGAATTGGCAAGATGTCGTAATAAAACCTGCGATCTCCGGAGCGGCATTTCACACCTACAAGATCATAAAGGATGAAATAGCTTCAAACGAATCACTTTTTAAGTCGCTCGTGGGAGAAAGGGACATGCTGGTTCAGGAATATTTACCAACTATAACCTCTCGGGGCGAGGCATCCCTTATGGTGTTTAACGGTAAATTTACCCATGCGATCTTAAAAAAGGCTAAGCGTGGAGATTTTAGGGTGCAGGACGATTTTGGCGGAACGGTTCACCCATACGAGCCTAGTTCCGGGGAAATTGAGTTTGCCGAAGCTGTTTTTGCTGCCTGTGATATTCTGCCTGCATACGGAAGAGCAGATATAGTGTGGGACGAAGACGGGAACCATCTTTTGTCTGAACTTGAGATCATCGAGCCTGAACTTTGGGTTAGAAACCATCCTCCTTCTGCCCGATATTTTGCCGAAGGTATAAAGAGAATGCTCCAATCTTAAATTAGTTCCCGGCCGGCAGCAATTCCTCGAACAAGAGGTTAGGGTCCGGGCAGCGTGTTTTCCATTTTTTTATTTCTGAAGGAAATGCTACTCCGTTGAAATTTTCTGTATTCCCCAGCAGATCGGTGATTAGCTGAAAATGCAAATGCGGAACCCAATGCCCGTTCTCTATTTCATTGCCGATATATCCAATTTTGGCGCCCTTTGTAATGGCTTTTCCAACTTCCGAAAGTTCCAGTGATGATCTGCTTAAGTGCCCATAAAGGGTATAAAATTTAAAATTTAAGAACTGATGTTCAAGGACCAGGGTAGGGCCGTAATCTTTGTGATAGTTGTTGTTGTGGGAAATAACCACTCTACCTTCAGCAGGGGCATGTACGGCAGTGCCGGCAGCTACCCAGAAATCGGTCCCCAGGTGGATATTTCTGTATTCGATGGCTCCGTTCAGTTTGCGCTGGAATGCCGGGGTGTTGTAAAATGAGCGTTGTTCCAGATAGCCGTTAGCGAGCAAGGTTTTCGGATGATTTTGCTGAAACTGCTTCAATCTCCTTGCTGCTTTTTGAAGATCGTCATGATCTGTATCGCCTTCAAAAAATGAACTGCCCACGTTCATGTTAGGAGCGACTACTTTTTCAAAATCTAAGGTGGGAAAGAGTGTTTTGAGTGGAACCTGATGAGGTTTTATATTTTTTTGAAAGGAGGTCATTGCATTTAAAGGTCATGGGGGTTTTCTACTTGCAAAGTAAGTGGCCAGCTGAATTTCTTCCCGGGATGGAGAACCTTTAGGCCTATCCTGTTATTGAAGGCGTCTGCAATGCAGGAGATGGGTTCAATAGCGACAGATCTCCGATGATCCGGGGTAAAAAGTTGAAGATAACTGGCCTCCGGGATTTGTAGTTTCAGATTGTATTCGGAACCCAGCAGCCTCACCACGGGCTTTTTTAGCTGAAACGCATTATCGATCTCGGCTTTTTCAAGCTTAATTTCATTAAATTCCTCAAGCTTAGATCGAAAGGGGATCATCTGTTCGTCCACTTCATACATGGTATCACTGGAGAAATTAATTTTCGTTTCTATTTGATCTTCAGTGCTAAAATACGGATGCCAGCCCAGGCCGAACGGAAAACTGGAATCCCCTGTATTTCGTACCAATACTTCCAATTCGATCTTCTGTAAACTGAACGAATAATGTAATTCTATACTGAAAGGGAATGGGAATCCCGTGCTTCCGTGGTGCGTATAGTTCAGACCGATTGAGTTCTCCGTAAATGAGATCAGGTCGAAGGATTTTGTATACACTATTCCGTGAATAGCATTATTGTGGGAGGGTTCGTTTACCGGCAGAGAATGCGTCTTGTCTTCAAAGCTATAGGTACCGTGCTTAATTCGGTTAGGGAAAGGGAATAATATAGCCGAATTACACATTTGCCGGTATTTCTTAAGCCCTTCCCTGTTAGTGCTAACACCCTCTATGATGGTCTTATTATTAACCACCAGTTCCTGTATACTTCCGCCAAAGGCCGGCACAATTTTGCAGGAGAATCCGGCTGCCGTGAAATGGTAGTATGGGAAATCCGGATCATTTTGCTTGTAAAACTTACAGGTCACTTTGGTGTTTGGCCGCTATTGTCCTTCGGTAAAACTAAAGTACGCTTTTTTGTTTTTCGTAAAAGGCATCCGCCTGCATTTGCATAAGTTCCCTGGCTTTTTTACGCTTATAGTCGTACAATTCCTGTTCTTCGGCAATATCGGCATAGACGCGGTTGTTTACATCCCTGTCTGTGGTAACCAATACATCCCGTTGGGTCTTTTGCTGGGTAACCCAGGACTTCACGGCGCCCTCCTGTTCGGCCAGTTTCAGGTCGTAAGCGCCTTTGGGCGACAGTAATTTGGCGATAATAGGTGAGGTCTCAATAGCGAGGAAAAGCAGGAATATAAATAGGGACGGCAACCAGGGTAATTTGTTCAATGCGTTTACCCGGGCCATCAGTCCGTCGAAACCATCGATCACGGGTTGAGTTTCGGCCACTTTGGTATTGTATTGTTCGGTGAGGCCGGCAACCTGGGCTTCGGCGGCTTCTATACGTGCGGCGTTAGCGGTTCGCATTTCCTGTAAAGCAGCGAGCTCTGCATCGTGCTTTTCTCTTTTCTCCTTGTACACCGGGCCTTTGCCCACCAGCAGTGTACCTTCCCGGCCTTCGGCTTCGGCTATATAGGTTTCGTAATAGTTATTTACAGCGGTCTCTTTATCGATCACTTCTTGTTTTAGGGCGTCGATCTCGGTATTCAGTGCTTCAATGGAAGGTTGGTACTGAAGTGCCAGCTGATCCTTGTTCTCCAGGGTCATGGTATTTTTTTCTTCAAGCAACACCTGGTTGATCTCCTTTTCGAAGATCTTTAATTCCAGGGGTTTCGAGATCACTATGGCGATGATGATAGCCAGTAGTATCCTAGGTGAGGCCTGGATGAGCTCATCGAAGAAATTATCACTTTTCTTAATGGTGGATACTATGAAACGATCGAGGTTAAAGATGAGTAAGCCCCAGATAAAACCAAAGAAAATCGCGGTGTAGTAATTGTCGAACACCGTATAAAGCGCATAGGCAGAGGCAATGGTCGCCATCACGGCGGTAAAGAAAACTGTGGCGCCTATTCCGGCATATTTGGTGCGTTCTCCCGGGGAACATTGTTCCAGTATCTCGGTGTCTGCCCCGGAGCAGAAGATAAAAAAGCGTTGTAACATAGTGGCTTACCTTTTTGAGTGATGAACTATTAGAACGTGCTTTTTGTAAAATTGTTACAAAAAAAGCCTCGAAATCGAGGCTTTTGATCTTCGGGCTTAATTCTAGTTTAGCTTTATAGGTTTGGTAGTAATCTTAACGACCGGCTTTCCCGAATTGGAGGATGAGGAATGTACATTAAGCTGATCGTTGGCTTTAATTAATGAAATGGCTTTATCGCTGCTAATTTTTTCACCCTCATAATAAAAGGTCGCTCCCTTCTTTGCCATTCTAATAATATGGTCCAAAACAGGTTCCGGCTCAGGTGGCGGTGGCGGAGGGGGAGGAAGGTTAGGATCATTATCATTTACACCCGCTATTACCTTCACAGGTTTTGGAGCCTCCACGGCCTTGGGAGCGGCGTTTGGATTAGGAACGTCTGCTATCTCGGGTGCGGGAGGTGGAGGAGGAGGTAAGTTCACCGGAAAGGGTTCGGCATCGGCCTTTTGTTTGGGTGACATTTTGTGATAGATGTACTCCATACGTTTAAGGTCCTTTTGTTTTATGTTCATATTACCGTTTGTCATGGCATTATATTTTTTAGCCAGACGAGTGTATTCTCTCATTTCCTCACGGGTAGCACTGGTCTGTAATATCTCATCCTCCATAAGATCGTCGGTCTCGATAGGAATGATCTCTCTGCTGCTGAAACTAAATAGTACAATGGCCAAAAGCGGTAGGAGAAGCATTGATCTCCACCATGTGGCACGTCGGGATGTTTTTGTCTTCATAACTGTAAATCGTTTTTTGATAAATGAATAATTGATTGAATTTGCCAATTGTGGCGTGCTGGCGTTTGATGAGAATGCCAGTAATGTTTTCTGATAATCGGTAGTATCTGTTCCGGTTTTGAGGACAGATCGGTCTGCCAGGAATTCGTGATTTAATTTTATAGCCCTTTTCATATAATGAAACAAAGGATTGAACCAGAATACAACGAGACAGAGTTCGATCAGCAATATGTCTAAGCTGTGTTTTTCCCGAGCATGGGTCAATTCGTGATCGATAACTTGCTGTGGGATCTCTCCGGCTTCGAATCTCCTACGATTAAAGAATATAAAATGAAAAAAAGTATGTGGAACGATCTGTTCGGTGAGTAGTACATTGATGATATTTCGTGAGCGCTTTTTCGGATTGCGACGTATCTTATATATCATCGTACTGAGGTTCCGAAGGAATTTTATTCCAAAGAACAGTACTCCCAGACCATAAATGGTCCATAAAGTTATTCCAATATAATTGTATTGAGATTCGATATGCGTCTCTGGATCAACGACTAAAAGATCTGTTAGGTCAGTAGCCGTTTCAATTTCCTGGTAACTGCTAAAGGTTATAAAAGGAATTATAAATGAGACCAGGACAGCGAGTAAGAGGTAGAATCTTTTAAAGCTATGCAGGGAAGTATTTTCCAGCAATGCTTTGTAGAAAACGAAGAATGTGGCGAGGCAGAGAGCCGATTTCAATATATACATCTCCATGACTATTTCTTTTTAATTTGCTGATCGATAAGTTGCTTCAGGTCTTCCAATTCTTCCTTTGTAAGGTCGGTAGATTCGGTAAAGAAGGACGCAAACTGACTAGCACTATCATTAAAAAAATTCTTGATAAGGCCGTTCACATGTTTCGAAAAGTAGTCTTTCTTCCTTACCAGGGGAAAGTACTTTCGGGACCGTCCCTCCTGCACGTAATCCACAAATCTCTTATCCTGCATGCGCTTTAATAGAGTGGCTACGGTGGTAGGCGCGGGTTTTGGCTCCGGGTAAGCGTCGATGAGGTCTTTCATAAAAGCCTTTTTCTGCTTCCACAGTATTTGCATGAGTTGTTCTTCGGAATTTGATAATTGCATGAGAATGGAAATTGTTTCTACAAATGTAGAATAAAAATTTAATTCTACAAGTGTAGAAGTAAATATTTTTAGGGAGCATGATCATTTGGGTTTCTTATTGATTGGTTTAACTTTGCCGAAAATTTATACAAATGAGTCTAGAACGCAGCTTGAAACAGCGAAGTAATTCGCAATGTGAATTATGTGCCAATACCGAAAACCTAAGGGTGTATGAAGTGCCTTCTTCTCCGGGCAAAGGAGAGGAGTCCAGTATTCTGATCTGTTCGGTATGTGAAGGACAGATCACCAATCCCGAAACAGTCGATGCCAACCACTGGCGATGTCTTAACGACAGTATGTGGAGTACGGTTCCGGCCGTACAGGTAATGGCATGGCGCATGTTACAACGCCTGAAAGCCGAAGGCTGGCCTCAGGACCTGCTGGATATGATGTATATGGACGAGGATACCCAGGCATGGGCGGAGGCAGCCGGCGATGGCAAAGACATGACAGACGCGGTGGTCCATCGGGATAGCAACGGTGCCATTCTGGAAGCCGGAGATAGCGTGGTGCTGATCAAAGATCTGAAAGTAAAAGGCAGCAGTATGGTTGCAAAGCAAGGTACAGCAGTGCGGCGGATCTCACTGGATCATGAAAATGCCGAATACATTGAAGGTAAGGTAGACGGACAGCAGATCGTGATCATTACCAAATACGTAAAGAAGATCTAGTTCCTCCCCTCCTTTTGAAGGCGGGGTGGCTGTAGTATAGCTACAGGCGGGGTGGTTCGGGTTAGGGATTGCAGCGGCATCCCCTGTAGTGCCGATGAAGCAGAGTGAAGCTCACTGCATGACTACTACAGGGATATAGCGGAAAGCCCGCCGCTGTAGTGAGGAACTCTACTACAGGGGAACCCCCAGAATATTATTTGCTCATTTCGGTAAAATAATGATAGAATTGCGGAATGGTCTCTATGCCTTTAAGATAATTCCATACCCCAAAATGCTCGTTGGGCGAGTGAATGGCATCGCTATCCAGCCCAAATCCCATTAAGATCGTCTTACTTTTAAGCTCCTTTTCGAATAGGGCCACAATAGGAATGCTACCACCGCTTCGCTGCGGAATGGGCGTTTTGCCAAAGGTGACCTCGTAGGCTTTTTCAGCGGCGCGATAGCCCAGGCTGTCTATGGGTGTTACGTATGCTTGTCCGCCATGATGCGGTTTCACCTTCACTTTTACCCCTTTGGGGGCGATGCTTTCGAAATGGTTTTTAAACAACTCTGTGATCTCCTCCCAGTTCTGGTTGGGGACCAGGCGCATACTGATCTTGGCGTATGCTTTACTGGCGATGACCGTTTTGGCGCCTTCACCGGTATAACCTCCCCATATCCCGTTCACGTCCAGGGTAGGGCGGATAGAATTTCGTTCGTTGGTGGTATATCCTTTTTCCCCGTAAACATCTTCTATGTCCAGGGCGTTCTTATAGGCTTCCTTGTTGAAGGGAGCTTCGGCCATTTTTCCCGCTCTTCCGCTGTAAGCTCTTCCACATCATCGTAAAATCCGGGAATAGTGATATGGTTGTTCTCATCGTGGAGTGAGGCGATCATTTTGGTAAGCACATTAATAGGATTGGCAACCGCACCGC